>NZ_CP041743.1:2505000-2805000 GCF_007556815.1 Paraburkholderia megapolitana
CGACGAAGATCGGTACCTTCACGCTGTCCGGCGACTGGGCATACGTGTGGCACTTCAAGATGCCGGTGGGTGGCGTATCGACCGACTTCGCGGGTAACAACGGTTCGCTCAACCAGCCGTTCGGCGGCAGCTTCCCGCGCTGGAAGGGCAATACGAACCTGGGCTGGAGCTACCAGAACCGGTGGAACGCAACGCTGACCTGGCAGTACACGGGTCCGTACACACAGGCGATCCTTGCGTCGGGCCAGTATCCGAACATGCAGAGCAGTGTGGCGTCGTATAGCCAGTTCAATCTGTTCTTCAGCTACACGGGCTTCAAGCACTGGACACTGTATGCCGGTATCGACAACATCTTCAACCGCGCACCGCCGTTCGATCCGGTCTACATGAACTCGAGCTACCAGACAGGCTACGATTCGTCGCTCTACACGTACATCGGCCGTTTTGCGCAAATTGGCGCGACTTATAAATTCTGATGTAGCCTCACGCCTAGCAGGCATCTGACGGGCCGTTCCAGTCTCCGGTTATCGGCGGGAACGGCCCGCTTCATTTGCTTGACAGCCAGCCGGGTTCGATGCGCAGTGAATGTGTCGGGCCTGATGGCGTCGTATCGATTCAACGTCGGCCGCGTGCCGACGTATTCATATATCCACGCATTCACGACCGGACGGATGATGAAATTTGTAACATCGCGTGCGAAGCAGGTCACGCGGGCAGCCGCCGCGCTGCTAGTGGCGCTCACGGCATGCGTCATGGCGCCGGATGCGGCGCTGGCTGTCTCTGGGCTCGCGCAGTACGGCCAGCCGAAATACCCGCCCGGTTTCACGCATTTCGACTATGCGGACCCCAACGCGCCGGCCAACGGCACCCTGAACTACGAAAACTATGGCCCCGCGCAGAGCTACGATTCGCTGAATCCGTTCCTCCTGCGAGGTTCTCCCGCGCCTGACATCCAGATTCTGATGTTCGACACGCTGATGCAGCGCAGCTGGGACGAACTGGCGTCGTCGTATGCGCTGATCGCCGACAACGTCGAAGTGGCGCCGGACAGTCTGTCCGCGACCTTCCATGTGAATCCGGCCGCACGCTTCTCGAACGGCGATCCAATCACCGCCGCCGACGTCAAGTATTCGTTCGACACGCTGACCAGTCCGCAAGTGTCGCCGGTCGTCAGTGCGCAGTTCTCGATTATCAAGCGGGCGACTGTCGTCGACCGGCAGACGATCCGCTTCGACTTTGTTCGCGCCGATCGCAGCGCGCCGCTGATCGCAGGCGACCTGCCAGTGTTCTCGCCGAAGTGGGGGATGGACGCGAACGGCAAGCGTCCACCGTTCGACCAGATCGCGAACGTGCCGCCGATCGCCAGTGGCGCGTATCTGATCGATCGGCGTCAGAACGACAAGCAGATTTCGTATGTCCGCATTCCGAACTACTGGGCAGCGAACCTGCCGACCCGGCGCGGGATGTTCCGCTTCCAGCGCGTCCTGTTCAAGCTCTATCTGGATCACTACACGCAGCTCGAGGCGTTCAAGGCGGGCGACACGGACGCACGCATGGAGTACAGCTCGAGCACGTGGGCACGCAAGTACGTCGGCAAGAATTTTCGCAACGGGATGCTGAAGAGAGCCACCTTCCCGGATGGTCCTGCGCAGATGCAGGGCCTGCTGATCAATATGCGCAGACCGATGTTCAAGGATGTGCGAGTACGTCACGCACTGACACTCGCGTTCGACTACGACTGGATGAACCGGATGATGTTCTCCGACCAGTACCGGCGCACCAACAGCTTCTGGGAGGCGAGCCCATTCAAGGCGACCGGCGTGCCGACCGACAAGGAACTCACATTGCTCGAGCCGTTTCGCGCCGAGCTGCCCGCCGAGGTGTTCGGGCCGATGACCCAGCAACCGTCGACACTGCCGCCGCGTTCGCAGCGTGCGAACCTGCTCGAGGCACGTGATCTGCTCGCGCAGGCCGGCTGGCACTATCGCGACGGCGCACTGCGCGATGCGAACGGCACGGCGATGACGATCGAGATCATGGACGACCAGCCCGGGATGGACCGCGTCATCCTGCCGTATACGCAGGCACTCGCGATGCTCGGCATCCAGGCCCATCTGCGCGAGATCGACAGCGCGCTGTATCAGAAGCGGCTCGACAATTTCGAGTACGACATGACGACGCTGATCTACAACCCGGTGACGATTCCGGGCGCGGAACTGACACGTCGGTTCGGCAGTGCGGCGGCGTCGCAACCTGGCTCGGAGAATTATCCTGGCGTGCGTTCGAAGGCTGTCGATGCGCTGATCGCCGCGGCGCTCAACGCGCAATCGCTCGACGACCTCGAAACCGCGATCCATGCGCTGGATCGGGTGCTGATCAATATGTACATCCTCGTCCCCGAGTACTACCTGCCGAACGCGCGGATCGCATACAAGAGCACGTTCGATCATCCGAAGATCGTGCCGGATTCGTATCAATACGAAGACTGGATCATCAACTACTGGTACGAGAAGCAGCCGGCGTCGTCCGGTGCAGCGCACTAGCGAGGACGAAACGATGCTCACCTACATACTCAGACGTTTGTTGCTAATGGTGCCCACGCTACTCGGCGTCGTCACGCTGACCTTCGTCGTCACACAGTTCGTGCCGGGTGGGCCGGTCGAACAGGTGATGATGCAACTCCGCCACGGCACCAGCCGTGGCGGAGAGGCGGGGGCGGGCGGGGGCGGCTATCACGGCAGCCAGGGCGTCGACCCTCAGCAGATCGAACAGATCAAGAAGGAGTTCGGCTTCGACAAGCCGCCGCTCACGCGTTACGTGCTGATGCTCAAGAACTATGCGACCTTCAACCTCGGCCAGTCCTACTACCAGCACGACAGCGTGTGGGATGTGATCCGCTCGAAGCTGCCCGTGTCGATCACGCTTGGGTTATGGACGGTGCTGCTCACCTACCTGATATCGGTGCCGCTCGGGATCGCAAAGGCGGTGCGCAACGGCTCGCGCTTCGACACGGTAACGAGCGTACTGGTGCTCGCCGGTTACGCGATACCCGGCTTCGTGCTCGGCGTGCTGCTGATCATGCTGTTCGGTGGCGGCACGTTCTGGCAGGTGTTCCCGATGCGCGGCATCACCTCGGACAACTTCAGCGACCTGAGCGTCGTGGGCAAGATACTCGACTACCTGTGGCACATCGCATTGCCGGTCACTGCGTCGGTGGTCGGCAACTTCGCGATCGTCACGATCCTCACCAAGAACACCTTCCTCGAGGAGATCGGCCGGCAATATGTGCTGACCGCGCGTGCCAAGGGGGCCGCCGAGCGTGACGTGCTGTGGAAGCACGTGCTGCGCAACGCGGCCATTCCGCTGCTGACCGGTCTGCCGGCCGCCTTCGTCGGTGCCTTCCTGAACGGCAACCTGCTCATCGAAACGCTCTTCTCGCTCAACGGCATGGGTCAGCTGTCCTACGACTCCGTGATCCGCCGCGACTATCCCGTGGTGCTCGGCTCGCTGTTCCTGTTCACGCTGATCGGCCTCGTAACCAAACTTATTGCTGACGTCTGCTATGTCCTCGTCGACCCCCGCATCCAGTTCAACCGCATGGACCACTGAGTCCGCGGTCGTCACCCAGGCGCCGTCACCTTCACCGTGGCGGCGCACCTGGTGGCGCTTCAGACAGCAGCGGCTCGGTTACTGGAGCCTCATCATCTTCGGTGCGCTGTTTGTCATCAGCCTCTTTGGCGAGCTGCTGGCGAATGATCGTCCGCTTGTCGTGCGCTATGAAGGGCATTACTACTTTCCGATCGTGAAGGACTATTCGGAGCTGGTGTTTGGCGGCGACTTTCCGGCGCGCGCGAACTACCTCGATCCGTATATCCGCTCGCGGCTCGAATCGAAGGGTAACTTCGCGATCTATCCGCCCAATCACTACCACTACGACACCATCGATTACTTCGCCGCGCACCCGTTTCCGGCGCCGCCTTCGGCCACCAACTGGCTCGGGACCGACCAGTTCGGGCGCGATGTGCTCTCGCGCCTGCTGTACGGTTTCCGGCTGTCGGTGCTGATGGCGCTCGCGCTGACGGTATCGGGGGTATTGCTCGGCGTACTGACAGGGGCGGTGCAGGGCTTCTACGGAGGGCGCACCGACCTGATCGGCCAGCGCCTGATCGAAATCTGGAGTTCGATGCCAGACCTCTACCTGCTGATCATCTTCGCCTCGATCTTCGAGCCGACGCTGTGGCTGCTGTTCATCCTGCTGTCGATGTTCGGCTGGCTGGTCCTGTCCGACTACGTACGTGCCGAATTCCTGCGTAACCGCTCGCTCGACTACGTGAAGGCCGCCCGCACGATGGGGCTCACGAACTGGCAGATCATGTGGCGCCACGTGCTGCCCAACAGCCTGACACCGGTCATCACCTTTTTGCCGTTCCGCATGAGTGCCGCGATCCTCTCGCTGACCAGTCTCGACTTCCTGGGTCTCGGCGTGCCGCCGCCCACCCCAAGCCTCGGTGAGCTGCTGCAGGAGGGCAAGAACAACCTCGATGCGTGGTGGATCTCGATCTCGGCGTTCTCGGCGCTCGTGATCACGCTGCTGCTGCTGACCTTCATGGGCGATGCGCTGCGTAACGCACTCGATACGCGCATGCGTGGTTCGGCATTCGGCGGAGGCAAGTGATGAGTCAGCCCCTACTGGAAATCGACCGCTTCTCGGTGCGCTTTGGCGACAAGGTTGCGGTGCAGGATCTGAGCCTGTCGATCGGGCGCGGTGAACGCGTGGCACTCGTCGGCGAATCGGGCTCGGGCAAGAGCGTCACGGCACTGTCCATCCTGCGGCTCGTCGCCCAGGCGGAACTGAGCGGGCGCATCCTGCTCGACGGCGATGACCTGCTGCAGAAGACCGAGCAGCAGATGCGCGGTATCCGCGGTGCGGACGTCGCAATGGTGTTTCAGGAACCGATGACCGCGCTCAATCCGCTCTATACGATCGGCAAGCAGATTGCAGAAAGCTTACGGTTGCACGAGGGTTTAAGACCCAATGCAGCCCGTCAACGCGGTATCGAACTGCTTAAACGCACCGGCATTCCCGAGCCGGAGCGGCGGATCGACAGTTTTCCGCACCAGCTCTCGGGCGGCCAGCGCCAGCGCGCGATGATCGCGATGGCGCTCGCGTGCCGGCCGCGTCTGCTGCTCGCCGACGAGCCGACCACTGCGCTCGACGTGACCGTGCGCCAGCAGATCGTCGACCTGCTGATCGGCCTGCAGGAGCAGGAAGCGGCCGACCGCGGCATGGCCGTGCTGCTGATCACGCACGACCTGAACCTGGTCAAACGCTTCGCACAGCGCGTGGCGGTGATGGAAAAGGGCGTGCTGGTGGAAACCAACACCACCGAAGAGCTGTTCTCGAACCCGCAGCATCCGTACACGAAGCGGCTGCTGGACAGCGAACCGCAGCGCGCAATCGATGCGATCGAACCGGATGCACGCACGCTGCTCGACGTGGAAAAGCTCGCAATCGACTACCGGATTCCGGCCAAAGGCTGGCGTTCGATGTTTGGCCGCGCAACGTTCCGCGCGGTGCACGAGCTTGACCTGAATCTCAAACGCGGGGAAACGCTGGGCATCGTGGGCGAGTCAGGATCGGGTAAATCGACGCTGGCGGCAACTGTGCTCGGATTGCAGCGTCCCGCGACCGGCGAGATCCGCATCGACGGCATCCCGTTGCCGAAGTCAGGGCAGAGCCGCGAGCGGCGCGAACTGTGCGCGCGCATGCAGGTGGTGTTTCAGGACCCGTTTGGCTCGCTCTCGCCGCGCATGACCGTCGAACAGATCATCGGTGAAGGGCTGGCCGTGCATCATAAAAACGTCGAGACGAAAGAGCGGCGCGGCCGCGTTGCCGCGCTACTCGAGGAAGTGGGCATGCCGGCCGAATCGATGGTGCGCTATCCGCACGAATTCTCAGGCGGCCAGCGTCAGCGGATCGCGATTGCACGCGCACTCGCGGTCGAACCGGAACTGCTCGTACTCGACGAGCCGACCAGTGCGCTCGACGTATCGATCCAGAAGCAGGTACTGAACCTGCTGACGAAACTGCAGAAGAAGTACCAGCTGAGCTATCTGTTCATCACGCACGATCTGGCGGTGATGCGCGCGATGGCGCATCGTGTGATCGTGATGAAGTCGGGGCGCATTGTTGAATCCGGTGATACGCTCGATGTGCTGCGCACACCGTCGCATCCTTATACCCAGTCGTTGCTGGCGTCATCGCTGATCAACCTGTCGTGAAGCGTGACGAAGGACCTGAGCCTGGTAACGGAGTGCTCGCCGCTGATCACGATCAAGGTGAGCACTTCCAGGAGGGCGCTGCGTTTCATGATCGAAGCGCAGCGCCAGCGTCAATGCATCATCGTCATTCAAGCCCACGCAG
The DNA here is from genome assembly GCF_007556815.1 of Paraburkholderia megapolitana. Lineage (NCBI taxonomy): Bacteria > Pseudomonadati > Pseudomonadota > Betaproteobacteria > Burkholderiales > Burkholderiaceae > Paraburkholderia > Paraburkholderia megapolitana. The sequence continues at coordinate 2,511,425 of NZ_CP041743.1, forward strand.
CACCTGCGCAACCCGACCATGCTCATGCAGCACCGCCGGGCTCGCCTGCAGCAACGGCAGATAGCGCTCAAGAAACGCGTTATTCGGCGTATCCGCCGAAAAGAGCGCACCCACCGACTGCGCGGCAGCAATACGATCCGCCGCAGTCGCCTTGTCGTCGTCGAGCACTTCATCGACGTTCGCAATCGTCGTCGACAGCGCCGACAACCAGCGAAACCCCGACCCATTGATCAGCACCTGCAGGAACGCAGCCGGCGTAGCGGGACCGAACTCCTGCTCATACGCTGCGCGCTCGTGATCGAGAATCGACTTGTGCAGCGCGAGCAGCGGCTTGCGCACGTCCGACAGAAACTGGATGGCTTGTGCTTCGTTCATGGTTCGGCTCCGTGCGGATAGATCGAAATGGTTTAGCGGCGAATCGTGGGCTCGCTCTATATATGGTTCCAGTCGCCGCCACTACAACTGCAATATCCATCGACGCCGCTTTTCCCGCAGCGCTACAATCATCGCACCTCTTCTGCACGGGCAGTCTACCGGGCAGTGCGCTCTTCAACGGCTGGATCGCTTCACTGTATCAGGGTCTATTGGCGTCTCTTGCAGAATAGATTGAGCGAGTCGCCGCATTTTAGTGTCGTGCCGGCGTACAAACCGGCCAGCAAGACAGTCGACCCACCCTCGACTCACGATCAATAAACAACAACCCCACAACCGGAGCAGCCCATGACAACGCTCACCATCAACGGTCAGACCCACACCGTCGACGCGCCTCCCGACATGCCTCTGCTATGGGTGCTGCGCGATCTGATCGGTCTGACCGGCACCAAGTTCGGCTGCGGTATTGCGCAGTGCGGCGCCTGTACGGTCCATCTCGACGGCGTGGCGGTCCGGTCATGCGTGCTGCCCGCGGCAGCCGTCGGCGACCGCAAGATCACGACGATCGAAGCGGTTGGCGACACGCCCGCTGGCAAGAAAGTCCAGCAGGCATGGCGGCAGCTCGACGTGGTGCAGTGCGGCTACTGTCAGTCCGGACAGGTCATGTCGGCGGCGTCGCTGCTTGCACAGAACGTCAGCCCTTCCGATGCGGACATCGATGCCGCAATGGCAGGCAACATCTGCCGCTGCGGCACCTACAACCGCATCCGCGCAGCGATCAAGCACGCTGCGAAGGAGGCGTGACATGTCCCAAGGACTGCTCGATGCGCAAAACGGCGCATCACGCGCGACCGACGGGTCGCGCATCACACGTCGCACGTTCCTCAAATTCGGTGTCACGGTTGGCGTAGCGACCGGCGGTGGCCTGTTGCTCGGTTTCAGCCTGCCGGCGGCTAGCCAGGGCGGTACCGCTGCACTTCGCAAAACGGTGATCGGTGGCGACGGGAATGAAACCGCGCAGAGCGGCGTGTTCGCGCCGAACGCGTTCATCCAGATCGATACCGCGGGCAAGGTCACGCTCGTGATCCCGAAGGTCGAGATGGGCCAGGGCGTGTACACGTCGATTCCGATGCTAATTGCGGAAGAACTCGAAGTGCCGCTCGACAGCGTCACGATCGATCACGCGCCGCCCGACGAAAAGCTCTTCATGGACCCGCTGCTAGGCGGCCAGCTGACCGGCGGTTCGACGTCGATCCGCTACGCATGGGAACCGATGCGCCGTGCCGGCGCGACCGCCCGTGTGCTGCTGATCGGCGCCGCGGCACAGCAATGGCAGGTCGATCCGGCGTCGTGTCACGCGGAGAACGGCCAGGTAATCCACGCGGCGAGCAACCGTAACGTGGCCTACGGCCAGCTCGTCGGTGCAGCTGCGAAGCTGCCGGTACCGAAGGACGTCCCGCTCAAGAAGCCCGCCGATTTCAAACTGATCGGCACGCCGGCCAAACGGCTCGATTCGCCGGAGAAGGTCGACGGTACCGCCGTTTTCGGGCTCGACGTACGGCTGCCTGGCATGGTCTACGCAGCGATCGCGAATTGCCCGGTGTTTGGCGGCACGCTTGCGAGCGTCGACGATACGAACGCGAAGAAGATCCCCGGTGTGCGTCAGGTGGTGAAGATCGACAATGCGGTGGCCGTGATCGGCGACCACACATGGGCCGCCAAACGCGGCGTGATGGCGCTCGACATCAAGTGGAATGAAGGCGAGGGCGCCAACCTGTCGATGAAGCAGATCGTCGCCGATCTCGCAGAGGCGTCGCAGCACAACGGTGCGGTCGCGCGCAAGGAAGGCGATGTCGCTAACGCGTTCTCGAATGCGAAGACGCGCATCGATGCGGTCTATCAGCAGCCGTTCCTTGCGCACGCAACGATGGAGCCGATCAACTGCACGGTGCACGTGCAACCGGGTAGCTGCGAGATCTGGGTTGGCACCCAGGTGCCGACGCGCGCAGTCGACGCCGGCGTGAAGGTGACGGGGCTGCCGGCGGAGAAGATCGTCGTGCACAACTATCTGCTCGGCGGCGGGTTCGGGCGGCGGCTCGAAACCGACGCGATCACGCAGGCACTGAAGGTCGGCAAGCAGCTCGGTGTGCCGGTCAAGGTGGTGTGGACGCGCGAGGAAGACATTCAGCACGACATGTATCGCCCGTATTACTACGACGCGATTTCGGCGGGGCTCGACGCGAACGGCAAGCCGGTCGCGTGGCAGCACCGGATCGTCGGCTCGTCGATCATGGCGCGCTTCGCGCCGCCCGCGTTCAAGAACGGTCTCGATCCAGACGCGGTCGAGGTAGCCGCCGATCTCCCATACGATCTGCCCAACCAGTTGGTCGACTACGTGCGCCAGGAGCCGCACGCGGTGCCGACTGCGTTCTGGCGCGGCGTGGGGCCGACGCGCGGCACGTTCGTCGTCGAGAGTTTCATCGACGAACTGGCGGCGCAGGCCAAGGTCGATCCCGTCAAGTACCGGCGCGATCTGCTCGGTAAATCGCCGCGTGCGCTCAACGTGCTCGATGTCGCCACCAACGCGGCCAACTGGGGCAAGACGACCGCGCCGAAGGGGCAGGGGCGCGGCGTCTCGGTGATGCATGCGTTCGGCAGCTTCTTCTCGATGGTTGCGGACGTGACCGTCGATCAGGGCGAGGTGACGGTGAACCGCATTGTGTGCGCGGTCGATTGCGGCATGGTCGTCAATCCGAACACGATCGAAGCGCAGGTGCAGGGCGGCATTATCTTCGGCATCACGGCGGCGCTGTATAGCGAGATCACGATCGAAGAGGGGCGCGTCCAGCAGAACAACTTCACCGACTACCGGATGTTGCGTATCGATCAGGCGCCGGAAATCGAGGTGCATATCGTGAAGAGCGCCGAAGCGCCTGGAGGTATCGGCGAGCCCGGTACCTCCGCGTTGGCGCCGGCGGTGGCGAATGCGATCTATGCGGCGACGGGCAAGCGGCTGCGGCACTTGCCGGTTGGCGCGCAGCTCAAGACCGCATAACGGGAGACAGACATGAATCGCACACTCAAGCTTGTGAGCGCGGCTGTCTTCGCTATGTATGCGGCGCTGGCCCACGCTCAGGCAGTCACGCAACCCGCCGCGGCCACCGCCGACGATGCGCTCGTGCAGCGCGGTGCCTATCTCGCGAAGGTCGGCGACTGCATCGCGTGCCATTCGGCGCCGCGCGGCAAGCCGTTCGCCGGCGGCCTGCCGATGACGACGCCGATGGGCGCGATCTACACGACCAACATCACGCCGGACCCGGAGACCGGTATCGGCAAGTACACGGAGGAAGATTTCTCGCGCTCGCTGCGTGAGGGCGTCGCGAAGGACGGCCACAACCTGTATCCGGCAATGCCTTATCCGTCGTACGCAAAGGTCAACGACGACGACACGCGCGCGCTCTATGCGTACTTCATGCACGGCGTCGCACCGGTGAAGCAGGCGAACCGCGAATCGGACATCAAGTGGCCGCTCAATATGCGCTGGCCGCTCATGTTCTGGAACATGGTGTTCCTCGACAAGGGCGTCTACCAGGACAAGACCGGCAAGGACGTCGCGTGGAATCGTGGGGCGTACCTGATCCAGGGGCTCGGCCATTGCGGTTCGTGTCATACGCCGCGCGGCGTCGCGTTCCAGGAGAAGGCGCTCGACGAAACCGGCAGCGTGTATCTGAGCGGCGGTGTACTCGACGGCTGGTTCGCGGCGAACCTGACCGGCGAGCATAACGTCGGGCTCGGCAGGTGGTCGGAACAGGACGTCGCGCAGTTCCTGAAGACGGGCGCGAACCAGCATGCGTCGGCGTTCGGTTCGATGACGAGTGTGATCAACAACAGCACGCAGGCGATGGCCGATCCCGATGTCACTGCGATGGCGCGTTACCTGAAGTCGCTGCCGCCGGCGGGCGGCAATGGCGCTGCGCCGTATACGTATGACGCACAGGCGACGAAGGTGGCGCTTGCGCGCCCTGCGAACGATGCGGGCGCACGCGTGTACACCGCGTACTGCATGCATTGTCATGGCGTGGACGGACGTGCGTTCGCACCGCTGCTAGCGCCGCTGGCGGGCAATCCGAACGTGCTGGAAGCGGATGCGTCGTCGCTCGTCAACGTCACGCTGAACGGCACGGGTGACCTGGTGATTCAAGGCATTCCGGCGGCGTATCCGATGCCGAAGTTTGCGCCGGTGCTCAACGATCAGCAGATCGCGGACGTGCTGACCTTCGTGCGCGCCGGGTGGAATAATCACGCGCCGGCTGTCACGGCTGCGGAGGTGGCGAAGTTGCGCAAGTCGACGCAGGCTGCGCGCTAACGGCACGTAGCAGTGAGCGGTACTGGCCGGCCGCCGCCGCGTTGTAGGGCGGCCGGTCGTCGCTGCATAACAGGCAACACCGATGTTACCGGTGCTGCCCGATCTTCTGACGCTTCTCGAGCACCCGGGCATACCAGGTCAACGGAAAACACATCGCGAAGTACAACACCGCGACCATGCCGTAAATCGGAAATGGACGGAACGCGGCGTTAGTAATCATCGTGCCGGTTTTCGTGAGCTCGGTGAAACCGATGATCGACGTGAGCGCCGTGCTTTTCACTACCTGCACGAGAAAACCCACGGTCGGCGCGACGGCGATTTTTCGCGCCTGCGGCCACACGATGTAACGCAACTGCTGGCCGAACGTCATGCCGAGACTCGCTCCCGCGGCCCACTGGCCGCGCGGTACCGCCTCGACGCAGCCGCGCCAGATATCGACGAGATACGCGCTCGTGTAGAGCGTGAGCGTGACGGTTGCGGCGACCCATGGCGACACCTCGATGCCGAGCAGCGGCAGACCGAAGAAGGCCAGGAACAACTGCATCAAGAGCGGTGTGCCCTGGAATAGCTCGACATACAGCACGACCGCGCGCCGCAGCCACGCGAACGGTGACACGCGCGCTGCGAGCAGTGCGAGACCAACCGCACCGCCGCCGACGAATGCGATCAGCGAAAGCAGGATGGTCCAGCGTGCGGCGAGCAACAGGTTGCGGGCGATGTCCCACAGCGTAAATTCGATCATCGGGCACGCTCCGTCGGCAGCGCGCGCGACGTATGCGCACGGCTGTTGCGCCACCTGAACCACGTATGCAGGCGAGCCGTTGTACCGGAGGCAGTGCGTGGCGCGCGCCCTGCAAAGAGCCCGCCACCAAGCCGGCTCAGCACCTGCCGCAACACGATCGACAGCGCCAGATAGACCACGGTGATGATCACGTAGCTCTCGAACGAACGGAAGTTGCGCGACTGGATGAAATTGGCCGCGTAGGTCAGATCGGGCACGGAGATCTGCGACACGACCGCCGAGCCGAGCATCACGATCAGCACCTGGCTCAGCAGCGCCGGGAACACATTGGCGAGCGCCTGCGGCAACACGACATGGCGAAACACCTGGCGACCATGCAGTCCGAGCGCGTGTGCGGCCTGCACCTGGCCGCGCGGAATCGACTCGATGCCGGCGCGGACAATTTCGATTGCGTAGGCGCCGAGGTTGACGGTCATCGCGAGGATGGCGGCCTGGATTTCGTCGATGTGAATGCCGAGGCTCGGCAGGCCGAAGAACACGAAGAACAGCTGCACGAGAAACGGCGTGTTGCGGATCGTCTCGACGTACGCAGCGATCAGTGTGCGGGCCCAGCGCGGCCCGGACACCGCGACGCTTGCGCCCGCCACGCCGACAAATCCGCCCAGCACCGTCGATACCGCGGTCAGGCCGAGCGTAACCCCCGCGCCGCGCACGAGCATGCCGGCATACAGGCCGAAGCCGCTGAAATCGAATGCATAGGTCATCGTGGAATAGTCGTCGTGAGGCGAGCCACTGTACTCGACCAGAAAGATTTGCAGAAATAGCGGTGCGCGGACGTCGCAGCACTTGATCGCGACATCCGACGGCAAGAAATTCTCATTTGGGAATTCGTTGACTTCCATTTGAGAAATTTCTAGAATGAGAATCACAAAACACCCAAATGAGAAAAACCTCCATGACTGCGCAACCACACTTGGCGCTTGCTTCGGCAAAGCATGCAGCGTCCCGTGCCCGCAAGGCATTGGTCGGCTCGGGTGCGCTCGGCTCGCAGCCGCACGACTTCGAAACGTTCAGGAAGATGGATCCGCTGGAGCAACGTCTTACGATCCGGGAGGGCATGGACGCCATCATCGTGGAGCGGATTGCAAAGGAACTGCTCCATATCCCGTTGCAGACGGTACTCGCTGGTCTCGGACTGCCGAGCTCGACGATCTTGCGGAAGATTTCGAAGGAAGAGCGGCTGTCAGGCGCCGAATCGGATCGGGTCGCGCGCGTGCTTTACGTGCTTGAGGAAGCGACGCAGGTGTTCGAGGACGATGCGCTGGCTGCCGAGTGGTTGCAACGGCCGCATGCCGAGCTGGGTGGGCTGAGGCCGCTCGAAGTGCTCGATTCGCAACCGGGCTACGACCGGGTGCGCGACCTGTTGATGCGCATCACCTTCGGTGTCTCTGCATGAGGGTGTACCGGCTCGCGAAGGAGCGTCCCGGGCGTTACCTCGCGGACGATATCAGCGGAAATGGCGCGGCAATTGCCGGTGGGCGCTGGAATCCGCGCGGCATGCGTGTGCTGTACACCTGCTGTCACGCTTCAACCTCGCTGCTCGAGGCACTCGTCCATCTGGCGGGTCTTCTGCCTGCCGGTGGCTATTTTCTGGTCACGCTCGAGGTTCCGGACGGCGCGTACGATAACGCGTACATTCCCGAATTGCCGGAGGGTTGGGCGGAACTCACGCGCGATCCGCTGTCGACGGTGGAGATCGGGCGGCGCTGGCTCGAGGGCGGACAACAGCTTGCGATGCGCGTGCCGTCGGTGGTGTGCCCGACCGATTTCAATCTCCTGCTGAACCCGATGCATGCCGATATGAAGGGTGTTAGCGTCGTCAGCAAAGAACTGTTTTCGCTGGACCCTCGTCTGTTCGGTTGAGATGACGAAGATCGTTGCTGCATGATTTTTCCTGACCCGTGATGCGTTCGCCACCCATGCGCCGACTTCCCCCACTCAACGCGCTGCAGATCTTCGAAACGGTCGCCCGCCACCGCAGCTTCACGCGCGCCGCGGAGCATCTGTGCCTGACGCAAGGGGCAGTCAGCCGGCAGATCCTCGCGCTCGAGGATTACTACGGCTTCCCGCTCTTCAAACGCCACGCGAAGGGACTCACGCTGACCGCCGAAGGCGAACTGCTGCTGCCCGCGGTCAAGGAGAGCTTTGCGCGCATCGAGGAAATCTCGTTGCGCCTCACGCGCCAGCGCACCGATCTCGCGCTGAAGATGCCGACCTGTGTGATGCGCTGGATGCTGCCGAAGATCACGCAGTTCCAGGCCGAGTATCCCGACCTGCATGTGCAGATCACGACGACATGGCAGCACGACATCGACTTTCAGGCGGAGCCGTTCGATGCGGCGATCATCTACGGTACGTCGCCGGGTGTCGACGTTCAGGCCGTGCCGCTATTCGAGGAGCGCCTGACGCCGGTGTGCGCGCCCGAGCTGCTGCGCGACCGGCCGCTCGCCGTGCTTGCCGACCTCGCGAGCCACACGCTGCTGCATCCGACGCGCGATCATCGCGACTGGAAAATGTGGCTCGATTATGTGGATGCCCGCGATATCGACGCGGCGCTCGGTCCAAGTTTCGACACGCTCGATCTCGCGACTAACGCCGCCTTGCAGGGCTTCGGCGTGGCGATCAGCGATCTCGCGCTGATCGAAGAAGACGTCACGGCGAAGCGTCTGCTGCGACCATTCGATGCGGTGCTGACAACCGGCGCCCGCTATTACTTTGTCTATCCGGACGCCGTCGCGCATCAGCAGAAACTGAAGCTCTTTCACGACTGGATCGCGGCGCACTGGGCGACGTAGCCGCACGACACGTAACACGCAGCGCTAAGGCGCAACCGACAGAAACAGATAAGCCGCGAACAGCGACAAATGCACCGCGCCCTGGAGGATATTGGTGCGTCCGGTGCTAAGCGTGAACGTACTGATCAGCAGCGTGAGAAACAGCAGCACCGTTTCCTTGCCACCGAGGCCAAGCGCGAGCGGCTGGCCGGTCCACAGGAACACAACGGCGACGGTCGGAATGGTGAGCCCGATACTGGCGAGCGCAGAGCCAAGCGCGAGGTTGAGACTGGTCTGCAGCCGGTCGGCGCGCGCCGCGCGTACGGCGGCGAGCCCCTCGGGCAGCAGAACCAGCGCAGCGATCACGATACCGACCACGGCCTCCGGCGCGCCCGCCCCGAGCACCGCGCGCTCGACCACCGGCGACAGCAGCTTGGCGAGCAACACCACGGCAACGAGACAGACCAGCAGCAGCGCACCGCTCAACGCGGCGACGCCGACAGTGGGCGGCGCGGCGTGCACGTTTTCATCGGCGACGTTGGTGCTGTCCGCGAGGAAGTAGTCGCGATGGCGCACGGTCTGCACGAACACGAAAACCCCATACAGCACCAGCGACGAGATACCCGCGAAGGCCAGCCCCGAGGGGCTCAGTACCGGGCCGAGTTCGGTGCTCGTATAGTTGGGCATGACGAGCGTCAGCACCGACAGCGATGCCAGCACGGCGAGCGCCGCATTCGCGCCACGAATCTGAAAGTCCTGCTCGCGATGCCGCAAGCCACCCACCAGCAGACAGATCCCTACAATGCCGTTGCAGACGATCATCACCGCAGCGAACACAGTGTCGCGCGCGAGACCCGCTTTTTCGGGGCCCGCGCTCAGCATCACCGATACGATCAGCGCGACTTCGATCACGGTGACGGCGATCGCGAGGACGAGCGTGCCGAACGGCTCGCCGACCCGATGGGCGACGACTTCGGCGTGATGGACGGCCGCGAACACCGACCCCGCGAGCGCGACGCCGATGAGCACAAGCAGCCAGCCGTTGCCGGGCGCGGCAAGCGACGCCGCAAGGACGATCCATGCGGCGATCGGCACGCCGATCGTCCAGCGGGGCAGCATGGTGGAGGTCGTTGTCATGCGAAGTGTCCTGGTCGGTAAGCGAGAATGCGGGGAAAGCTTGCCATACGCGGTGTACGGGAACGCGGCGGCCAATGCTCAACCATTATGTCAAGAAAGTTGCGTATCGTATTAAAATAAAACAGATATTTCGTTTTTCATCCTTGTATTTGCATACCCCTTAAAGCAGGTCCTGAAGGAGCCATTGTGATTCGTAGCCAGGAAACATTGAACCTGCTGCTCGACAGCATCGCGCGTTTCGTCCGGGAGCGGTTGGTGCCGAACGAGGAACTGGTCGCCGAAACCGACCAGATACCCGCCGCGCTGCTCGATGAAATGCGTGAACTCGGCCTGTTTGGTTTGTGCCTTCCCGAAGAGTACGGCGGCCTCGGCCTGACGATGGAAGAAGAAGTGCTCGCCGCAGTCGAACTGGGCCGGACGTCGCCGGCGTTTCGTTCGGCGATCGGCAGCAACAACGGGATCGGCTCGACGGGTATCGTGCTCGACGGTACGCCCGAGCAGAAGGAGCGGTATCTGCCGCGGCTCGCGTCCGGCGAACTGATCGGCTCGTTCTGCCTGACGGAGCCCGAGGCCGGCTCGGACGCGGCCTCGCTGCGCACCACGGCCGTGCGCGACGGCGACCACTACGTGCTGAACGGCACGAAACGCTTCATCACGAATGCGCCGGAGGCCGGCATCTTCACCGTGATGGCGCGCACCGATCCCGCGGGCAAGGGCGCGGACGCGATCTCGGCGTTCGTCGTCGAGGCGGGCACACCCGGCCTGACGCTCGGCAAGATCGATCGCAAGATGGGTCAGAAGGGCGCGCATACCTGCGACGTGATCTTCGATAACTGCCGGGTGCCGGCCGCGAACCTGATCGGCGAAAAGGAAGGTGTCGGTTTCAAGACGGCAATGAAGACGCTCGATAAAGGGCGCCTGCATATTGCCGCGGTCGCCACGGGCGCTGCCGAACGCATGCTGGCCGACGCCGTACGTTATGCGATGGAGCGCAAGCAGTTCGGCAAGCCGATCGCCGAATTCCAGCTCATCCAGGCGATGCTCGCGGACAGCCAGGCGGAAATCTACGCGTCGCGCTGCATGATCGTCGATGCGGCAAGACGTCGCGATGCGGGCGAGCGGGTCACGAGCGAAGCCTCGTGCGCAAAGATGTTTGCCACCGAGATGTGCGGCCGGGTCGCCGATCGCGCGGTGCAGATTTTCGGCGGTGCGGGGTATATGAGCGAGTACGGAATCGAGCGCTTCTATCGCGACGTACGGCTTTTCCGTATCTATGAAGGCACGACGCAGATCCAGCAGATCGTGATCGCACGTGAGGTGTTGCGCACGTTCGGCGGATAACTGCCGCCGACCGTTGTGAAATGCCGCCCTTCATGACGAAGGGCGGCTGCCGCCATCGTACGGCGGGGCTTGCTGCTTACTGACCTTCCGGACGGATCGACAGCGCGTTCTTCACCGACGTTACGCCAGCTACGCCCTGGGCAGTCTGCGTGGCCGTGTCGCTCTGCGCCTGCTCGGGCACCGAGCCTTGCAGGACGACGTCGCCGCCGCGTGCGCGCACCGTGATGTTCGCCATCGAGATGCCGCCTGCCTTGGTCAGTGCATTACGTACCTTGCGTTGCAGTGCGCGGTTGGCGGTTCTGACTGCTTTCTTCTCGGCCTTCGTTGCGCCGGGTGCGGCCGTCGTAGCCGGTGCGGCCATCGTGCCCGCCGGGGCGGTCGCGTCGCTCGATTGCGCATACGCATTCAGCGAAGCCAGTACGACGAGTGCGCTGCCGACGATCTTGATTGCCTGAGTTGCCTTCATTTGCTCTCTCCTGTTGTCATGCATGGCGATGGCCCCCGTTCGGGCCGGTGCACTACACTGCTGGAAAACCGCGGATCAAACCGTTGACGGGACTCTACTGCGGGTCCTGCGATGATGCGCTGCGGATACTCACGCGGCGCGGTGCGCCTGCGTGCCGGTCGGGCTGTATTGTTTGCCGACGACGGCTGGAAGTAAAGATACTCCAATTGATGCGACGATGAGTTGAAGTTGCGCTGCACTACGTGTTTTCGCAAAACCGACGGTGCGCGCCGTGCCGCGTTGCCTTCACCGGTTCATTCATCCCGTTCCTCTCACGCTCCGTATGACTGTTGCCTCGCTTCCTCTGGTCGCACTGACCCGCGACGACCTGCCCATCGATACCGTCGAACTCGCTCGCTTCATGGTGGGCAAGTACCTCGTGCACGATCTGCCCGAGGGTCGGCTGAGCGGACGGATTGTCGAGACCGAGGCATACCCGCTTGGCGACTCGACCAGTCACGCGTTTGCCGGTCGTCGCCCGCACAACGGCTCGATGTTTCTCGCGCGCGGCCATGCGTACGTGCGGCTGACCTACGGGCTTTCATACATGCTCAATATGTCGAGCGAGCTGGAGGACATCGGGGCCGGCATTCTGATCCGCGCGGTCGAACCGCTCGAAGGGGTCTCCGCGATGCAGGCACGCCGACCCGGCATCAAACTGCTCGATCTCGCACGTGGTCCAGGCCGTTTGACGATGGCGTTTGCGATCGGTCCGTCGTTCGACGGTGTCGATCTCTGCACGGGGCGCGGACTCTGGATCGGCACGACGCGGACGGACAAGGCGCAGCAACGCGAGGTCGCGGCGACGAAGCGGATCGGTTTGTCGCGGGAAATGCACCGGCTGCTGCGTTTTTACGAAGCGGGTAGCCCGTTTGTCAGCGGACCGCGCAAGCTGTTGACGGGGTTCGTTGCTGGCGACGATGCGGGTAAGTGAAGGACTGATGCATTCGATGCGGCGAGGCATGAGCACTGCCGCGAGCGCTTTTCGATCTCCCTGCAATTATTACGGAACCCAGTCTTTCGATCGGACTGGATTACTCATGCGTCGAGCATTCTTCCAGATTCTGCAACTATGTTTCTTCCATTTAAGGGTTTTCCCTTGATGATGAGCCTCCTACACTGAACTCACTGGCTTCACACATGGTGTGGGGAGCACAGCAAAAAAACATCTGGAGGTAATCATCATGAAGACGTTCATCAAGGCAGCATTGATCGCCAGCGTTCTCGCCGTACCGGTCGCTTCGTTCGCCCAGGAAGTCGATCAACCGGTGTCGCGCTCCCAGGTCCGCGCGGAACTGCTGCAACTGGAACAGGCCGGCTATAACCCGGCGCAATCGAGCGACGCCCAGTACCCCGCCAATATTCAGGCTGCCGAACATCGCATCGCTGAATCAAACGGCACGGCACAGGCAGGCGCGAGCGTGGCCGATACAAGCGGTTACGGTGCATCGACCAACGGTTCGTCGCAGTCCGGCGCTGTAGCACCGACGACGCCGCAACGCTCGATCTACTTCGGTAACTGATCGGGGTAGTCGCGGCTAGCGTGCATTACATGCGGGCCGCGGCCTGGCGGATAAAGGCAGCACCCGCCGACAGACGAGGCACCGGTTGACCGGTGTCTCGAGCGGCGGGGCGATGCGCGAAGCATGCGCGCCAACCCAACATGCACGGCAGCGGATTCGTTCGCCATAACGAACGAGTCCGCTGCGGATACAAGCTCAAGAACCTCCGCTGCCGCAAGGTAGCTTCGCCCAACCTCACGGCTTGGGCTTTTTTTGCGGCGTGTCGCGCAGACAGGCGATGGCGATATCGACGGTGCGCTCAGGTATGTTCAGGTGTGTTCGCCCGAAATGTACTGCTCGAGCTGCTGGATCGTGAAGCGCTGGTCAGCGATGATGTTTTTCACCAGATCGCCGATCGACACCATACCCACCAGTTTGTCCTGATCGATGACCGGCAGATGGCGCATGCGGTGATCGGTCATCAGCGCCATGCATTCGTCGGTGGACTGGTCGAGACGCACGAAGCGTACCGCTTTGCTCATGATCTCGCGCACCAGCGTTTCCTTCGACGAGCGCTCCATCAGCACGACCTTGCGGGCGTAATCGCGCTCAGTGACGATGCCGGCGATCGCGTCGCCGTCGGTGACGACCAGCGCGCCGATCTGCTTGTCCGCCATCAGTTTGATGGCGTTGTAGACGGAATCCGACGCGGAGATCGTGAAGACGCTATTGTCCTGCTTCGACTTGAGTACCTGGGCAACGCTAGACATGGGGCGGCTCCGTTTCGCAGTGCAGCACGCCAGCGTGTGACGCGCCGTTGTGAGGGACAGACAGATCCAGTATAAGCGGGAGCGGCGCGCGCGTCGCGCGCCATCCGATGCGTGATGCCGATTAGCGGTAAACTCCACTTCCCAACTTTACCCCGGTGGTTCACGGGCTTATGTCAGTACCACAGCACAACGCCATGCCCACGCCTCACACACCGCCGCCCGTCGACTGCCCAGACGGAGAATGCGTCGTTCTCGACGCTACCGCCACGCTTCCCACGCGCTACGGCACGTTCAGGTCGTATGTGTTTCGCGTCAAGGATAGCGGCGAGGAACATCTCGCGCTCGTCATGGGCGACGTCGAGAGCGAGCAGCCGGTGCTGACACGGCTGCATTCGGAATGTCTGACTGGCGACGTGCTCGGCTCGTACCGCTGCGACTGCGGTGAACAACTCGATCTCGCGTTGCGCTATATCGCCGCCGAGGGTCGCGGCGTGTTGCTCTATCTGCGTGGTCACGAAGGGCGCGGCATTGGTCTGAGCAACAAGATCCGTGCTTATGCGCTGCAGGAGCAAGGGCGCGATACGGTCGAGGCGAACCTCGATCTCGGTTTGCCCGACGATTCCCGCGAATACGATTCGGCGGCTGGCATCCTGCGCCTGCTGAAAGTGACGTCCGTGCGCTTGATGAGCAACAACCCGAAGAAATTCGATTCGCTGTCGGCGCATGGCATTCCGGTTTGCGAACGGGTCGCGCTCGCGATCCCGATGCGCGAGGAAAACGAGCGGTATATCCGCACGAAGCAAGCCAAGTTTGGGCATTACTTCGACGAGAACGAGTGATCCAGAACTGCTGAAGAGTAGGCTGGGCCTGAACTCAGCCGCGTACGGAACCTGCGGGACCAGCGGGACCACACGCGCGGAGTTCAAGCTCGCGCGTCGCTCGCGTGCGCAACTTTGCCTGTGCCACAGCCGCACACGGCCTTTCTCTCACGATCGTCCCTGCGCGATTGACGATCGATTCCCCCCGACGACCTTCCTGTAACTAGGCGAACTCCGTCTGTGTAGCTTCCTATAAGCGTATCCGCCACTGGATTGCAAATAAGAATCGTTTACAAATCGGCAACAAAACCCTACATTATTCCTTTCATTTTGATTGCGAGTGATCGGCCGGGACGATCGTTTGTCTCAAAAAATACGGATTCCTACAGATTGTCACGTGAGTCAGAAGAACTGGAGTTGTTTGATGAAGCAGAAAGTCATTTCGTTCGCGATTCGCCGGATCGTTTCCGGAGCCGCCACTGCAGGGGTCGCACTGACGCTTGCGTCGACGCCCCAAACGGCGTTCGCACAGGAGCGGGTCTCCGATGATGAGGACTCCAGAAACGGGCGGGCAAAGACGCAGGGCAGCGGGCAGAAGGCGGCTCATTCCAACGTGGCTCCCGACGCGTCAGAACGCGGTGCGCTTCCCGCTATCTCGATTACGGCGAAGACGCCAGCTAATACAAACGAATTTTCTACCGGCATTGCACGTCTCGCGGATACGGTCAAGGAGATGCCACAGACCGTTAACGTCATCCCGCACGAACTGATCGAGCAGCAGAAAGCCACTTCGCTCGAGCAGATCCTTAAGAACGTGCCCGGGATCACGATCGCAACCGGGGAAGGCAACGGCGGCCAGAATGGCGACCAGTTCAAGATTCGTGGTCTGTCGGCCAAGGGCGATATCTATATCGACGGTCTGCGCGATTTCGGGGCGTACAGGCGCGACAGCTTCGACACCGAGAGCGTGCAGGTCATCAAGGGGCCGTCGGGGGACAGCTTCGGTGTGGGCAGCATCGGCGGCCTGATCAACCAGACCTCGAAGCAGGCCAGGCTCAAGAGTGCGACAAGCATCGAACAAAGCGGCGGCTCGGGCTCGACTTACCGTACGACCGTCGACAGCAACATCAAACTAGGCGACACGACCGCCGTGCGCGTGAACGGTATGTACCAGAACGGCAATACGCCCGATCGCGACAACGTGAAGGACAATCGCGCCGGCGTGGCAATCGATTTCGGCACGGGCATCGGCACTCATACCGAGTGGCATCTCGGCTATTCGTATCTGCGCCGCGACGGCGTGCCGGACTACGGAATGCCGACCGCCCAGGGCGCCGACGGCTTCTACCGGCCGATACTCGAATACAACGTTCCGGGGCTCGATTCCTCGACGTCGTATGTCCGCAATACCGATCGCGACAAGAGCGACACACATATCGTTTCCTCGTTGTTCACAAAGAAGCTCGATAACGGCATCCAGATCGACAACGACACGCGTTTCACATTCTACGAGCGCGACTTTTCGTCGACGCATCCGGCGGCGGTCAGTTCTTCCAACCTCAAGAAACTGCTGGCTGGCCAGAATCTCGCGCTTCCCTATGGTGCCGACGGCGGCGTGGTGTATCTTCAGCGCGGCCTCGGCGTGCAGAACGTGACCACCGCGAAAGGCGAATTCAATCTTGGAGCGTTGCGCAATCGCGCCGTTTTCGGGCTCGATATGAATTATCAACGTGACCATCGCGACCAGGGCACGTGGACGGGGCGCGTGAACAATCAGACGGTGGTCAATCCGCAATATCAGATGCCGCCCGGATGGTCGCTCAGTTATGGCAATACGACGCGCGACGCGCAATCTTCGGATATCGGCGTATTTGCCAACGATCGCATCTGGCTCACGCAGCAGTTCTCGCTGCTCGGCAATCTGCGCTGGGACTATTTTCGCAGCAAGTACTGGACGAGCGCTGCATCCTTGACGGGCGGTACAGCCAGCTCCAGCAAGGTCAGTCCGGGTATTTCGGCGATCTGGGAACCGACGAAAGACGCTATGTTCTATACGTCGTTCTCGCGTACTTATCGCCCGATCGGCACCGACATTGCGCTCGCTGTGGGCGGCAGGCAGTCGGAAGTGCCGACAAATGGTGTCGACAGCGTGCCGGAGCGTTCGGACACCGTCGAAGTAGGCACGAAGCTCGACTTCCTCAACAAGCGTCTTGGCGTGACGGCAGCCTTGTTCCAGACGCGCAAGTCGCGCTCGTACGCGATCGAGCCGGACACGGGCGAGCTCAGTCCAGGCTTTTCGGACAATGGCGAAGGCTATCGGATTCGCGGTGTCGAGCTGGGGCTGTCGGGCCGGATCACGGAAAACTGGTCGGCAAACATCGCTTATGCGTACCTCAACGGTATCGTCAACGAAGCGAGCGCCGCGACGTCGATCGGCAAGACGGCGCCGGGCGTATCGAACAACAACATGACGGTGTGGACGAGCTACCTCGTGCCGCATTTGCTGGTGCCGCTGCCGGGCAAACTCACGGTAGGCGGTGGCCTGCAGTATGCATCGGGATATTGGGTGAATTCTGCGAATACGGCGCGTGTGCCCGAGAATTTCTCGCTCGACGGCATGGTCGGCTATGAGCAGGGACCGTATCGCATCTCGCTCAACCTGTACAACCTGACTGATCACCTGAACTATCAGTCGGCGTTCAGTACGTCGCGCGCTGTGCCGGCTTCGCGACGCACATTCCTGCTAAGCGCAGGCGCAAAGTTCTGATCGTTGGGCAAGCGCGACGCGGCAGCATTTTTGCTTGAGCAACAACGCGGGGAACGGCGCACACGGTCTGCGCATGGTGTACGCATGCGCGTCTTTACAAGGGCTCCATTCATGTTCATCCAGATCCCCGATGTGCTCACGTCTGCCCAGGTCAGGCATTGCCGCCAGGTGCTCGAAGCGTCGCAGTGGGTCGATGGCCGTCTGACTGCCGGCGACCTCGCGGCGAAATTCAAGAACAATCTGCAGATTCCGTCCGAAAGTATGGAGGCGCGCGAGCTGGGCGAGCTGATTCTGAACGCGTTGGGCGGCAATGCGACTTATCACTCGGCGGCGCTTCCGTTGCGCGTACTGCCGCCACGCTTTAACCGCTACGACGTGGGCATGACGTTCGGAATGCACGTCGACAATGCCATTCAGTCGGTACCTGGCACGGGTGGCGCGCGCATGCGCGCGGACGTATCGAGCACGATCTTTCTCTCAGAACCAGACGAATACGAGGGCGGTGAACTCGTGGTCGACGATGCGCACGGCGAGCGCTCGATCAAGCTGCCGGCCGGCCACATGATCGTCTATCCGGCTTCGACACTGCATCGTGTGACGCCAGTGACGCGCGGCAGCCGGTGGGCCTCGTTCTTCTGGGCGCAATCGCTGGTGAAGGACGAGACGAGCCGCACGATGCTGTATGAGCTCGACTGCGCGATCATGGCGATCCGCAGCGAGATGGGCGATGAGCACCCCGCGGTGCATCGGCTCGTGAATCACTATCACAACCTGTTGCGCCGCTGGTCGGAACTGTGAGCCGCGTCATGCACATTCTCCCGGTCCATTGGTCCCCGGCTAAGCCTTGTCCTGCTGGCTAGCGGCGAAAACCTGCGCGAGTTCCGTTGCACCGAAGCGCTGTTCGCCCACCCCGGCTTCGATATCGATGTGCCCCGCGTTGTGCGCGTCGTACAGATCGACGATCAGTTGCGCGTGCCCGTCGCTGAGTCCCCCACGCAACAGGGTGGCGGTCCATGCGTCGCGTGGTAGTTCACGTGCTGCAACCGGACGGCCGCTGACATCGCTCAATACGCTCGCAACGCCATATGCATTGACGCGTCGCGGACCTTCTACACTGACGATACGCAACGGCGCTGCTGCTGCGTTTTCCTCAAGCAGAAGTTCCGCCGCGAGCTCGCCAACGTCCTGGGCCGCGACAGTCGGAAAGCGCTTGTCGAGCGGATGATGCAGACTCGGCAACTGACCGGTTGCCAGCGCCACAGGCATCACGCGATTCCAGTTGTGCATATGCTCGGCCGCCCGCAGCAGGATGAGCCGTGTCCTCGATCCAGCGAGCGGTTTCAGTTGCGTTTCGAGGTAGTGAAACAGCGTCGTGATGCCGGTGCCTTGTTCGATCTGCGCGCCGTAGTCGGATAGCGCGAGCAGAACCGCTGGCGGGTGCGCACGCAGTGCAATCGCAGCAGCGTCGATCATGCCGCGCATCGTGCGTTCGGGATGAGGGTCGCCCTGCGGCACCGGGCACAGCATCTGTACCGCTGTCGCTCCTTCCAGTGCCTGCGCGATCGAAGCGCTGTCGCCAAGGTCCGCGAACGCGACACTGCAGCCGAGCTGCGCGAACGGTTCGCCTTGCTGCGCGTGACGCACAACAGCCCGAACCGGTTTGCCTGCACGTCGCAGCGCGGCAATGCTGGCGCGTCCCACGTTACCTGAAGCTCCAAAGATCACATACACGGTCTGCTCCTTGTCTGTCTGACGAT
This sequence comes from Paraburkholderia megapolitana, assembly GCF_007556815.1. Classification (NCBI taxonomy): domain Bacteria; kingdom Pseudomonadati; phylum Pseudomonadota; class Betaproteobacteria; order Burkholderiales; family Burkholderiaceae; genus Paraburkholderia; species Paraburkholderia megapolitana. Next base: position 2,530,336 of record NZ_CP041743.1, read on the forward strand.
GAAGCGATCGTAGACACGGTAGCCGCACACCGCGCGCAGACGTGGATCGCAATGCGCAGATCCGGATGACGATTTTCGCGGGCGTGGATCGCGCAAAACGGCGGCGTCATGCAAAACGACTCGAAACGCAGCACGATGGCCGCAGACCTGCTCCTGCGCAAGGACCTGCGATGACCTCCGCTACGCCACACCCGTTACCCCATTCGAACCCGCAAGCGAGCCTGCGCTCCAGTTCCGGCCGTGGCTGGAAGGGCTTCGGCGCGGAACTGGTCGCCGTTCCAGCCGGCCTGCACCGGGTCCCGCCGAGCTTGCATCATCGTGTGGGTGTGCACGTCGGTGCGCCGGTCAAGGCTCGTTGTAGGTGCGACGGTCGACGCTCGTCGCGCATCCAGGCGCACGGCGACGCCGACGTGATTCCGGCCGGACTCGACGGCGAGTGGACCGATGAAGCCGATTGCACGATTCTGCGGATATGGATCGGCAGCGAGTTTGCGCGCACGACGTTCGAACAACTCGGTGTGCCCGCGTCGAGCGCACAGATCGAGCCGCGTTTCCAGATGCGCGATCCGCGCTTCCAGCATCTCGCGTGGGCGCTGCGCGCGGAGCTCGAAGCCGACGACAGATCCGACCCGCTGTACGCGGAAAGCCTTTGCACTGCGATGCTCGTGCGTTTGACGCACGGGGCACCGGCACTCGTCGAACGGCGTCGCACGCTGGCACCGCGCACGGCGGCACGGCTGATCGACTACATCGAAAGCCACCTCGATCAGCGCCTTACGTTGACCGAACTGGCTGCGCTCGCCGAACTCAGCGTGCCGCATTTCAAGGTGCTATTTCGCGAGACGCTCGGTATGCCGGTGCATCGCTATGTCGTGCAACGGCGTGTCGAACGGGCCCGCATGCTGTTGTTGCAAGGCAAGCTGTCTGCAAGCCAGGTCGCGCTCGACACCGGCTTCGCGCATCAGAGCCACATGGCGCACTGGATGATGCGCCTGCTCAACGTGACACCGCGTGAGCTCGTCAAATCGACGAAACATGCGATGCGCATTGCAGAACGTTCGAACGACGGTGAGCGCGTCGCAACGACGTCTTTGCTGCAGTCGCGTTAAGCAGTTTGCGTGCGGGGCAGCGCGAACTGGCGTGGAGTTCGCACACTATTGCTCATGTGATCGCTTCGAGTGCTAAATACGCCGACTTCGCACCGGAGACCGTCATATGCCGAAATCAAAAGGTTCTCGTGTTGCCGCCTGGGCGCTTGCTACTGCGCTGGGCAATGCGTCGCTCGCTGCGTTACTCACGCTCGGTGTCCCTGCGAGCATCGCTCCGGCCGTTGCCGCAACCTCGGCCGCAACCGACAGCTACGCCGCCACCCGCTATCCGATCGTGCTCGTGCATGGTCTTGCCGGTACCGACAAATTCGCCGATGTGGTCGACTACTGGTACGGCATGCAGGCCGATCTCGAACAGCACGGCGCGACCGTGTATGTCGCGAATCTGTCGGGCTTTCAAAGCGACGTCGGACCCAATGGCCGTGGCGAGCAGTTGCTGGCGTACGTGAAGCAGGTGCTGGCGGCTACCGGAGCAACCAAGGTCAATCTGATCGGCCATAGCCAGGGCGGTCTCACCTCGCGTTATGTCGCAGCCGTCGCGCCCGAACTCGTTGCGTCGGTCACGACGATCGGCACGCCGCATCGCGGCTCCGAGTTCGCGGACTTCGTACAGCAAGCATTGCAGAGCGATCCAACCGGACTATCTACGCCGATCATCGCAACCTTTGCGAATATTTTCGGCGCGCTCACGAGTAGCACGCACAACACGAACCAGGACGCGATCGCTGCGCTGAATGCGCTGACGACGGCAAGCACCGCGAACTACAACACGCTTTATCCGAGCGCGGGACTTGGTGCACCGGGCTCGTGCCAGACGGGTGCTCCCAGCGAAACCGTGAACGGCAACACACACCTGTTGTACTCGTGGGCGGGCAGCGCGATCCAGCCCGTGACGGTGCTCGGTGTGACTGGTGCGCTCGACACGAGCGTCGGGGTTGCCGACAGCGCCGAGGTGCTCGATATCTCGACGCCCGCGCTGTATGCGACCGGTACCGTGATGATCGGTCGTCAGTCCGGTCCGAACGACGGGGTCGTGTCCGTATGCAGCGCGCTCTACGGCCAGGTGATCAGCACGACCTACAAGTGGAACCATCTCGACGAGATCAATCAGTTGCTCGGGGTGCTGGGTGCCAACGCCGCCGATCCGGTCGCTGTGCTGCGCACTCATGCCAACCGGCTGATGCAGCAAGGTGTCTGATCGATGGCGCTCGCGCATGAGCGACGCGTCCGCACGCGCAGGACATGGTTCGTTGTCGCCGCGCTCGCGGCGTCAGCGGCTGCGGCGTTCTGGCTCGATTCGACAACACATCGCGGGCATCGCGCGCGTGACGCGACGCTTGCGGACCAGTCTCGTGCGACGCAATTCGCCGCTGTCGATCCGGCTGCTGCGGCGGCGCAGTCGACGCTGAATGCGTTGCCGGATTCACTGCAAGGATCGTCGCCGCCGCGTTTGCCGCTCGAAGCCGGTGGCCATCTGGCGCATAGCCGTGCGGTCCGCGACTTCTTCGATTACTTTCTGAGCGCGACCAGCGAGCGTTCCGCCCAGGCGCTCGATGCACTCGTACGCCGCTACATCAAGATTCAGCTGGAAGGCACACCCGCCGCCGACGAAGCCGTGGACGCGTGGCAGCGCTACACCGCATACCGCATCGCACTCGATCAACTGCCGCAACCGGCCGCAACGCCGGGCGGCAAGCTGGATCTCGACGCGATGCAGCTCGTACTCGACGAACGTTCGTTGCTTGCCTCACGTGTATTGGGCGAATGGAGTGCGCCGTTCTTCGGTACCGAGTTACAGCGGCAGCGCAACGATCTTGCGCGTCTGCGGATCGCATCGGACCCGTCGCTGAGCGCTGCCGATAAAGCCGCTCGACTTGCCGCGCTCGACGCCGCGCTTAATGCCGCGTTACCGCCGGCCGAACGCGCGATGCGCGAGCGCGTGCAGCAACAACAGTCATCGATCGATGCGATCGCGCAGATGCAGAAGCAGGGCACCTCACTCGATGCGATGCGCGCACAGGTCACGCAGACGCTCGGCCCGCAGGCGGCCGCACGCGTGGTGCAGATGGAGCAGGACGAGCAGGCATGGCAGACGCGCTACGCCGACTATGCGGTGCAGCGGGCGCAGATCGATCAGCGGGGGCTTGCGCCGCAGGATCGCGATGCGCAGATCGCTCAACTACGGCAGCGGTTTTTCACGCGGCCTGGCGATGCATTGCGCGCGGCATCGCTGGATCGGGGCGCAGGCGGCTGAGCGCTAGCGGCTCGACTCTTCACTCAATTTCCCGCATTGACCATCGATTTTCGAGCCGTGCACTAGCCCGCTCGAGAGCCACCCATGGCTTAACACCTCAATCCATGCCCCACAACGGGCCATTCCCGGCGTTTTAACTTTGCTTAACATTTAAAAAGCCGAAATTTAACAATCCATGACAGTAGTTTTTCCGAGATATCTCGAAAATACATTCACACGCTGCGGTACTGAATGACGTGTGTGGTAATCGATCGATTTAGCACACGGGCCAGAGTCGGAACAGCGGTACCAGCAACGGACAATCGCTACGGGGCGAAAGCTGACGCTCGCAAGAGAAGTCGGCGCTCAGGGAGAACAAGAGCGGAGAGGAAGTTCGCCAGGCTTTTGGGGAGGCGGGACGGCTGTGCAAAAGATCCCGATTGCGGCGACGGCGACAACGGCAGGTGCGTAGTCGGCGGGCATGAGCAACGTCCGGGCGGACGTCATAGTCGATGGGGTGCGCGTGATCTACGAGGGGAGATCATGCAGCGTCACCGTCCAGCTCAGCCACGATGGCAGCGCGCAGGCACGCGTTGGGTGCGACACCGGAAATCCGGGCGCGACGCCCGATGCAGCGAAAGTGCCTGACAGGTTGTCGCCGTCGCATTTTTGCGAGGTTGCAGGAAGACGTCGGCAGGACACAAGAACATAGCAGTTGCGAGCAGCACCAGAATACTCGGACGAGGCGGCGGGGCCATCCGGCGAACAGACCGGCATGAAGCAAGGGAAGGGGCGCCCGCGCAAAAGCGGGCGCACGATCAAAGCGGCGCGCTCCATCGCGCGCCCCGCGGCGGGACCGCGCGAAGAGACCAACCAGACAGTACCGGCACGACAGGAATCCGCCGTAGCGACATCGAACGCGATGCCGCTACGGCGATACCTGTGCGCAGGTTTAATCCGTCATCTGACAATCCTTAAACGATTTAATCCAGGGCCCTTCTTATACTCGTCGATTGTTAAAAGTTTTCACGATTGCGCGCATATCGCTGTGACGACGGCACGTGAAACCTACAAGCGAAGCAGGCAACGACAGGAAGAAGGGATGTTGTCCTTACGCAGGGAAAGGGATGCTTTTTAGACCTGGCACGACCCGTCTTCCGCTCAGGGCAAGCGAGCGGTCGCGCAAGACCGAACGCCGCCTGCAGCGCGTCGAACTGGATCCATCGACCGATGCTCACGCGCGTGCCGCAATCGAGGCATACGCGGATTCGTGCGCGAACGACATGCCGTGGCTTGCGGAGCTGCTGCGTGCATCGGCGGTGCCTGAAGCGGACGCGCTGACACACTGCGCCGCGACCACGCAGCGCGTTTTCGCGCTTGCGCAGCAATGGGCCGCGCAGCAACCCGACTACGCGCACGCCGCCTGGGAGCACGTACGCATCCACCTGGACGCGGCACTGCAGGTCAGGACGCCCGCCAGCGATGTACCGAATTCGACGGCCGCGTCGGGTGTCTCCGACCCGGACCAGCGTCTGCAGCTTGAAAGAGAGAGCCCGGCTACGCCCGGGCCGGAACCTGAGAGAGAGTAGGCGGCTCGCCCGCGAGCCGGAAAGCCACAAAGCCGGATGCGAATACAGCGCATCCGTAAGGGGATGGCTGTTTTTCGATTATGATGAAAGCCCCGATCGCAAACGCAGGGCGACATGGCTGACATGTCGCCCTGCGTGCACGATGGACTGGATACCTCGCTGTACGGAATCATCTTGAGGTGTCCGGCGCTTTGTCGATGATCGATCAATAGCGTTGCTTCTGGTGCATATCGCATCGGCCGGCAACGAAGCTATCCAGATCCGACGAACATTGTTGCGCTGCGGGGTTTTATGAGAATTGCAGTTCTGGATGATGATCCGGCCCAGGCCGATTTTGTGTGCGCGACGTTGTCGGCGGCGGGGCACATTTGCCATGCGTTTGCCGAAGGGCGAGCGCTCGTGAAGCAGTTGCGCCGCCAGACCTTCGACTTGCTGGTGCTCGACTGGAACGTGCCCGACATGTCCGGCGACGAAGTCCTGCGCTGGGTCCGGCAAAGTCTGTCGGAGCGTTTGCCGGTGCTGTTCATGACGAGTCGCAGCCGCGAAACCGACATTACGTCGATGCTCAACACGGGTGCCGACGACTACGTCGTGAAGCCGGTGCCGGCAGGTGTGCTGCTAGCGCGTGTCGGCTCGCTGCTGCGGCGCGCGTATCACCTGAACTCGGTGGCGGCCAAAGAGGTATTCGGCGAGTACGAATTCGATGCGAGCGCGAAACAGGTGCAGGTGAAAGGCACATCGGTCGCGCTGACGGCGAAGGAGTTCGATCTGGCGCTGCTGTTGTTCCAGCATCTGAGCCGGCCGCTGTCGCGTGCACATATTCTCGACGTGATCTGGAAGCAGGCTACCGAGATTCCGTCGCGCACGATGGACACGCACGTGTCGATGCTGCGCGCGAAGCTCGGGTTGCGTCCGGAGAATGGCTATCGGCTCACACCGATTTACGGTTATGGTTACCGCCTGGAGCGGATAGAGAAGGGGGATGCGTGACTAGTGCGTCAGCCGTGACTTCAATCACACCGGTAGTGCCGCCGTTGCGGCTGCGCCGGCGGGCGTTGCCGTTTGCGCTCGCGTGTTTGGTTGCCACGTCCGGGTTGCTGTCGGAACCCGCCGCCGCACAAAAGCCGAAGCCTTCCACGGCCCAGGCCACGACCCCTTACGTCACGAAAGCCGGCGATACGCTGTATGAAATCGCCGCGCGCTATCTACGCGATCCAGGCGACTGGAAAGCATTGACCCGCCTGAACCATGTGCCCGCGCCGCGTCGTTTGCCGGCGGGGATGCAGTTGCGTCTGCCGGTCGCGTTGCTCAAGCAGGAGCGCATGTCGGCCCGCGTGATTGCGACGAGCGGCCCCGCCGAGCATGCGTCCGGCAACAGTCCCTACACGCCGCTTGCCACCGACATGACGCTCGGCGAGGGCGATCACCTGCGCACCGGCCCGAACGGCTTCGCCACGCTCGAACTGGCCGACGGCTCGCATCTGTCGGTGCCGCAGAACAGCCAGATCGATATTGGCTCGCTGCGCCAGACCGTGCTGACCGGCGTCAACGATCGTGTCATCGATCTCCGGCATGGCGAAGTCGACAGCGAGGTGACACACGCGGTCAAGAAAGACGATCGCTTCCAGATCCGCTCGCCTTCGGTGGTGGCCGGTGTGCGCGGGACGGTGTTTCGCGTGAGTTACGATCGCGCCGATCAATCGACGGCGGTCGAAGTGCTCGACGGCGCGGTTGGCGTCGATTCCGCGGCAACTGCGCCGCGCGCGCCGGGCGTTCCACTCAACGCCTCCTCGCAACTCGTGCCCGCGCACTTCGGTAGCGTCACGCATGCGAGCGGTGCCGTAGGCGGTCCGGTCGAGTTGCTGCCACCGCCGGCTGTTGCCGATCCCGGCAAGATCCAGGATGCCAAAGACGTCGTGTTCGACGTCGTGCCGTCGGCCAGCGCCCGCGGCTACCGCGTACAGATCGCGCGTGATGCCGATCTGCTCGACATGATCCGCGACCAGCGCGTAGGCGAACCGAAGGCATCGTTTGGCGACGTGCCGGATGGCACGTACTTCGTACGCGTATCGAGTATCGACGTCAACGGTCTGCAGGGCCTGCCGCAGGTCTATGCGTTCGAGCGCCGCCAGCTCGGGCTGACCGCATCCGCCGCGCAACGCGCCGGCACACACGATTACGAATTCCGCTGGTTCGTCGGCCGCCAGGGTGTGCCGACCCGGTTCCGCTTCGTGCTAGCCGGTTCCGCCGATCTGCACGATCCGATCATCGACCGCCCCGATCTGACGAACGGCCAGATCGTGATCAGCGACCTGCCGAAGGGCGTCTACTACTGGACCGTGATCGCCGAGCAGTTCGAGAGCGGCAAGTTCTATGCAAAGGGCAGCTCGGTCCGCTCGTTCACACTCGCCCGCTGATGCCGGCACGGGAGGCTCGCGCATGAGTCTCGATCCGCGGGCGCGCCTCGGGCGTCCAGTCGGGCGCCGGTTCCTTTTTGAGTGGGCGGGCATCGGCTGCTTCGGCCTCATCGTGATTCTGCTCGGCGCGCTGGGGCGCCTCACCACCGGCGTCGACCATCTGGTCTACGACCGCCTGCTGGCCTTTCATCCGGTACCGGTACTCGACAAGCTGGTCGTGGTCGAGATCGACAATGCGAGCATCGCGCAGATCGGCCGCTGGCCGTGGTCGCGTAACGTTCACGCGCAACTGCTGGCACGGCTCGCGGCAGCGCAGCCGGCCGCGGTCATCTACGACGTGCTCTTCACCGAAACATCGTCTGACGATAGTTCGTTTGCCCGCGCAATCGCTGCTAACCGGACCTACCTGCCGGTGCTGCTGAGCCCGGAAGGCGCCGATGGCAACCGCGATATCGTCAAGCCGGTCGACCCGCTCGCGCAGGCTGCGGCGGGCCTCGGTCACATCAATCTCGAAGTGGACGGCGATGGAATCGTGCGTAGTGTCGCGCTGTTCGAAGGCGACGCGCGCTCGCACTGGCCACAACTCACGGTGCCGTTGTGGCGCGCGATTCGCGCCGGCAAGGTGCCGCTCGCGTCGCCGTCGGGTGGCGCGTGGCATGCGCCTGGTCCGCAGTTCGACGGCAATAGCGAGTCGCGCTTCCTCATCCCGTTTAGTCCGCTCGCCGAAAGCTATCGCAAGGTGTCGTTTGCCAGCGTGCTGAACGGCGAGGTGCCGCCCGACGTCCTGCGCGGGCACATCGTGTTGATCGGCGCGACCGCGTCGGGCCTCTACGACCGGTTTGCCACGCCGGTGTCGGGCGAGCTCGGTCTGCTGCCCGGTGTCTACATTCACGCGAACGTGCTCGACGCACTGCTTACCGGCCGCACGATCGAGCCGACTCAGGGCTGGCAGGTCTTCATCGTCTCGCTGATACCGCTCGCAGTGTTGCTGGCCGGTTTTCTCGTGTTGTCGCCATGGCGCTCGCTGCTACTTACGGCGGGTTTGTGCGCGGCGATGGCTGCGGGCAGCGCCGCGCTGCTATACGGTGCGCGGATCTGGATGTCGCCGATGCCGGCAATCGTCGGATTGATCGCGGTCTATCCGATCTGGAACTGGCGCCGCCTCGAAATGACGATGTCGTATCTGCGCAAGGAACTGCAGCGTCTTGCCGACGAACCGTACCTGTTGCCAGGTACGCCGCGCCAGCGTGCCGACTTCGGCGGCGATGCGCTCGAAAAACACATGGCGCTGATGGCGCAGGCGGCGCAGCGCGTACAGGACATGAAGCGCTTCGTGTGGGACAGCCTCGACAGCGTGCCTGAACCGATTCTCGTGAGCGATGTTCAGGGTGTGGTGCTGATTGCGAACCAGGCGGCGAAGGCGCACTTCGCGCGGCTCGGTGCGCCGACGCCGGAAGGCAAGCCGATCCGCGAGGTGTTCGGCGATCTGACGTACGTGAAGTCGATCGATGAGAACGCGGACGGCGACGGTTTTGCACGCACGCACTGGCCCGCGCTGCTCGACCCGGCGCGCTCCGAGTTCGCGGCGCTGATGGAGCGCGGCATCGAAGTGCAGGATCGCGACGCGCGCGATCATCTGCTGCGCTATGCAAAGTGCGCGAATGCACAGGGCGAGGCGACCGGTTGGATCGCGGGTCTCGTCGACGTGACCGCATTGCATGAGGCCGAGCGGCATCGCGAAGATGCTTTGCGGCTGTTGTCGCACGACATGCGCTCGCCGCAGGCGTCGATTCTCGCGCTGGTCGAGATCGAGCGCTCGCGTATCGAATCGGGCCGCATGCAGGAACTGCTCGAACGGATCGAGCGTTATGCGCAGCGTGCGCTAACGCTGGCCGACGATTTCGTGCAACTGGCCCGCGCGGAATCGCAGACCTATGTGCTGGAGCCGGTCAATTTCGCCGAACTCCTGATCGATGCGAGCGACGAGGTCTGGCCGCAGGCCCATGCGAAGCAGATTCGCCTCGAAACGCCGCTGCCTGGCGCGGATACCGACGCAAGCGATGCCGGCGACGCCGAAGCAACTGCCGTAGACGACACCTACTGGATCTGCGCGGACCGCTCGCTGATCACGCGTGCGCTCGTCAACATCCTGAACAACGCGGTCAAATATAGCCCGCCCGATACGCGCATCGTCTGTACGATTGAGCGCGTCGAGGGCACGCCGGCCCATGTGCAATGTACGATTCGGGACGAGGGCTACGGCATTCCAACCGAGCAGCAGGCGAAGCTGTTCGAACGTTTCCGGCGTTTTCACGAGTCGGAGCGGCCCGAAGTGGGCGGCGCCGGGCTCGGCATGGCGTTCGTCAAGACCGTGGTGACGCGGCATGGCGGCGACGTCCACGTCGACAGCGAGCCCGGTAAGGGCACGGCGTTTACCGTGTCGCTGCCGGCACTCGACGAGACCGACGCGCAGCCGTTCGAGGTGGACTGATGAACACGGACACGGATACGGACACACACGCGGACCGCACTCTTATCGGAGCACGAACATGATGAAACTGAGGTCGATCCGCACCGCGCTCGCTGCGACAAGCTTCGCGGTAGCGCTCGCGGGATGCGCCGGCGTGAAGACCGACGTGCATACGTCGGCGCCGGCTGCTCCGCTGCAAGGCAAGACCTATACGGTGACGCGCCTGCCGTCGCAGGATTCGAATCCCGCCTATGCGCAGTACGAGACGCTAGTGCAGAGCGAGCTCGCAAAGTATGGCTTCAGCGCAGCAAACGATGGCCATACGCGCTATCTGCTTTCGCTGGCCTATGAGACGCGACCCGCGACGGTCGGTTTTGCAGCGGGCGACTGCGCGGCAGCGGCGAGCGCCGCCACTGCAAACTGCCGCAGCCCCGGTGAAACCTCCGCGTCCTTTTTCGGCCGTCGCGCGTATCGCCATACGCTGACGCTGCGCTTCCTTGAGCGTGCGTCCGGCGAGGAGGCCTACAAGGTCAGCGCGACGAGCCGCGATCACGACGCGGACCCGCTGCACGCGATTCCTTACCTGGTGAAGAGCGCACTCGCGCAGTTTCCGTACTCGGGGCATACGGACTGGCAGGTGAAACTGCAAGCGAAGGACGAGGCTAGCGTACCGGACGTCGTCTCGGTTAAACCGGTCGAGCCCTGAAGCGTCTTCGTGCGGTTGGTTTTCGTCGAGTGAGGACCGCGCGTCGTCGCGCCGTCGCATCGCGATCGGCGCAAACCCGTTATTGACGTGAGCGCGCTCTAGCTCGATGACGGTTCGCTTTCAGGCCAGCCGTTCTCGAACACACAGCCCGTGAGCGGCATGCGCGTCGCCCAGCCTTCCTTTTCGAGCATCGGTTCGTCGTAGAACTGAGCCACATGGCCGACGCACAGGATCGCCACCGGCCGCGCGCCGGCGGGCATATGCAGCAGCGCGGCGACTTCGTCGACGTCGAAGATCGACACCCAGCCCAGCCCCAGTCCTTCCGCGCGTGCGGCGAGCCACATGTTCTGGATCGCGCACGCCACCGATGCGAGATCCATCTCCGGCAGTGTGCGTCGTCCGAACACATGCTTCTCGCGACCGTCCATCAAACCGACGACCAGCAGCTCGGCGCAATCGAGCATGCCCTCGACTTTCAGCTTCATGAACTCGTCGCGCCGCTTGCCGAGCGCATCGGCGGTTTTCAGGCGTTCGCGCTCGACGATCGCATGCAGCGCGTGACGCAGTGCGCCATCGGTAATGCGCGTGATGCGCCAGGGCTGCATATAGCCGACGCTCGGCGCGTGATGTGCGGCGTCGAGCAGACGTTGCAGGGTGGCTGGATCGATCGGATCGCGCACGAAATGGCGCATGTCGCGCCGTTCGTAGATCGCGCGATAGACCGCCGCGCGTTCGCTGTCGTCAAAGGGTTTCGCCATGGAACAGGGCGGCCGTGAAAGCCGGATTGGACGGCCAGTAGCCGTGCATATAGGTCGCGACGATCGAACCCGAGCGGTATACGGACTCGCCGCCCGCGGCCGGCCCCATGGCGTGCGGCCGGGTGGCGGTCAGTACGGGGTCGAGCGGGGTGGTCATCTGCGTGTAGTGAAACGTATGGCCTCTCAGTGTGCCGTGTCGCCCGTCCAGTTGTTGCATGCCGAGCGCCGCGAGCCGCGCCTGCATCGTTGCGCGGCCGGGTAGCAGTCCGAGCATCGGTGTCTGCGTGCCGTCGCTGTCCGTCAGGCTGTCGAGCAGGTAGAGCATACCGCCACATTCCGCGACGATGGTTTTTTTCGCTGCTGCATGTGCGTGAAGCGAAGCTGCCGTGCAAGTGCTACGTGCGAGCGTGGCGGCGTGTAGCTCAGGGTAACCACCTGGCAGGTAAAGCGCGTGAGCGTCGGTTGGCACGGCTTCGTCGGCGAGCGGCGAGAAGAACGCGAGCGTTGCGCCGAGCGTTTCGAGTAGCGCGAGATTCGCCGGATAGATAAAGGAGAACGCGGCATCGCGTGCGACGGCAATCCGCATTCCGTCGAGCAGCCGCGGGAGCCGGGTGCTTCCATGCGCAGCGGATGCGGGGGTGAAATCGACGATGGGCGGCAGGGTGGCGAGCGCGGTTGCGGCGAGTGCATCCGCTACACGGTCGAGTCGCGCATCGAGATCGTCGATTTCGTCGGCGTGCCGTAGGCCCAGGTGGCGGTCGGGGAGTTCGATGGCGGCTTCGCTTGCCATGTGACCGGTCCACGCGATGTCCTGCGGCAAGGCTTCCTGCAGCAGTTGCGCGTGGCGAGCCGAGCCCACGCGATTGGCGAATACGCCATGAAACGGGACCTGCGGGCGGAATTTTGCGAGTCCAAAGGCGATCGCGCCAAATGTCTGCGCCATCGCTTTCGCCGAAATGACCGCGACGACCGGCACGCCGAACGTTGCGGCGAGATCGGCGCTGCTCGGTGTGCCGTCGAAGAGACCCATCACCCCTTCGATCAGGATCAGATCCGCCTGCGCCGCAGCCTCGGCGAGCAGGCGGCGACACGCGTCCTCACCGACCATCCACAGGTCGAGCGATTCGACCGGCGTGCCGCTTGCACGCTCGAGGATGGTGGGGTCGAGAAAGTCGGGGCCGGTCTTGAAGACCCGCACGCGTCGCCCAAGCCGCCGATGATAACGAGCGAGCCCTGCCGTGACCGTCGTCTTGCCCTGACCCGATGCAGGCGCGCTGATGAACACTGCGGGACATGCCGGCATCGCTCAGAACTCCACGCCGCGTTGCGCCTTCACGTGCTGCTCGCGATACGGATGCTTGACGAGGCGCATTTCGGTGACGAGATCGGCGGCTTCGATCAGCGCATCGGGTGCGTGGCGGCCGGTCACGACGACGTGCAGCGCGGCAGGCCGGGCGGTTAGCACCGCGAGCACTTCATCGAGCGGCAGGTATTCGTATTTCAGCACCGTGTTGAGTTCGTCGAGGATCACCATCTGGTAGTCGCCGCTGTCGATCATGCGGCGTGCCTCGTCCCAGCCTTTGCGCGCGGTGGCGATGTCGGCGTCGCGGTCCTGCGTGTTCCACGTATAGCCGTCGCCCATCGTGACGAAATCGCAGTGCGCCTGGGCGCCGAGAAAATCGCGTTCCGAGGTATGCAGCGCGCCCTTAATGAACTGCACGACGCCAAGCCGCATGCCATGACCGAGTATGCGCACGGCCATGCCGAACGCGGCCGTGCTCTTGCCTTTGCCGTTACCTGTGTTGACGATCAGCAGCCCTTTTTCGACGGTGGCGGTAGCCTGCTTCTTTTCGTGTCCTTCGCGACGCCGTTGCGTCATGCGTTGATGCGATTCGGGATCGGTTTTCATCGGTCGAGGTCCTGGTCGGTGGAAGCGGAGAGAGTGGAGTGAACGAGTGGATCGGCAACGAGTGCGACGGTGACGCCGTCGTGCACCGTCTTGCCGACGATCAGATAACCGTGAGGTGCCGCGAGTCGCGCGCAGGGTTCGCACACACCGTCGATGCCCAGATGCACTCGCGCGGCCGCCGAACGTGCAGGCGGTGCGAGCGGTATAGCGGCGATCTGCATGGGCGTGAAAAGACGCAGTGGCAACGCATGACGTGCGCAGAATTCGAGCAGGCCGGGTTCGTTCGCTTTGGTATCGACGGTAGCGATTTCCCGGATCTCGGCGAGCGAGTGCGTACCGAGCGCGGCACGCAGCGCGGCATCGATCTGATCGGCCGACACATTGCGTCGACAGCCGATGCCGGCGATCAGGGTCTTCATCATAGGTGGATTTCGGATGTGGCGATGCGTGTCGGCAGCTCGACAGCGCAATAGCGATCGCTTATTACCTGGGCGCCGTGTGTCTGTCCCCCGCAGACCTGGCGTTCGGCGTCGTCATCGTCGAGTTCGACGATGACGTTCGCCCCCTCGTCTGGCCGGTATCCGGGCTGGCGGCCTCATGTCGTTGCCTTCCCATCCGCACGCGGCGGACAGTGGCTTCGAACGACATGTGCGGCTCGAAGGCCGCGGGCCGTTTACCGTTGCGGGGACAGCACAGGTTGAGCGCAATGCGCGCTTTCTGTTTCCCGTTTAACTGCACACGCGAGCGCGCGTGCGGGCACCAAACGAGCGCATACGATATCACAGGGCAACACAGTGCCTTCCTTGACGCAGCAAGGCCGGCGGCCTACACTCGCACGCACTCTGGTGCTCGCGTGCGCGCCTCCCGCGCACGCAGTTAAACGGGAAACAGGGCGTCCTCCCACCGCGGAACGGACCAACCTGTGCTGCCCCCGCAACGGTAAGCGAAAGCAGCGCGCAAGCGCTGCAAGACCGGCTTCGCTGCATGCACATCAACTCGCATGCAATCGACCACTGCGCGACATGAGCGTCGCGTGGGAAGGTGAAGCGGTTCATTCGTTAGCCCGGATACCGGCCAGACAAAATGGGTTCGCGCCGCGGGGATGCGGCGTGTCGTCCACGATTTCCTTGTGTTTCCATTCGCGCCGTACTCCGCGTCATCGTCCCCGCGTTTCGTCTTCTACTGGCCTGTCACGGCGGCGTTCTGTCGTATGGACGAGCAGTTGAACGACGTATCGCGAAGCACGTGGCGGAGCCCTCCGGTGGCGTGGACACACGCGGGTTGTCGGCGAATCCCTCACCGCCACCACGGAGCAGCGATGCAGACACAGATGCGCAAGATTCCCGCCACGATCGTCACGGGCTTTCTCGGCAGCGGCAAGACGACGTTGCTGCGACACATTCTTCAACATGCAGGCGGCCTGCGCATCGCGGTGATCGTCAACGAGTTCGGCGAACTCGGCATCGACGGGGAAATTCTCAAGGGCTGCGGTATCGGTTGCGATGAAGACGGTCGCGAAACGGCGGGCCAGGTCTACGAACTCGCGAACGGATGTCTGTGTTGTACCGTTCAGGAAGAATTTCTCCCGGTCATGGAGCAGCTTCTCGAACGGCGCGAGCAGATCGATCACGTGTTGATCGAGACCTCCGGGCTCGCGTTGCCGAAGCCGCTCGTGCAGGCATTCAACTGGCCGACGATCAAGAACAGCTTCACCGTCGATGCTGTCGTCACGGTGGTCGATGGGCCGGCTGCCGCGAGCGGCCAGTTCGCGGACAATCCGGTCGCCGTCGATGCGCAGCGCAAGGCCGATCCGAATCTCGATCACGAATCGCCGCTGCACGAACTGTTCGAAGACCAGCTTGCTTCTGCCGATCTTGTGATTCTCAACAAGACCGACCTGCTCGACGACACGCAGCAGGCCGCTGTCGAAGCGCTGCTCCGCGAAGAGATTCCTGCGCAGGTGAAGGTCGTCCGCGCGCAGAATGGTCAACTCGACCTGCACGCGTTGCTCGGGCTCGAGGCGGCGTCGGAAACCACGATTCATCTGCGGCACGATCACCACGGTTCCGCCGACGATCCCGATCATCATCACGACGACTTCGATTCGGTGGTGGTGGAATGTACGGCGCTATCGCGCGAGGCGACGATCGTCGCGTTGCAGCAGCTCGTCGAGACGCACACGATCTATCGTGTGAAAGGTTTCGCGGCATTGCCGGGCGCACCGATGCGGCTTGTAGTGCAGGGTGTGGGAGGGCGTTTCGACAGTTACTTCGATCGGCGCTGGAGAGCGGACGAACAAGCGGCCGAGCCGCAGAAGAGCCGCTTCGTGCTGATCGGCGAAGATCTCGACCAGGCCGCGCTGCAGCGCGCATTCAATGCCGCGTTGAATTCTGCGGTACACGCCGAAGCACAGCGGGCCTGACGCGCCATGCATCTGCTGCGTACCACGCCGGGTGGCTTCGTCGATGACACAGCGGGTGTCGTCCGGATCGATCAGCAGCCTGCGGACATCGTGGTGCTCAGCTCGGCCGATACCACGCTGTCGTTGCTCGCGAGCGTCGTAACGCGGCTCGGTCCAGACTTCCCGAGCGTGCGGCTCGCCAACGTGACTTATCTGCGCCAACCCGCGTCGGTCGACTTCTATGTCGACGACGTGCTGCAACATGCGCGCGTCATCGTGGTCGACCATCTGGGCGGTGAAGCCTACTGGCCGTACGGCATCGAACAGATGGTCGCGCTTGCCGCGAGGCGTGGGCAGATGCTGGCGATGTTTTCCGGCGATCTCCAGGAAGACCCGAACCTGGTCGCCAAAAGTACCGCCGATGCCGCGCTATGCGAGCGGCTATGGCGCTATCTGCGCGAAGGCGGTCCGCAGAATGCCGAGGCGTTTTTGCGCTGCATCGCCTGGCAGGCGTTCGGCTGGGGTAGCGAGCCCGCATTACCGCGACCGCTGCCGGCTGCGGCGCTGTATCACCCGCAACATGACCTGCCGACTATCGAAGCGTGGCAAACACGCTGGCGGACGCACACTGCTGTTGATCACGCGCCGGTCGTCGCAATCCTGTTCTATCGCGCGCATCTGCAGGCGGCCAATACGGCGGTCTTCGACGCGCTGATCGAAGCGCTCGAAGCACGTCAAATGAATCCGCTGCCTATCGCGATCACTTCGCTGAAAGATGCCGTGAGTCGCGACGTAGTCCAGCAACTGTGCGAGCGCCACAACGTTGCGCTAGTGCTGAACACGACTGCGTTCGCCGCCAGCGCAATCGATGATCCCGAACCGCTCGCGCTAGCCGGCGACGCGCCGGTAATGCAGGTCATCCTGAGCGGCGGCAACCGCGACGACTGGGTGAAGGACAACCAGGGCCTCAATTCGCGCGACATCGCGATGCACGTCGCGCTGCCCGAAGTAGACGGGCGGATCATTACGCGGGCGATCAGTTTCAAGGGGCTCGCGTATCGCTGTGCGCATACCGAAGTGGATGTGGTCCGTTATCGGCCGGATGCGGAGCGCGTTGCGTTCGTCGCTGAATTGAGTCGACGCTGGTGCCGGCTGCGCCAGTTGCGTAACGACGAGAAACGGCTCGCGCTGATTCTCGCCAATTACCCGCAGAGCGAAGGGCGCATCGGCAACGGTGTTGGTCTCGATACGCCGGCGTCGGTGGTCGGCATTCTTGCGATGCTGCGCGACGAAGGCTATCGCGTGAGCGACCTGCCCGTCGATGGCGCCGGGTTGATGCAACGGCTCACGCAGGGCGTTACCAACGATCCGGCCATGCGCGATCTGCGGCCCGCGTTGCAGAGTCTCGCGCTCGACGACTATCTCGCCCACTTCGCGCAACTGCCCGATGAAGTGCGCCATGCGTTGAACGCTCGCTGGGGACCGCCGGAAAGCGATCCGACGTTGCGTCGTGGGCGCTTCATGATTGCTGGCTGGCGCTGCGGGAATGTGTTCGTCGGTATCCAGCCGTCGCGCTCGCGCGGCGAAGGTGACTACGCGAGCTATCACGATGCGGACCTCGTGCCGCCGCATGCGTATCTCGCGTTCTATGTCTGGTTGCGCGCGCATTTCGGCATCGATGCGGTCGTGCACGTCGGCAAGCACGGCAACCTCGAATGGTTGCCGGGCAAGAGCGTCGCGCTGAGCGATACGTGCTGGCCCGACCTCGTGCTTGGGCCGTTGCCGCATCTGTATCCGTTCATCGTCAACGATCCGGGCGAGGGTAGCCAGGCGAAGCGACGTGCGCAGGCGGTCATCATCGATCATCTGATGCCGCCGCTCACGCGCGCGGAAAACTATGGACCGCTGCAGGATCTCGAACGGCAGGTCGACGAGTACTACGATGCGCTGATGGTCGATGCGCGGCGCGCAAAGCTGCTGCGACGCACGATACTTGCGACCATCGTCGAGCATCGGTTGCACGAGGAACTGAGCCTCGCGGAGCCGGTCGGGCAGGATGCCGAAGACGCAGTGCTGACGCGCGTCGATGCGTGGCTGTGCGAGTTGAAGGAAGCGCAGATTCGCGATGGTCTGCATACGTTCGGGCAATCGCCGGAAGGTGTGCAACGCCGCGACACGCTGCTCGCGCTTGGGCGCTTTCCGGTCGGCGATGGGCAGGGTGCGAATGCTGGTTTGATCGATGCGCTTGCGCGCGACCTGCAGATCGATCATCTGTTCGATCCGTTAACGGCGGACTGGTCGGCGCCGTGGAGCGGGCCGCGTCCCGCGCTGCTCGAGCAGGTCAGCGATGCGCCGTGGCGGCATAACGGCGATGCGCGTGAGCGGCTTGAGGGGCTGGCGGCTGCTTTGCTAGTGGCGTTGTGCGATGACGCAGGTGTCGGTGTAGACGCACACGCAGCTGCACCGTCCTGGCTACCGGCACCGGCCGAATTACCCCACGCCGAGCGCGTCCTCACGCGCTTGCGCAACAGCGTGCTACCGAACCTCGACGCATGCGGCGAACAGGAAATGCGTCACCTGCGGCGCGGCCTTGAAGGCCGCTTCGTGCCACCAGGCCCGAGCGGTTCGCCTTCGCGCGGCCGCCCCGATGTACTGCCCACCGGCCGCAACTTCTACTCGGTCGACACGCGCGCAGTGCCGACCCAGGCCGCGTGGTCGCTCGGGCTCAAGTCCGCGCAGCAACTGATCGAGCGGCATCTGCAGGAACACGGCGACTATCCACGCGCGATCGGTCTCTCCGTATGGGGCACAGCGACGATGCGCACCGGCGGCGACGATATCGCCCAGGCCATGGCGCTGATCGGCGTGCGGCCGAAATGGGCCGCCGGCAGCCATCGCGTGACCGATTTCGAAATCATGCCGATCGAAGCGTTCGACCGGCCGCGCATCGACGTGACGCTGCGCGTATCGGGATTCTTCCGCGATGCGTTCGCGAACGTGATGCATCTGTTCGACGCCGCGGTACAGGCCGTGGCGGAACTGGACGAACCACCCGAACTGAACCCGATCCGCGCACGCGTGATGGCCGAGCGCGACGCATGGATTGCGCGCGGGCTCGATCCAGCAACGGCGCGTCAGCGCGCCGGTTGGCGTGTGTTCAGCTCGCGTCCTGGCGCATACGGTGCGGGTTTGCAGCAGATGATCGACTCTCGTCAATGGCAGACCGACGCGGATCTCGCGAATGCTTACCAGGCGTGGGGTGGCTACGCGTATGCGCAGAAGAGTGCCGGCGACGAAGCGCACGACGTTTTCGGCACGCGGCTCGCCGCGCTCGACGTCGTGCTGCAGAACCAGGACAACCGCGAACACGACGTGCTCGATTCGAACGACTACTACCAGTTCCAGGGCGGCATGGCCGCGGCCGTTCGACATCTGGCCGGCGTGCAGCCGCATATCTATCACGCGGATCACAGCAATCCGGCGGCACCGCGCGTGCGCACGCTGCATGAGGAGATTGCGCGCGTGATCCGCTCGCGCGTCGTGAACCCGAAGTGGCTGGACGGTGTAAAGCGCCACGGCTACAAGGGCGCGGCAGAAATCGCCGCGACCGTCGACTATCTGTACGGCTACGATGCGACGGCCCGCGTCGTCGCTGATCATCAGTACGCGCTCGTCGCCGATGCCTATCTGAACGACGCCGACACGCGCACGTTTCTCGAACAGCACAATCCACACGCACTGCATGCGATCTGCGAGCGACTGCTCGAAGCGATGCAGCGCGGACTGTGGCAACAGCCCGGTGCGTATCGTGCGCATCTTGAAGATCATCTGCTGGCAAGCGAGCAACATATCGAAGGAATACGGTCATGAATGGGTCCCTGCCTGCCTTTCCGTTCACCGCGTTGATCGATCAGCAGCCGCTGCAACAGGCGCTGCTGATCGCAGCCGTCGATCCCGGCATCGGCGGTGTGCTGGTTAGCGGGCCACGCGGCACGGCGAAATCGACTGCTGCGCGCGCGCTTGCCGAATTGCTGCCCGAAGGCCAGTTCGTCACACTGCCGCTCGGCGCGAGCGAAGAGCGTCTGATCGGCACGCTCGATCTCGACGCGGTGTTGCGCGATGGTGCCGTGAAATTTTCGCCGGGGTTGCTCGCCCAGGCGCATCGCGGCGTGCTGTATGTCGACGAAATCAACCTGTTGCCCGATACGCTCGTCGACGCGTTGCTCGATGCCGCTGCGAGCGGTGTGAACACCGTCGAACGCGATGGCGTGTCGCACAGTCACGATGCGCGTTTCGTGCTGGTGGGCACGATGAATCCGGAAGAGGGCGAGTTGCGACCGCAACTGCTCGATCGTTTCGGCCTGGTGGTGGAGCTGGAGAACTGTTTCGATCCGGCCGTGCGGCAGCGCATCGTCAAGGCAAGGCTCGCCTTCGATCTCGATCCGCGGGGTTTTCACCGTGCTTATGCAACGCAGCAGTCGGATGTCGTGCAACGGATTCGCGCTGCGCGTGCTGCGTTGTCCGCACTGTCCTTCGACGATGCCGTACATGCGCTGGTAAGCCGACTCTGTATCGAGGCGGCCGTCGATGGTCTGCGCGCCGATCTCGTGATGCTGCGCGCTGCACGCGCGCTGGCAGCGCTCGACGGTGCCGATGCGGTGACCGTGGCACATGTCGAGCGGGTCGCGGCCTCGGTGTTGTTGCATCGACGGCATGCGGACGATGCGTCGGCAGAGGCCGGCACGTCAGAGCGAGAACCGCAAGAAGCGGCAACCGCAAGCGCCGATCAGAAGACCGAAAACGGTCAACACAATCGGTCGCAGGCAAAATCCGATGGATCGGCTGGCGACTGGGGTTATCTACCGCCGCAGCCGGCCGGCATTGCGAACGTCAAAACCGTCGTTCCGCTCGCCGCAAAAAAACGCTAAGCCACCGGAACGGTGCCGCCGCTGATCAGTCCAGCGGTTTCCGGTGGTTGCAAGGCACCCGCAGCCGCACGCGTACCCGTACTGTCGACGGCGCACCCGGCACACGCATCGCATGGCCTGCCACGCTCGCGGCGAAACGTCACACGCCGCTGCGTGCCGACCATCTGCGCTTCGTGCGCGAAGCATCGCGAAGTGGCGAACTGCATTGCTTCGCGCTCGATTGCTCCGCTTCGATGCTTGCCGGTGCGCAACTTGCGCTTGCGAAGGGCCTACTGGTCGCGCTATTCAACCGCGCCGCACGCGAACGCGCGGAAGCGGCACTGATCTGTTTCGGTGGCACACGTGCAGATTTACGGTTCGGGCCCGCGGTGCCGCGCTGGTGGAACGAGCGCTGGCTGAAGCCGATCGGCGGCGCGGGAGGCACACCGCTCGCACTCGGTGTGCGGCGCGCGGCGCATCTGCTCGAACGCGCGGCGCGTCGCAAGCCCGCGCAGCAGCGCTGGCTCTGGGTGTTATCGGATGGCCGCAGTCGCGACTGGCCGGTGCGGCCTGCTGCCGCAGACCGGATCGTGTTCGTCGATTTCGAACACGCGGGAGTGAAGCTCGGGCGATGCGCGCAGCTCGCGCATGCCTGGGGTGCGTTACATCGCGTGCCCGAAGATTTGATAGAGCGCTGAGGTTTCGGCCCGGCTTACTCAGGGCTAGAGTCCCAGGGCGGTTCATCGCCAAACGCTTCGGTAAGGTAATCGACGAACCGGCGCACTTTAAGCGGTATGCGTCGCGCGCCCGGATAAACCGCCTGGATCACCAGATCGGTGGCGCGGTACGCCGGCAGTAGCGCCACAAGGTCGCCGCGCCGCAGGTGCTCGCCAAAGACGAAGGTCGGGCCGTACACGATGCCGGCGCCGGCGAGTGCGACGGACAGAAGCATCTGCGTGTTGTTAGCAGCGATCCGCGCGGGTCCGTCGACGACATGCGCGCGGTTCTTCGAATCGAACAACGTCCAGTCTCCGGCGGACACGGCCTCGCTGAAGGCGAGCCGCGGCGCGTCGCTCAGCTCGCGTGGCGTGCGCGGCGTTCCATGTCGCTCGAGATAGGCGGGTGCCGCACATACGACCATTCGACACGGCGCAATCCGGCGTGTAACGAGTGCTGGATCGCGCAGCCGCCCAATCCGGATCGCCACGTCGATACCGGCATCGAGCAGGTCGACATAGCGGTCGCCGAGCACCACCTCCATGTTCACCTGCGGATGGTCCTCGAGATAGCGTGCCGTCACTTTGCCTAAATGCATCGAGCCGAACGTGACCGGTGCGGCGACGCGCAGAACGCCGCGCGCCGTACTTTGCGAATCGCTCGCTTCCCGGTTGGTGTCGTCGAACGCTTCGAGAATCTGCTTGCTGCGCTCGTAGTACGTCTGGCCCGCATCGGTCAGACTGAGGCGCCGCGTGGTTCGTTGTAGCAGCCGCGCATTCAGCTGAGCTTCGATTGCATCGACATGTTTGCCGGCCATCGCCGGCGACAGCCCGAAACGCCGCGCAGCCGCAGCAAGGCTGCCTTCCTCCACCGCGGCGACGAACACGCCAAGACTGGTCAGTCGGTCCATTGCCCCTCCTATTCGATAACTGGATTATCGACTGTCGCCATCGAGCCGGCAATTATCAAACACGAGACTCGAATCTACGATAGCGGCACTTAACCGGGATAGAGGACTCAAGTGGACATTGAAACGAACGGCACACGGATTCACCTGACACAGCAAGGTAGCAGGGCGGTGGCGCTGGTACTGCTGCATTATTACGGCGGCTCATCGCGCACGTGGGATGCAGTAGCCGGTGAGTTGTCGGACCGGTATAGGATCGTTGCCACCGATCATCGAGGCTGGGGCGATTCCGGCGCCCCCGCGGATGGTTACCGTATCGCCGATCTCGCCGCCGACGCTGAAGGCGTGATCGAGACGTTGGGCTTGCGGCGCTATGTACTCGTCGGTCATTCGATGGGTGGCAAGGTCGCGCAGCTCATCGCATCCCGCCGGCCAGGTGGGCTCGAAGGCCTCGTGCTGGTTGCACCGTCGCCACCATCGCCGATGCTGCTCTCCGAAGAACAACGCGCGACTCTGGCCAGCGCGTATGGGTCGCGTGAGTCGATCGAATTCGTCATCGATCACGTTCTCACCGCAAGGAAACTCGACGCCGCGTATCGCGAGCAGATCGTCGAGGACAGTCTCAAAGGCGCGCCGCAGGCGAAGGCGGCGTGGCCGAACGTGGCCATGCGCGAAGACATTACCGCCGCGGTGGCGTCAATCGATGTACCGACCATTGTCGTTTCCGGCGAACTCGATCAGGTGGATCGCATTGCTACGCTGGAGACGGAACTGCTGCCCCGCATTCCGCAAGCGGTCATGCATATCGTGCCGGGGGCCGGACATCTGTTGCCGCTCGAGGCACCGGCGGAGCTTGCGCGGATCATCGGGCGATTCGTCGCGGCGCTTGAGGCACGGTGATTACTGGCTGATGCGATCGAGCGACTACGGTTGGCCGTACCAGCGCGGCGTATAGACCCACTCGCGTTCGCCATCGCGAGCAAAACCACGTGTCGTCGACGATCCGACAATCACCATCGTGCGCATATCCACGTCCGATGCGCGCAGTTTCCCGAGCGTGGTGGTAGTGAGCGCACCGCCCGGTCTGCCGATATCGCGCCCAAGCACGACACGTGTAGCGGGCGCGCGATAGGCACGCACGATATCGAGCGCGCGGTCGAGTTGCCAGGGGCGCGCATGCGAGGTCGGGTTATAGAACGCCATCACGAGGTCAGCCTCGGCCGCATGCCGCAGACGTGCCTCGATGATCGACCACGGCTTCAGGTTGTCCGATAGGGACAGCATGCAGAAGTCGTGACCGAGCGGCGCACCCGCCTGCGCGGCGGTCGCCATCGCCGCCGATACGCCGGGCACGATGTTGAGTTCGACCGCTGCCCAGCGTGGGTTACCGGAGGTTTCGAGCGCTTCGAGGACCGCGGCGGCCATTGCAAACACGCCCGGGTCGCCGGACGAAACGACGACGGCCGCACGACCCGCGCTCGCCAGTTCGAACGCGTGGCGCGCGCGCTGCAGTTCCTCGCGATTGTCGCTGCGATGCACCTGCTGATCGTCGCGGAACGGGCCGGCCATCTTCACGTAGGTTGCGTAGCCGAGGATGTCGGTGGCTTCGGCGAGTGCATCGCGGGCCGCGGGCACCATCAGTTCGGCACAACCTGGACCGATGCCGATCACAGTGAGCCGGCCGCGTGCCTGACCGATGTGGGCGGTGTCGACCGGTGCGGCGGCGACCGCCAGCGCGATCGGCGAACCGGAGTGGTGCAGCACATCGTGTGGAACATGCAGCGCTGTAGCGAGCAGGCGATGATGTATTTCTTCGCTTTCGTCAGTTGATCCGCTAGTACCGGGTTCAGCGAATCGCAGCGGCACATCGAGCGTGCGCGCAGCATCGGCAAACGCAGCGTCGCCGATACGATCGAGCGGTGCGAGCAGCATGGCGAGCGACGAGCGGGCAAGCTTGTGTGCCTCAAGCGCACTAACGATGTGTTCCGCAATCGTGGCGCCGGCTGCAACATCGCTCGCTGTACCGACTGCGGCAACGACGCTGCGCGGATGAATCAACAGATCGTCAGGCCCGCCGACAGTGATAAAAGGTGTCACGCGGATCGCAAGACGCGCCGACTGCGCGCGCGGCAACGATGCATCGTCGAGCCACGATGCATTGCCTTCGATGCGCGTCGCTTCGCCCGCCAGCAGATCCGAAACGAAGCGCTTGCCCTGAGCAAGATCTGCAAGCGCGTACCCATGTGGCGGATTTAACACGCAGGTGCCGAAGCGCAATTCGCCGCTGGTCGTGATCGCGGGGGCGATGTCGAGCATCGTCGCTATTTCGCGCGCCATCGCATTGACGCCAGCGAGACCGCCGAGCAACGGCACGACGGCACTCCCGTCTTCCGCCAATGCGAGCACCGGCGGTTCGACGCCCTTGTTCGCGAGCAGCGGCGCCACACAGCGGATCACGATACCGGCTGCACACAGCGCAACGATCGGCGTACCGCGTGCATACAGTTCGCGCAGATGCACACCGAGCTCGGTGTAGCGGACGTCGGCCTCAACGCGCTCCGCGAGGCCATGCACCTGCGAGCCTGGATAACGAGCCTGCACGCGCCGCGCAAGCGCAAGGGCGCTCGCACCGAGTATCACGATGGCCGGCGATGTCATGCTTGCCATTTCTTCCCCGGCACGACGAGTAACGAGAAATACGGCGATGCCATCGGGTCGACCTCGGCGAGCGGCACGATCCGCTGATTCGCCATCGTTGCGCGTTCGACGTACAGCGCGCGCTGCGCGAGCCCAAGTTCGTCGAGAATGCGCCGCACCTTGTCGAAATTACGACCGAGCTTCATGACGACAGCTGCATCCGCATCTGCGAGCCGCCGCCGCAATTCGTGTTCGGGCAACACACCTGACAGCACCGCCAGCGACTGGTTGCGATAGACGAGCGGCGCGCCGAGCACCGCCGCACCGCCAAGCATCGAGCAGACGCCCGGCACGACTTCGGTATCGAAGCGCGCGGCGAGCCGGTCGTGCAGATACATATACGAGCCATAAAAGAACGGATCGCCTTCGCAGATCACCGCCACGTCGCGCCCCGACTGCAGATGCGCGGCGATCACACCGGCCGCCGTGTCGTAGAAGTCCGCAATGACCGCTTCGTACGACAGCGGCGGCTCGAGCGCTTCCGTCGTGACCGGATAGACGAGCGGCAGATGCAGTTGCGTGTCGTCGAGATGCGCTTCGACGATTCCGTATGCGTTGCCTTTCTTGCCCTTGGCAACGAAGTACGCGACCACCGGTGCAGCCTTCAGCAGACGCAGTGCTTTCAGCGTCAATAGTTCGGGGTCGCCGGGACCGACGCCGATGCCGAAGAGACGTCCTGGCTGCGCCATTTATTCGTCCTCCGAGGCGAGCGCGTTGACCGCGGCAGCGGCCATCGCGCTGCCGCCACGGCGACCTGCGACGATCACCCATGGCACATCGTTGCCGCGCGCGGCGAGTGCCGCCTTCGATTCGGCGGCGCCGACAAAGCCGACTGGAAAGCCGAGAATCAGCGCGGGCCGCGGAGCACCTGCGTCGAGCATATCGAGCAGGTGAA
The DNA here is from genome assembly GCF_007556815.1 of Paraburkholderia megapolitana. NCBI lineage: Bacteria > Pseudomonadati > Pseudomonadota > Betaproteobacteria > Burkholderiales > Burkholderiaceae > Paraburkholderia > Paraburkholderia megapolitana. Next base: position 2,556,051 of record NZ_CP041743.1, read on the forward strand.
ACAGCGCGGTCGGCGCGTTGCCGATCACGACGATGCTGCCTGCGAGATGCGGGCGCCACAATTCGAGCGCGGCCGCCGAACGGGTATTGCCGAGTTGTCGCGCGAGTTCAGGCACCGCAGGTTCGCCCAACGTGCAAAGCACGGGGTTACGCGCGGGCAACCGTGCGCGCGTAATGCCTTCTGCAACCATGCGTGCATCGCAGAGTATCGGGGCGCCGGCGGCGAGCGCCGTACGTCCGGCGTGACCCGCGCTCGCCGAGAAACGCAGGTCGTCGACGATGTCGGTCATCCCGCATGCGTGGATCACACGCACGGCGAGTTTTTCGAGGTCCGCGGGGATGTGCGACAGGTTGGCTTCCGCACGGATCGTCGCGAACGACTGACGGTAGATCTGTTGACCGTCGCGAAGGTAGTCATGCATCGGGTGATTTCCGGGCTGGGCGGTTCAGTTGCGCGGCGGCTTGTTCGATAGTCAGGTGGTGTGCGATGCACACACCGAAGCGGCCTTCACTGGACGTGTCCGCGCGCTGGTAAAGGTCGTAGCGGCCAGCTGCGACTGCGAGCAGCGTATGCGGCGCGCAGTGGGCGGCCGCGCAGGAGCGCGTGCAACCGGTCAAATGAACGGCAGACGAAGTGGTCCTATCGTGGGTCAGTAGTGCAGCGAGTCGTTGAGCATCCGCTTTGGTATCGGCGGCGCTTTTCGCACAACCCGTCGAACCGGAGCACGCGACGATTGCCGCATACGGATGCGCTGGATCGCACGCGAAGCCAAGCGCATGCAGGCCCGATAACGCGGCTTCGACAGAGTTCGCAGTGAGGTTCGGTAGCAGCACGCTTTGCCACGGCGTCACGCGCAGCGAGCCGTCGCCATGTCGCGCGGACAGTGCGCCGAGTTCGCGCAGTGTCGCGGCATCGATCCGTCCGGCGAGCGGTTGACCGCCTGCGTACCATCGTTGTGGATCGCCTTGCGGGTGTGCGCCGAGTCGCTTCGTTGGATCGGTAGGCGCGCGGCGCCACGCATCGATCTGCGAGCCGTGTTGCAGAGCGATGCCGACGCGATCAGCGGCACGTTGCAGCAACACGTGTGCATCGTGGGCGACGAGCAGGTTGCGCATGCGCGTGTCGTCGGTGCCGGCGAGATCGATAAAGGTGTGCAGCAACGCATCGAGCAACGCCGGCACGTCCGCTTGCACAACCGCAGCGAGCGCGCTGCCTGCTTCGAGCGACGGACATCCTGCGAATCCGACCGCGAAGCGCGGCTCGTCGTAATCGGCTGGCATCGCAGCGAGCCAGATGTCGTGCGGATGATCGATCGCCATCAGCTGTTCGCCGCCGTCGAGCAGCAGCGCGAATTTCGGCGACAGCGTCGCGAAACGCGGCTCGCTTTGCAGCAGCGCGAGAATCGGCGCCGCCAGCGCGCGGGTGTCGCAAAGCGCCTGCGGATCGTGGCCTGCGAGCGGGCTGATCATCAGATTACGGATGCCGTCGATTGCCTCGATGGTGTGCGGAGTGTCGGCCGGCATCTGCGGCCCGAGGCCCGCTTGCAGAAGCCGTGCGGTCAGTGCGGCTTCGTGTCCGGAGCGCACGCCACGCAGTTGCAGATTCGCGCGATTGGTCAACTCGATCACACCCGACGCGTGCAGCGTTGCGGCCTCGGCGATGGCCGCTGCTTCGTGCGCGTGCAGCACGCCGCCGGGCAATCTGATCCGGCACAGCCCGCCGTCGCGCGCAGCGACGATGCGCGTGAGCGCGGGACACGCCGACACGCGGCGGTGTGCCGACGACGCAGGCGACGCGCCAGACGAATCGATAGATAAAGCAGCGGACGGAACGTGGTTCAAGCGATTACCGGGTTGGCGTCGCGCGACGGCCCGGTTTGTACCTCAAGGAGGCAAACGCGGCATCGGTACACCCCGCCCGATGATGGCTGGCGCGAACAGTCTGGCCGGCAGGTCTCCTGGCTAGCAGGTCGTCGTCCGCACCGGCCTTCCCGGTTGATCCAGTGGCGTGTGGAGCGCGGACTCGCTGCATACAGTTGCGGGGGCAGCCACAGTGTCGCTGTGTTCCCTGTTCGGCCCCGAAGGGCACCGGCGAGGCTGTATTATGCCTTCTTTCCATAGCGCCACGATGGGCCGCCCTTATGCGGCGTGCCATGGCGAGCAAGCGAGAGAACGACGATGAGGATGGCGGGATGCCTGCGTGGTTGACGGTGGTGGGCATCGGTGAAGAGGGTTTCGCCGGTCTGGGGCGCGCGGCGCGGCGTGCGTTGCTCGATGCTTCGGTGGTGGTAGGCGGCGAGCGCCATCTCGCGATGTTGCCCGCGCGTTTGCGCGCACGTCGCGAGTCCTGGCCGCGACCCTTCGATCTCGCGCCGTTGCTCGCACATCGACACACACCGGTATGCGTACTGGCGAGCGGCGATCCGATGCTGTTCGGTGTCGGCGCGACGCTCGCACGCGAGCTTCCCGCCGACGAACTGCGTGTGCTGCCCGCACCGTCTTCGCTGTCGCTGGCCGCGGCGCGCGTCGGCTGGCCGTTGCAGGATGTGACGGTGCTGTCGCTGGTCGGCCGGCCGCTTGCCGCGGTGCATGCGCATCTGCACGACGGCGCGCGTCTGCTGGTGCTGAGCAGCGACGGCGCATCCCCGGCGGCGCTTGCGGCGCTACTCGACGCACGCGGTTTCGGTGCCACGCGGATGATCGTGCTCGAACACCTGGGCGGCCCGCTCGAGCGCCGTATCGATGCGCGCGCCGATGCCTGGCAGGCCGGCGAGGTCGCGGCGCTGAATCTCGTCGCACTCGAATGCCGCGCAAGCGTCGGCGCAACCATATGGCCGCTCACGCCAGGTCTGCCCGACGACGCCTATCTCAACGACGGGCAACTGACAAAGCGCGACATCCGTGCGCTGGCGCTTGCGCATCTTGTGCCCGTGCCTGGCGAACTGCTGTGGGATGTCGGTGCGGGCGCGGGTTCGATCGGGATCGAATGGATGCGCGCGCATCCATCGTGCCGTGCGATTGCGATCGAGGCCGATTCGCAGCGGCAGAATTTCATCGCGCACAATCGCAATGCGCTCGGCGTGCCTGGCCTGCAACTCGTCGCAGGTAGCGCGCCAGCCGCACTAGAGGGGCTGCCTGCGCCGGACGCGATTTTTATCGGCGGCGGGGTGACGACGGCGGGTGTGCTCGATGCGTGCTGGGCTCGCCTGCGGCCCGGTGGCCGGCTGGTCGCGAATGCAGTGACGGTGCAGGGCGAGGCGAGGCTCGTCGCGTGGCGCGGCGCGCATGGCGGCACGCTGACGCGTATCGCGCTCGCACATGTGCAGCCGCTCGGCGGTTTCGATACGTGGCGACCGACGCTGCCGGTCACGCTGCTCGATAGCCGCAAGCCTTTCGATGAACCTTCAGAGTCGAGCACTGCGGCGGTTGTCGGCACCGCACCGCCTCGATGACACGCATCCTGCTACTCGGCGGCACGGGCGACGCGCTGCGTATCGCGCGTGCGTTGCCTTCGACCGGCACATCCGATGGCCCGCACGTCTACAGCCTCGCCGGCCTCGGCAAGGTACCCGACGATCTCGCAAGCGCGGTGCGCACCGGCGGCTTCGGCGGCGCGGCCGGGCTTACGCGCTATCTGCTGGACGAACGGATCGGGTTAGTGGTCGATGCAACCCATCCGTACGCCGCGCAGATCAGCGCAAATGCAGCGACAGCGAGCCGTTCGGCGAACCTGCCTTACTGGGCCCTGCGGCGCGCGGCCTGGCAGCCGCGGGCCGGCGACGACTGGCGCTGGTGTGACGACTGGTACGGCATCGTCAGCCTGCTCGAACCGTTTGCGCGCCCGCTCTTCACGCTGGGACGCGAACCGCTTGCCCATCTCGACGCGATTCCCGCGCATCAGCAGTGGACCATCCGCTGTCTCGACGCGCATCCGGGCAATGCCCGCGCCCGTGTGCTCGATGCGCGCGGACCGTTTTCGCACGAAGGCGAGCGCACATTGTTCGACAGACATGCATTCGACGTCGTAATCAGCAAGAATAGCGGGGGCAGTGCGACCTCGGCAAAACTCGACGTCGCACGCGAACGGAGCGTGCCGGTGATCATCCTGCGGCGCCCCACGTTGCCCGCGGCCGATCGCGAGTTCGACGATCCGGCCGACCTGCTGCACGCGCTGCGGACCATACCCTGATACGACGTGCGTGCGACATCGAGCAGCGCTCGACGAGCGCTGCCTCATCGCAGCTTCCCATTCATTCTTTCTTTCTGATCACGGAGTGTGGCATGACGGTGTTTTTTATCGGCGCAGGGCCGGGCGATCCCGAACTGATCACCGTAAAGGGGCAGCGTCTCGTGCGCACCTGCCCGGTGATTCTGTATGCCGGCTCGCTGGTGCCGTCTGCCGTGCTCGACGGGCACGCGGCGGAGCGCGTGGTGAACACCGCGGATCTCGATCTCGACACGATCGTCGCGCTGCTGGTCGAGGCACACCGCAAAGGCCAGGACGTCGCACGCGTACATTCCGGCGACCCGTCTCTGTACGGCGCGATCGGCGAGCAGATCCGGCGTCTGCGTGAACAGGGCGTGCCTTACGAGATCGTGCCGGGCGTCACCGCAGTCGCGGCGGTGGCTGCGACGCTCGGTTGCGAACTGACGCTGCCGGATGTCTCGCAGACCGTGATTCTGACGCGCTTCGCGCGCAAGACGAACATGCCGCCCGGCGAACAGCTGGGCGACCTCGCGCGGCATCGCGCGACGATGGCGATCCATCTCGGCGTGCGGCATCTGGCGCACATCGTCGACGAACTGATGCCGCATTACGGCGCGACGTGTCCGGTGGCCGTGGTCTATCGCGCGAGCTGGCCCGATGAAGAGCGCGTGTCAGGCACGCTCGCCGATATCGTCGCGAAGGTGAAAGCAACCGACATCGAGCGGACGGCGCTGATCCTGGTCGGCCGGGTGCTGACGGTGGAGAAGTTTTCGGACTCGACGCTGTATGCGAAGGATGCGGGGCGGTCGGCAAGTTGAGTGTAAGCGTGAATTCCGGGTGCGATGCGCAATGAGCCGCACGCCGTGTTCATGGCATGCGGCTCATTGCGCTAACAACGCACAGTTACCAACGACTCACGACGAACGGCTCACTACGCCCGCGTCTGCGCAGCGGTTTCCCCAGACTGCACGCGCGGCTGCGTCAGCGCGCTCACCACGACGAACACGATGATGTTCAACGCGAGCGCGATGAAGCCGATGTTCATGTCCTTCAGCGGCTCCGGCAGGAACGGCAGCAACTGGCCGACGCTCAGGTGCATCAGCGTCGTCACCGCAACCACCGCGACGCCGACCACGATCCCGCAGAACGCACCTTGCTTCGTCGCGCGGTTACGCGGCGCGAGGCTGCAGATCAGCGCCGGGAACAGCTGCGTGACGAAGCTGTAACCCATCAGCAGCAGGGCGACGATTGTTTCGCCGCCGTGCAGCGTGAACGCCACCGCGACCAGCGCAACGACCGGCACGAGCACGCGTGCAATCTTCGTGACGGTCGCGTCGGACGCACTGCGCTGTAGGCCGCCGCGATACACGTCGTTGGCGAGCAGCGTCGACGCGGTCGTCAGGATCATCGAACCCGGCACCAGCGCGGTCAGCACGCCGGCCGCGCCGACCACGCCGACGAACCACGGGTCGAACGTCTGGATCGTCAGGCGGAACAGCGACAGATCGATGTCGCCGCCTTTCAGGCCCGGTATTTTCAACGTCGCCGCGAAGCCGACGAAGAACACGAACAGCAGGATCAACTGGTAGAGCGGCAGGACGGCTGCGTTGCGGCGGAAGATGCGCTCGTCTTTCGCGGTGAAGACCGAGCCGAACGTATGCGGCCACATGAAGAAGCCGAGTGCCGTGAGCAGCACGGTCGACTGGAACCAGATCACGCTCGAGCCTTTGGCAGGGAAGCTCAGGAAGCCGGGCCGCGCGGTATCGATCGCATGGAACATGTCGCCGAGGCCGCCGTAGTAGTGGATCGGCAGATAGATGCCGAGAAACAGCACGATCGCGAGGATCAGTGTGTCCTTGACCACCGAATTCCATGCGGAGCCGCGTACGCCCGAGACGATCACGTAGGCGGTGACGACGACCGCGCCGATCCATACCGCGGCGCTCGACGAAATCGCGCCATACGATGTAATGGCAACGATGATGCCGAGCCCTTTTAGCTGCAGCACCAGGTACGGAATCAGCGCAGCGACCCCGACGAGCGCCACCAGCACGCCGAGCGCCGGGCTCGCGTATTTGCGCGTGAAGAAATGCGGCTGCGACACGAGCCGGTTTGCTTTTGCGTAGCGCCAGACGGGCGGCAGCATCCAGTACGACAGGATGTACGCGAGCGTGGCATACGCGAGGATGTAGTAAACCGGTGCGCCTTTGCCGTAGGCGAAACCACTGCCGCCGAGGAACGTGAAGGTCGTGTAGATCTCGCCGGCCATCAGCAGGAACACGAAGGCCGTGCCGAAGCTGCGTCCGCCCACGGTCCACTGTTCGAGGTTCATGTCGTGCCCGCGCCGGGCGCGTACGCCGAGATACAGCGCGAACAGCGTGACGGCCGCAATGATGACGAGAGCGCTGCTCATGAGCGGACCTCGGCGGCTGCGTCGGCGGCTTGCCGGTTGACGGGATCGAAACGGTAGACGATGGCCATGATGACTGCGCTCAGCACGACCCAGAGCACGATCCAGGCGAGCACGAGCGGCATGCCGAACACCAGCGGCTCGACGCGGTTGACGAACGGAACGCCGAGCAGGATGCCGATAAACGGCAGCGCGGCGAGCAGGCGAAGGAACATGGGGACCACTCCTGGAACCGGGTTGAGCGTCGTATGGACGAGCGGGGCTTCGGCCCCGACTGTATGCCGGATGGTTCTGCGCCGTAAAGGTTGTCAAAAATGTGAAGGGCGGGTGAAAGATGTCGTGCGGTCGGCCGTGACCATCCATAGCGAGCGTTGCGGCATGCTGCGGACGATTCGTTGCGGTTACACTGAGCGGCGCGTCGCATCGGGCAGCAGCATGTTGCGACGCAAGAAAAAACGGCTGGCCGGCATCCCGACGATAGCGACGATGCAGGCCAGCGGTCAGCCGATGTGGACTCGACACCGACATGATCAATAGCCTGATTCCAGACATTCTGTTCGGCTTCACCGGACTGATCAGCATCATCAACCCGGTGGGCGTTGCCTTTGTTTTTCTCGACCGCGCCGAATCGCTGAGCAGCGTAGAGCGGACCGCTCTCGCACGGCGTGTGGCGATCAACTCGTTCTTCGTGCTGCTGGTGGCGTTCTTCGTCGGCACACCGATCCTGCATTTCTTCGGTATTTCGATGGAGGCGCTGCGCATCGGCGGCGGTCTCGCGGTGGCGGTGAGCGGCTGGAAAATGCTCAACGCTCCCGACCGGCGCCCCGACGAAGCAGCGGTCCAGCAACTGAGCGCGGACGACGTGAAATCGAAAGCGTTCTTTCCACTGACGATGCCGCTTACCACCGGCCCCGGCACCATCGCCACCGCGATCGCGCTGAACGCGAACCGCACGCACAAGCTCTCGGAGTTCGTCATGTCGGCGGTTGCATCGGTGTCGATCAGCGTGCTGGTGATGTTCGCGATCTATCTGACCTACAGCCGCGCCGAGGTGTTTGCGCGCTACCTCGGTGTGGACGGGACGAAGGTCGCGCTGCGTGTGTCGGCGTTTCTGCTGCTGTGCATCGGCGTGCAGATCATTCTGACCGGGGTTTCGGAATTTCTCGCGCCGCTTGCCGGCGTGCGCGGAGCCAACTGAAGGGAGACCGACCATGTGCCGCTGGCTTGCCTACACGGGGAATCCGATCCAGCTCGAGACCGTGCTGTTCAGGGCGCAACATTCGCTAATCGACCAGAGCCTGCATGCGCGCCTCGGCGCGACGACCACCAACGGCGACGGCTTCGGCGTCGGCTGGTACGGACATCCAACCGACATTCCGTTTCGTTATCGTTGCGTGCAACCGGCGTGGAGCGATCGCAACCTGCGCGAGGCTGCGCGCGCGGTGCGTGCGGGACGGTTCGTCGCACATATCCGCGCGGCAACCGACACACCGGTGCAGGAAACCAATTGCCATCCGTTCCGTCACGGGCGCTGGCTCTTCGTGCACAACGGCTCGATCCGTAATTTCCCGGCGGTGCGGCGCGACCTGATACTCGCCGTCGCGCCCGAGTTGTTCATGGGCATGGAAGGCTCGACCGATTCGGAACTGATGTTCTTTCTCGCGCTGACGTTCGGGCTCGAGCAGGAACCGGTCCGTGCGCTCGAACGGATGGTGGGCTTCGTCGAGGAAACCGGCAGGCGGCACGGTGTCGAGCATCCGATCACCATGACCGTGTGCGCGATGGACGGCGAGCGAGTCATCGCAGTCCGCTATTCGAGCGAGACCGATTCCAGGTCGCTGTTTCATAGCACGTCGTTCAGGCATCTGCACGAGCTGTATCCGGAGGACCCGCGTATCAAGGCGGTGGGCGACGATGCGTACCTCGTGTTGTCCGAACCGCTCGTCGATTTGCCGGGCGTGTGGGAAGAGGTGCCCGAAGCGACGGCGATCGTTGCGCGCGGCGAGGATATCCAGCAACGCATATTTCGGCCACAGGCGGGTTAGGCACGCGGGCGTGCGGGCAACTACGTGCGTCAATCGATGTATCCGTGAATGGGTGAACTCATGACGCAGGACTTCGCAAAGACACTCCAGACGGAGGCGCCCGGACACCGATCGATCGCTGTCAGCGCGGCGATTGTCGTGCTGATACTCGCGGGCGTGCTCGGCTTCGAGGTCTACACATGGCACGCGGCCTGGAGCGACCCAGGGAGGACGACCCGCACTATCGGCGCTCACCTCTACGGAGAGTTACAGGCCGTGGAATTCGATGTTCTTTCGGGCAAAATCAAGGACGCGAATGATCCACGACTCGCCGCTATCGGGGACGAAATTTCAGCGTACGAAAATACCCGTCAGAACCGGAGTTTCGACGACACGATGTTGTTCGAAGGACTGCATGAATACGCGGCGGAGTTAGGCGCGATCGCGGGGGACGATGTTGCCCGTTTGCAGCCGCTGGCTCGTGAAGACGATCTGATGCCACTCAGGCAGCGCAAGGCGGAGATCGAGAAATACCTGAACCAGACTAAAGCCCCCTGAACGCAGGAGCACCATGAAAATACGTGCAGGTCTCGTTGTCGAACTGGTGTGCAATCTGCTGCTGCCGTGGCTCGCGTACCGCGCGGCGCTACCGCTTTGGGGAGATGTCGGGGCGCTCTATGCATCGGGGGTTCCGCCCATCGTGTGGAGCGTGGTCCAGTTCGCGAGATCGCGCCGGGTCGATGCGTTGAGTGCGCTGGTTCTGCTCGGTATTGTGCTGTCGCTGCTGATGATGGCGTTGGGTGGGAGTCCACGCCTGCTGCTGATACGCGAGTCGCTGGTGACGGGAGCGATAGGCGCGGTGTTCCTGTTGTCGCTGATGTTCACCAAGCCGGCGATCTTCTATCTTGCACGCGCCACGGTGGCGAGGGAGCGCGAAAACGGCGACGCGGATTTCGAGGCTGGATGGCATAAATGGCCGAAGATGCGCGCGTCGATCCGCCTGATGACCTGGGTATGGGGTATTGGACTTGTCGGGGAATGCGCGTTACGTTGCTGGCTCGTCTGGCAATGGTCGGTCGAGCGATATCTGGTTGTGTCGCCGGTTATCGGCTATGGCATTTTCGGTGGCTTGACGTTGTGGACGATGTGGTACGCACGACAGATGCGGCAGCGAGCGAGACTGGCCGCGGCCGGCTAACCGAAACAAGACAGACGATGCTAAACGGTAAACGGGTTTCGATGGTGGCGGCAATGGGCCGCAACCGGGTGATCGGGATGGGCAACGACATTCCGTGGAAGATTCCCGGCGAGCAGCGGCACTTTCGTCAATTGACCGAAGGGCAGCTCGTCGTGATGGGGCGGCGTACCTATGAATCGATCGGACGACCGCTGCCGGATCGCGACTTGCTCGTCGTCGGCTCGGTGCCTGTCATCGCACCGCGCACGATGACGTGTACTTCCATGGAACAGGTGACGAATGCAATTGCCCGTGACGCTCGCGACGAAGTGTTCATCGCGGGTGGCGAGCAGATCTACCGCCTGTTTCTTCCGTATGCCGACACGGTCTATCTCACCGAAGTAGACCTCGCGCCCGCTGGAGACGCACGGTTTCCAGAGCTGCCGGCTTCCTTTGTCTGCGTCGACGAAGAGATCGTAGAGGGTCCGGTCAACTATGTGCGCCGGACTCTCACCAACGGCTTTTCTCGCGGCACGTAACCGAAAGCGAAACCAGAGTCCGACCCATCACGGCGTCCAGCGATGAACGATGATGCTGGAGTTGTTGTAGTTATCCTTCGTGATCAGATACTGCCCGGTCGACTGCAGGTAGGCCCTGAGGCCATACATCGAATCGACATCGTTACCGACGCTCACGGTGCTGGTGTCGGCGTTGATCAGCGTGGTGTCCAGGTTGCCGGTGGTGAGATTGAACACGTCGATGTTGGGTACGGTGTGGACGTATCCGGCGAACAGGTAATTGCCGGCCGCTGTGATCGACTTGGGGTTGCTGACGGTGAACACAGGATTGGGGTGGGTCATGTTGCCCGCAGCCCAGCCGTGATACACCTCGATCCGCGTGCCAATCGACGTCCAGTCAACGCTGCCGATAATGCCTTGCGCGAGGATCATCGTATCGCTGTCCGCGAGGTAGAGGATGCGCGTGAGCGGTTGAACGCTGGCCGGAATGGGCAGGGCAATCGCGGGGCCCCATGACGGCTTGCCGCTCGCGTCGAAGCCTGCCAACGGATAGTGATAGATCTGGTTCGTCTGATCGAGACCGGCCCAGACATCTCCTTTGCTATCGAGAGAAAATTCTGCCGTGACTGGTGCGGTCGTATTGAACGCCGTACCCGGAAGCGACGCATCCGGTATTGCGATGTAGCCGTTCGCGGCGTTGAAGTGGAACAGGTAGAAGATCGCCGGGTTCTGTCCGGATGCGACCAGAATTCGATTGCCGTCTACCGAGACGAGCTGGCCGAAATGTTCATCGCGCTGCGTGTCGTTGATGTTGATGCGCGGATCGGACGGATAGTCGATCGGGTTGACGGTGTTCGCGACGAAGGTTCCGCCCGCGGTGCCGCTATAGATGTTGGTGCCGCTATAGAACAAGGCGCCGTCCGTACCCGGATCAGGCGCGGCGACGCCCTCGAAGTTCAGTGACTGCAGTTTCCACTGCAGGGTGCCCTGATTGTTATAGGCGTGAATGTCGGTGCCACCGTTGCGGCCGAGATCCCAGCCTCCGCCCCACGGGTTGTTCAGCACATAGAGGTTGCCCGCGGTGTCTTTGCCGATGCCCGCAACGCGTGTGAAGCGCTTGTCGCCGACCTGACCTTTGGTCCCAGACGTGTTGTCGAGATATCCGCCCTGAATGCCAAACGTGCTTGCCAGCGACGGGGTGCCCGCTATGGAGTAGAGCTTGATGTTCATGTCAGGCCCTTCATCGCCGACCATCAGCAGCCCCGTCGACGCATCGAAGTACAGCGCCGATGGTTGCGAACCAGTGGGCATCTGGATGGTATTGCGCTGCGCGCCGGTCGAACTGAATTCGGCGATCGTGCCCGCGCTTTTCTGGGCGACCCAGAGATTGCCGGAGCCGTCGATAGCGAGGGCGCCTGGGCCCGTCACGTTGATGTCCTGCTGCCAGACGCCGGCCGTTGTATAGACGCGAACCCGGTTGCCAGGAAGGTCGCTCGCGTAAAGCAACGAGCCCGACGTGGCGAGCCCGGTGATCACATCGGCACGTTTCTCGGTCGTATCGGCGCTGACGTTGATGAGCAGATCGCGTGTTTGCGTGCTGCGGTTGTAGCGTCCCACCGCGCCGCTTCCGTACACCCGGCTGGACTGCAAGGCGACGAAGATCGACGTGGCATTGCCGGTAATGGCGCTGCCCTGGAACTCGTTGTGCAGGCCAAACGAACCGATGCTCTTGCCGCTCTGGTAGAGCGCAACGCCGCCTTCGTTTTCGTCCCAGAACGACGCCGTGTAAATGACACCTTCGGGTGCGACCCAGATCGAACGCGCGGCACTACCTACATAAGTGGTGCTGGTCCCAAACGTGTTCGCGATCCACTCGGTGGTGTATTGCTGAGCCTGAGACGCCGGCGAAATCGTAGCGATCAGCATTGCGACAAGAAATGCGCAATGGATGCGTGGCTTGATCATGATCGATGATCTCCTGACTGTAGCGCCTCGATAACATCGATCGCAGGGTGCGATCACGTTGGGGCTTCGCGACCGGGAAGAGCCGAGATGAAAATCTCACACGGTGCTCAAGATGGGCGGCAGCGCGTACTGAGTATCGGAGAAAAAAATATTCGTCTGACAATAAAAAAATTCGCGCCCGTGACAAACCGGGACACGGAGGCGAATTCGAAAAACTGCCGCTACAGGAACGCGGATTGCTACCTGGCGGCGGCAGGTAGCGGGGTCAACTTCGGCATCAACTTCGGGGTCAACTCGTGGGTGCGGCGCCTTGCGCGCTGCGTCTCGTCAGCGCTTTCCCGAGAATCATCGATGGGCGTTCTATCAGGTGGTACGTGACAGCCGCGACTGGAATGACCAGCGCAGCGGCGAGACCGAGCGCTACCCATGCGGTATCGGCGGAGGGCATCAAATGGATGATCGACAGCAGCACGACCGTGTGCGTGAGATAGAGGCTATATGAGAGCGAGCCTAGATACATGACAGGCCTAAGCTCAAGCAACGATGTGATGCGGCTCGATGCGATCGAGGTGCACATGATTCCCGCAGCGCCTGCCGCGCATCCCCAGTCAAAGAGAAAATCTCCGACCCCATCGGGCGCGATGCCGGGTAGGGCCCTCGACATAAAGTAAAGCGCGAGCGATACAACGAGGACCGCCGTCTTGCGGGCGCGACTGGACAGCCATGCTTGCCAGCGCGCGCGGTGAATGGCCAGCACGGCGCCGACGATGAAGATGCTCGCGTAATGAGCTGTCAAGGTCCAGGCGACCCTTAAGTTCGCATTTGACGGTTCGGCGCTCCGCGCGACCAGGAGCACGTAGGCACCGGCGGATATCAGCATGGCCGTTGCAAGCGACCCACGCGGCTGCGCGCGTGCGGCTACATACACTACCAGCGGAAAGAACAGCGAGATCCGCATTTCGTAAATCAATGTCCAGATCACCGGGATGACATGATCGGCGTGGTATTTGCCGATGAAGGTGACATGGCTCAGGACATCGTCTTTCGAAAATGAACCGTCCCACGCACTGTTGGCCCATCCACCTGCCCACGGAACGGGGCCGTGAAACACGACGCTGATCACGCCATATGTAAAAACCAGCACCACGATATAGGGCAGGTAAATCCGGCAGATGCGTTTGATCAGGTATTGGCCGAAGGTCGGCCCTCGCCGCGAAGTCAGTTGCAGGGTCAGCACGAACCCGCTGATGATAAAGAACAGAATGACAGCGTCATGACCTGTCAGAAGAAAACGCAACGGCGTGTTCCAGACCCAATGCAGCGGCGTGAGGATCGAGAGGTGATTGAATACGATGGTCAGCGCGGCGATGCCGCGTAACGCGTCGAGTTGCTTGAAGTACGAGCTTCTGGGCCGGGCACCGTCGTTCATCAAAGGATCAACCTCTCGAACAACGCGCGTAACGTGTTTGCCTGGCGGGTAGGGTCGAACTGAAGAAAAGCGCCAAAAGATTTTTTACCGGAACGAGGAGAGGCCCGTGAGGGACGACACGGGCGGAGGTGAGCAAACCTTGTTCCTCGATTGGCTCGTCACGCGATGTCGGTGTGACGCACCGTTGCTTCAACGTCTTTCAGCGCAGGCCGATGCGCGAGACCTCACCGATCCACGTGTCTTTCGTTCATGCCGATGTAGATTTTGCTGGCCGCGAGCGCGCGTTTTACATGCAGTCGTCGCCCGTCGGCGGCATGCGATAGCGCATGCTGTCGGCGGGCGATGGGTTTTATTGCGCGTGGGGCGTTGCGATCGTTGCAGCGGTTGAATCCGATGCCCCCGATGCCGCAGCAGCCGCCCGCGGCGGTGCATTTTTCACATAGCGGTCGAACCAGCGCTCCATCTCGTACACGAGTTGCTCATTCGATTCGAGTGCCGAGTACCAGTGCGGCTCGTGCGGCAGCATCACGAGCCGTGTGGTCCCGCCGTTGCCGCGCAGTGCTTCGTACAGCAGCGTCGACTGCAGCGGCGTGGTCCCGGGATTCGCATCGTCCATGCCGTGCACGATCAGCAAGGGCGTCTTCAACTGATCGGCGTAGAAGAACGGCGACACCTTCAGATAAACGTCCTGCGCCTGCCACACCGAACGTCGCTCGTTCTGGAAGCCGAACGGCGTGAGCGTCTTGTTGTATGAGCCGCTCGTTGCCACACCGGCACGGAACAGACTGGAATGTGCCAGCAGATTGGCGGTCATCAGCGCGCCGTGGCTATGACCGGTTACGCCGATGCGGTCCGGGTCGACAACGCCAAGCCGCACCGCTTCGTCGACCGCGGCCTGCGCATCGGCGACGAGTTGTTCGTTGTAGGTGTCGTAGGCATGCTTCGGGTCGCCGATCACCGGGAACGACACGTTATCGATAATCGCGTAGCCGGCCAGCAGCATCAGCCGGTAATTCTTCAGACGCGTGAACGTCTGCTCGGAACCGCTCACTTGGCCGGCCGTCGCCGCATCGGCATAGTCGAGCGGATAGGCATACAGGATCGCGGGAACGCGCGTGCCTTCCCGATAGCCCGGCGGCGTGTACAGCGTGAACGACAGGTCGAGTCCATCGGCGCGCTTGTACTTGACCAGACGCTTCTTGATCTGACGTACCACCGGCGTCGGATCGACGAGATGGGTGACGGCAGTCTCGCTCGACGCGTAGCGCGCTTCACCGGCCGGCGCGTCGACCGGGGTGCCGAGCGTGCGCTGGAACAGATTCGGCGGATCGAGCGGCGTCTGGCGCCAGGTCAGGAACGACTGGGTGCCCGAGCCCGTGAACGCAACGAACGACTCAAGAGCCGTCTTGTCGCTGCGGAACAGGCGCTCGGTTTTGAGTGTCGCGAGATCGAGCCGGTCGAGGAACGGCCGGTTGCCGGCGGGCGATGCGCCTTGCCCGTTGAGGAACATCGCACCGTCGTCGATGCGGATCACGCGAAAGCCGTTCGGCTGAATGCGCGTGACCGGTGCGCCGGGGTCCGCATATTGTTCGTCGCTCGACAGATCCCACAGCACGCGTTGCGTGACCTGCGGAGCGTCGACGTCGACCATGAAGGTGCGCTGCCAGTGACGGTTGTTGTCGTACTCGGAGAGCAGCGCGAGATCCGCTTGCGAGGTCCAGCCGAAGCCTGCGTAACGTTGGTGCAGACGCGTCAGTTCGCGCGGCGCTTCGTTAAACGGAGCCTTCAGCATCATGACCTTGTCGCGCTCAGGCACATCGACGTTCCAGTCGCCGCCGTCGAGCGCCTCGGCCCATACGAGCGTAGCCGGTTCGGTTGCCCGCCATGAGAAATCGCGCGGCCCGAGCGGCACGCCGGAGACCGGCACGCGGTCGGCAAGCGGACGCGACACGATCAGGTGGGTTGCGATCTGCGTGCGGTTCGCAATGTCCCACACCGTGTAATCGTGCGGGAAGCGCTCGGCGGTCGTCACGTAGGAATACGGCCGCTGGATCGTGGACACCAGCACGTGCTGCCCATCCGGCGCCGGTGCGATGCCGTCGAACAACGCGGGTGCACCGAGCGGTGTGACGGCGAGCGTGCGTGTGTCGATCCGCGCGAGCTGCGAGGTGCCGTAATAGTCGAATAGCGCTTCGTCGTGGACGTTCCTGAGCGTGTCGCGCGCTTCGTACGTGCTGCTCTGGCCGCGCCGGCCGTCGGATTCCTGAATGCCTGGGCCGACCGACTCGTCGGTGGCAACCGGCGGTGGGCCCTGGTGCGTCGGAATCATCTTCACGAGCAGCGAGGTCTGATCGGGCATCCACGTCAGATCGTCGCCGAGCATCGGATTCAACTGCACGCCCGGAATACGGCGCACTGCGCCTGTTTCACCGTCGCCGATCCACAGGTCGACGGAATGGGCGGTCACGTTTTCGAATGCGAAGCGCTTGCCGTCGGCACTCCAGCGTGGACGCGTCGCGCAGACGCCGGGCGGCAACGCTATCGGCCGCGTTGCACCAGTCGCATCGGTCGCGAACGGCACCAGTTCGAAACGGGTCGCGCACGCCGGGATGCCGTAACCGCCCGGCGTGTCGTGCCGGCTGCGATTGGCGGGTTCGACGCGCACGCCTGCAAGGCGCAGGAACGGCGTCGCCACGCGTGCGATGGACGGATATTCCTGCGCGCTGACGAGCAGTGCGCGGTCGGCGCCTGGGCTGATGACCGGAACTGGCAGCGGCGCCGCGAGCATCACATCCAGAATCGCTTTAGACGGCTGGTTATAGGCTGAGGCGGTGGTTTTGGTTGAGGCCGGCGTCGGTGTTGACGATGCTGTGCCGGATTGCTGGGCGAATGCGCTTTGGGCAGCAATCGACACAGCAAACGCGGCAACGGCGAGACGGGGTGTAACGAAGCGAGAGATCATCGTATGCGTGGCAGGTTTTGCGGAGGTCAGGTCTTCGGGCGATGTAACAACGCGCAGTATTGCATGTAGCTGGCGCGACGCCGTGAGCAGATTTGTCACATCCGGGCTTGCCGGGAAAACCAGACCTCGTGATGCTACGCGACTAACCCGATACCCCCGCGGATCTCTTTGTCACTTTCGGGCTGTCGGTGCGCGCCTCGATCGCCGTCAGCACGGCCGCCATGTCAGCGCCCCCATGCCCGAGCGCCAGCGTTTCGCTGTACAGCGCGTGACACACATCGAGCAACGGCGAAGCGATGCCGGCATCGCGCGCGGCTTCGGCAATCAGCCGATTGTTTTCCAGCACGTTCGAGATCGCAGCCTGAACCGCGAAGTCGCGACCGATGAGCTTCGGTCCCTTCACACGCGATACATCGCTCGCCATCGGGCCGGCGTCGAGAATCGCGACGAGCTGCGCCGTATCGAGCCCGTGACGATCGGCAAAATGCACGGCCTCGGCAAGACCCGTCACCATCGAGATCAAATACAGATTGACCGCCAGTTTCATCAGCAGCGCGTTCGGCACGCTGCCGCAGAGCATCGTTTCGCGGCACATCGGTGCGAGCACCGGACGCACGCGCGCGGTCGTGCCGGCGTCGCCGGCGAGCATCGCGACGAGTTGGCCCGCTTCGGCGGGTTTGCGCGAGCCCGACACAGGTGCTTCGGCATAGTGCCCGCCCACCGCGCGAATATCGGCTTCGAGCCCGCGCGAATAACTGGGCGAAGTCGTACCCATGTGCACGACAATCCGGCCTTCGACGCGCGAGGCGAAGTCCGGACCACGGCGGTCGAGTACCGCATCGACCGCAGCGCCGTCGACCAGCATCAGGAATACGATGTCCGCGCGCGCGAATACATCGGCGGCACTGTGGGCGATTTGCGCGCCGGCAGCGGCAAGCGGCGCCGTCTTTTGCGGCGAACGGTTCCATACCAGCAGCGGCGTGCCGGCTTTCACCAGATTCAGCGCCATGGGTTCGCCCATGGCGCCAAGCCCGATAAAGCCGATCGGTCGTGCGGCGTCGCTCATCTGTTTGCTCCGGGTGGTTCAGGTTGAATCGAGGACGCGCGCGGCAAGCGGCGATTTGCTACGCGGTTCACGCGCGAGCCGGCGTAACCGGCAGGCGCGGCGCATGCGCGGTGGTGTCGTCGATAGGGAAGTGCAGCAACGCGGCGAACAGTCCGGCCAGTGCGGTGGCACCCCACACCAGCGAATAGGAACCGGTCGTATCGAACACGAAGCCACCCGACCACGCACCGAGAAACGAGCCGACCTGATGGCTCAGGAAACACACACCGAACAACGTGCCGAGATGGCGTGTGCCGAACACCTTGGCGACGAGGCCGCTCGTCAGCGGTACGGTGCCGAGCCACGTGAGGCCCATCACGGCGGCGAAGATCACGACCGACAGAGACGTTTTTGGCAGCAGAAAGAACGCACCGATGGTGACGCCGCGAATCAGATACAGCCACCCCAGCACGTACTGCTGACGAAAGCGTCCGCCGAGCCATCCGCACGCCCAGCTACCCAGCATGTTGAACAGGCCGATCAGCATTAACGCAGTCGCGCCGAGGCCGACCGGCATGTGGCAGAGAAACAGATAACCGGGCAGATAAGTCGCGATGAATGCGAGCTGGAAGCCGCATGTGAAGAAGCCGAGCGTCAGCAGACGGAAACCGCGATGCCGGCATGCTTGCCCGAGTACCTGGCGCAATGGGGCAGCGGGCGGCTCGACGCGCGTTGCATCGGCGGCAGAGCGACGGTCGAGTACGATGCCGAGCGGTGCCGCGGCGAGCATCAGTAGTGCGAGCACGAGCAGCGATATGGCAATGCCCGAACTTTGCCGGACGTTTTGCGCGAGCGGGATCATCAGGACCTGGCCGAGCGATCCGCCGGCGCTTGCGAGACCCATTGCCAGGCTGCGTTTTTCCGCGGACGCGGCACGGCCCACCGCGGTCAGCACGATACCGAAGCTCGTGCAACTGATGCCGATGCCGACCAGCAGACCGATACCGACCACGAGCATCGCACCCGACGGTACGAGTGCCGCGAGCGTGAGACCGGCTGCGAAGACCACCGCGCCGAACGCGACGATGCGCGCGCAGCCGTAACGGTCGGCGGCTGCACCGGCGAACGGTTGCGCGAAGCCCCAGACCAGGTTGTGCAGGGCGATTGCCAGGGCAATTTGCGTGACGGGAATGCCGCGGTCATAGGAGAACGGGCCGACGAACAACCCGAAGGTCTGCCGGATACCCATCGCGGCGCTGAGAACGAGCGCCGCGGAAATGACGACGAGTGCGACCTGATACTTCGCGGGAATTGCCGGGAGAAGGTGTCCTTTCCTCACTGTCGCCATCGCGCCCTCCTCCTTGGGCCATAGTGGCAGAGGGCAAGCGGGGCGACAAAGGAAAAGATTTTGATGACAGGTGAGGGATATTCACCTGTTCGCCTGTGAATCGCGCAGGAACGGACGTTGGTCGCTCTAAAGAAGATGACTGAGCCCGGCGAGCACTTGAATACTCCCAAACATCGCGATTACGACAGCCGACAGGCGAGCGATACCGTGCATGAACGAGGCCGGCATCTTCCTGCGCAGTGCCGTCGTCACACTGCTCAGGCACAACCACCAGGCTGCAGAGCCGACAAAGACTCCCGCAACCATCGGCCAGACCGTGAACCACTGCGCGCCCACTGGTGCCGCTTGCCCGACCGGCAGCGGCCCGAGCGCGGCAAAAACGCCGATGAACGAAAGAATGGTCATCGGGTTGGAGAGCGTTAGACCGAACGTCGTGAGGAAGTCGCGTGCGATCGTGGTGTTCGGCGTTTCTACCAGCACTGATGGCGCACGCGATGCCTCACGTGCGATCGTCCATGCGAGCCACACGAGAAACACGCCGCCACCGATCTTGAGGGCGATGGTCAGCGCCGGCAGCGTCGTCGCAATGCCTGCAATACCGAGTGCGCCGAGTAGTCCATAAACCGTATCCGCAGCTGCCGCGCCGATGCCTGTAGCAAAGCCGGAGCGGAAACCACGGCTCAGGGTTCGCTGGATGCACAGCATGCCAATGGGGCCGACCGGAGCTGCGATGGAGAAACCGATCGCCATAGACCTGACAAACAACATTTTCCTGCTCCTGCGATATGCATTGATATGGAGATGCATCGTAGGCAAAACTTGCGCGCTCTTGAAGATGGTTTTTAAGGGAAAATGGCCTTTTCACCTTAAAAAATCTCCACCATGGACGACCTCGACTGGAAGGTGCTTTCGCTTCTGCAGCAGAATGCGCGCATAACCTATACGGCACTTGCCCGTCAGGTTCATCTGTCGGTGCCGGCAGTGACCGAGCGTGTGAAGCGTCTCGAAGAGGACGGCGTTATCGATGGTTATGTGGCTCGCGTCAATCCAGCCATGGCGGGTTACGCGGTGAGTGCACTGGTCGGCATCACGGTCCCTCAACCTGCAAAAACGAAGTTTCTTAATTTTCTCGAGACGATTTCCGAGGTGCTCGAATGTCACCACGTGACCGGAGCCGATTCTTACGTCATGCGACTGGTTGCCACGAATATGGCCGACCTGGAACGGTTGATCGAGAGAATCAATCTGTACGGCGAAACCCGCACTTCGCTCGTCATGTCGACACCGCTCGCTACTCGTGCCTTGCAACGACCCTCGGTCGCGTCGCGCAGATCGAAGGATGCACGCTGAACGAAGCGACTAACGTATCGCCGCGCGCGAAGCGGCTGCCGTATCGGACCCGAGCGGGTCGTTTTCGAAACCCTCGGCTTCTGCCAGCAACCATTGACGGAAATCGAGCAGGTCGGGCCGCCGGTCCGCGTGCTCGGCGCTGACGAGCCAGTAGACGGTGCCTGCGGCAACGGTCAGCGGGCTGGCTTCGACCAGTGCACCGGCTGCGAGATCGCGATCGACGAGCGGTCGCCTGCCTAGCGCGACACCCAGCCCCATCATCGCGGCCTCGGTGGCCAGCTGGATCGTGTCGAAACGCAGGCCGCCGGTCGGTTCGACGCCCTCGGTGGCGGTCCGCTCGAGCCACGCCTGCCAGTCCTCGCTTGCGGTACTCACGTGTATCAGCGTCGCGCGGCGCAGTTCGACGTTGCCGTGTGCGTCGACCAGGCTGTCGCGATAGGCGGGGCTGCACACCGGCACCAGCCGCTCGCCGAACAACCGGGTCCACGCAGCGCCCGCAACGGGCACGCGACTCAGGCGGATGGCGAAATCGAAACCGTCCACAGGGAAGCCGACCTGGCGATGGGACGTGTCGACCGTGACGTCGATATCGGGCCAGCGGCTGCGAAAACCCGGCAGTCGCGGCAACAGCCAGCGCGACGCAAGAGTCGGCGCACAGCTGACCGCGATCGCGCGATGCGTCCCGCGCGTGGGCAACCGCTGCGTGCCCGCCGCGATCAACGAGAACGCTTCCGACACATAAGACAGGTAGTCGGCGCCCGCCGGCGTCAACGACAACCCGCGTGCTTCCCGCACGAACAGCTCTACGCCGAGCGCCTCTTCCAGTCCAACGATGCCATGGCTCACCGCGCTCGGCGTCACGTTCAGCTCGGCTGCGGCGAGCTTGAAACTCTGATGTCGTCCGGCCGCTTCGAAGAAACGCAGCGACGACAGGGGGGAAGACGAAGCGGCATCACACATCTCCGGCAGCTTGCGCGGTAGCGGTAGCGGTTGCCGCGCAGTTGCCTTGCGGATCAAAAAACGGCGCCGTTGGCGGGCGCCTCATATGAGCGAACGGCCGGCCAGGGTCGACCGGCGCACGGCTGGAGCATACCCGATCGTCTGTCGGCCATCTCATGTATCATTTGGAGTTATATGAATCGCGACAGCCGACTTTCCTCGATCCTCCACGTTCTGCTCCACATGGCGCACAGCGATGTCCCGCTGACGTCGGACGAACTGGCCGCCTTTCTCGGTACCCATTCCGCGTTCGTGCGCCGCGAGCTGGCGGGGCTGCGCGAGCTCGGCTATGTGCGCTCGGAGAAGGGGCACGGTGGTGGCTGGACGGTGTCGTGCGACCTGTCGCGCGTGTCGCTGCGCGACATCTTCGACGCGCTCGGCACACCGCAGATCTTCGCCATCGGCGATCGCAACGACGCGCCTACGTGCCTCGTCGAGCAGGCGGTCAACAGTGTGCTCGGCGATGCATTGCGCGACGCCGAAGCGTTGCTGATGGAGCGTCTCGGCCAGGTGATGGTGGCCGATCTCGCCGCCGAATTCACCCGACGCATGAACACGATCCCTCATTGCTCGAACAGGAATCTCCACGATGAACCCTGAAACCTACGACGCGGTAATCGTGGGCGGTAGTTATGCGGGTATGTCCGCGGCGCTGCCGCTTGCGCGGGCGCGCCGACGCATCCTGGTGATCGATGGCGGCAAGCGCCGCAATCGCTTCGTCGAAGCGTCGCATGGGTTTCTCGGCCAGGACGGCCGGCATCCTGCCGACATCGCCGCGGACGCGCGCAAGCAACTGCTGCGTTATGCGACCGTGCAGTGGATCGAAGGCGATGCCGTGCATGCGTCGGGCGAGTTCGACGCGTTTCAGGTCGCACTCGAAGACGGCACGTCGTACGCGGCGCGCCGGCTGATTCTCGCCACCGGTGTTACCGACGAACTGCCCAATATCGCCGGGCTGGCCGAGCGCTGGGGCAAGAGCGTTTTCATCTGTCCGTACTGCGATGGGTACGAGTTGAACGAAGGGCGCATCGGCGTCATCGCGACGGGTCCGATGGGTGTGCATCAGGCGCTGCTGTTACCGGACTGGGGCACGACGACACTGTTCATGAACGGTCATGCAATGCCGGAGCAGGCAGAAGTCGATCATCTGACGGCGCGAGGCGTGCGCATCGAAACTGGCGTCGTGTGCCAGATCGACGGACGCGCGACGATCGTGCTTGAAGATGGACGCCGCTTCGAACAGGACGGCATTTTTACGGGGCCGCGTATGCGTCTTTCGAGTCCACTCGCGGCCCAGCTTGGCTGCGATATCGATGACAGTGCGTTTGGCGAAATGATTCGCACCGATGGGATGAAGACGACCAGCGTCAAAGGCGTCTACGCGTGCGGCGACGCTACGCAGGGCGCAAAAAGCGTGGCGATTGCGGTGGGTGATGGTTATATGACCGGCGCGGTGGCGCACCGGTCGTTGATCTTCGATTGATCTTCGATTGATCTTCGATTGATCGATCAGGGCAGTGTGGTTTGCCGTATTCCGGTCAGACCTTCTGCTCGGTCAATTCGACGCGGTCCGGATAGAACGCGAGATGCCCTTCGATTGCTGCGACGGCTTCGTACGGTGTTTCGTAGGTCCACACCGCATTGACGCCGCGCTCGCCGATAGCGGCGAGGCTGTAATACGAGCAGTCACCCTTGTACGGACAGTAGGTGAGGTGCTCGGTGCGCACGAGCTGCGACATGTCGACGTCCTTGCGCGGAATGTATTGCACCCCCGGGTAGCTCGCCTCGCGTAGCGTCAGCGCATTCTGCGTATCGGCGATGACGCGGCCGGCCACGGAGACCACGACGCGAGCCGGATTGGGCTCGATCGTAATCGGGTGATCAGGGCCGGGCTGCTTGACTGGCTTGTTCATAGTCGAACTCCTTCGTGTAGCGATCGTGTTGCGGAGGGCGGTGGGTGGGCCGGTGCATTCCTGACTGGCATCGCGTGCCGTTCGATGTCGTGCGGCAGGCATGCGCGGGTCTGCGCAAAGTTTGACAGGTCTGCCGGGATCTTGCTGGGAGTAGCTCATCGGGACGGCGCGAAGCTTGATCGTGCGATCTGCCAACGAGACTAACCGCTTCACGGAATTCGAAGTTCATCGAGACGTGAGCCTCGCTAATTCCACTAGACTGCACATATCCGCCGCACCCCGTGCACCCCAGCCCCCATGACCAACACCCTCAACCCCTCCCGCTTCAGCGCCGCCCTGACAGCGCTCACCGCCGCGGCCCTGTTCGGCGCCGCAACCCCGCTAGCCAAAATCCTCCTGGGCTCCGTCTCCCCATTCATAGTAGCGGGCCTGTTCTACCTCGGCAGCGGCATAGGTCTAGCCATCTGCATCCTGATTCGCCGAACAAGGCGCACCGCAGACGAACGCGACAACGTCAACCGCATCGCACCGGCAGAAATCTCCTGGCTACTCGGCGCGATCATTGCCGGCGGCATAGCCGGCCCCGCGCTGCTCATGCTGGGACTGACAACAACCCCAGCTTCGACGAGTTCGTTACTACTAAACCTGGAAGGCGTATTCACAGCAGTAATCGCATGGGTAGCCTTCCGCGAAAACGTCGACCTTCAGGTATTTCTCGGCATGGTGGTCATCGTCGCAGGCGGCCTGCTGCTGTCGTGGCAACCAGGCTCCGCAAGCATTCCGCTCGGCGCATTGCTGATCGTAGGCGCATGCCTGTGCTGGGGCATCGATAACAACCTCACCCGCAAGGTATCCGCAAACGATGCAATGGTGCTCGCCTGCATCAAAGGTCTGGTGGCGGGCTCGGTGAACCTGTCGATCGCGCTGCTATTCGGCGCGTCCCTGCCGTCGGCGGTGAAGGCGCTTGCCGCGATGGCAACCGGTTTCGCCGGCTATGGCGTCAGTCTCGTGATGTTCGTCGTCGCTCTGCGTAACCTCGGCACGGCGCGAACGGGCGCCTATTTCTCAGTGGCGCCATTATTCGGCGTGGCGCTTTCGCTCGCAATCTGGCCGGGCATGCCGTCGGCGCTGTTCTGGATCGCGGCCGCGTTGATGGCGTTGGGCATCTGGCTTCATGTCCGCGAGCGTCACGAGCATCCGCACACGCACGAGGCGCTCGAACACAATCACGCACACCGGCACGATGAACATCATCAGCATGAGCACGCCTTTCCTTACGACGGGCAAGAACCGCACACACATGCGCACCGTCACGTGCCAGTCACGCACGCGCATGCCCATTACCCGGATATCCATCATCGTCACAAGCACTGATTACACAACGCAGTAGCACCGGTCAGTACGGCCATACCTGGCTGCCCACTTGATCGGTTCGTCACGAGCCGATATCTGTCCTAGAATGCATCGACAATGCTTCTAGCCACGCATCCCGGCAGACACATGTTTTTCGTTCGGAGAAGAGAACATGATCACGGATCGCCGCGAAATGAATCAGCGTCTTGTGAAGTTCGCAAGCGGCCCTGCGACACGTCGCCTCTGGGGCGTCGACTACGCCGCACTGTCGCGGCCGGAGCAGGTCTTTCTGTGTATCTGGGAGCTTGAATCCGAAGTCAACAACGGCGGCTTCCATCAATATTTTTACAACGACTCGGGAAAACTGGCGCCGTATGCCGTAGATGCACTGCATACCGTCGGCGCGCAGCAGGCCGCGACCATCGTCGAACAGGCAATCGAATTACTCGGCGCAGACATGCCGTGGAACGACGAGAGCGCACGCACCGAACGTCTCGAAGCGATCAGCCCTGAAGTATTCGAGTCGCTGGACGAGGCGTTCTATCAATACCCCGACGACCTCACTACGATGCTCTATCGCTACACCGATGAGCATCGAACGGAACTAGGCGCAGGCGACGATTTCTAGAACGTTCGACCGGCGAGCCGATTTCACGACCATCGCGTGCGCATCGAGTTCATAATGACCCCCGATGCGCGTACCGCGTCGACATAGATATCGGCCGTCAATAAAATCTGTCACAGACCTCGCTGTCCCGCTGCGCATGCCGCACACCGCAGGCACACCGGCCAGCTTCAACCGGCAACGGATGCGGGGCTCCCCGTTGCGCTGACTGCCGCCAGCTCGCGAGACACATGATCCCGGGCGCACGTGGCTGTGGAGACGACAATGCATGTCGATGCACTGTTGCTGTCGAGGTTCCAGTTCGCGTGGGTCATCGCGCTGCACATTCTCCTGCCGGCTTTCACGGTCGGTCTGTCCTGCTTCATCGCGACGCTCGAGATTCTCTGGTGGGCTACGAAGAAGGACGTCTACGGCAGGCTCTCCACGTTCTGGATCAAGATATTCGCGGTGTCCTTCGGCATGGGCGTCGTGTCGGGGATCGTGATGCCGTTCCAGTTCGGCACCAACTGGAGCCGCTTTGCTTCGGCAACGTCGAACGTGATCGGCGGGTTGATGACTTACGAGGTGCTGACCGCTTTCTTCCTCGAGTCGGCGTTTCTCGGTGTGCTGCTGTTCGGGCGCAAGCGGGTGCCGCAGTGGGCGCATGCGCTGTCTGCGGTATTCGTCGCGCTCGGCACGTTGATGTCGTCGTTCTGGATACTTGCAGTCAATAGCTGGATGCAGACGCCGGTCGGCTACACGATCGTCGACGGCCGCTTTTATCCGGCGAGCATGTCATCGATCATCTTCAATCCTTCATTTCCTTACCGGCTCGCGCATACGGTCACCGCGTTCGTCGTGACGACCGCGTTCGTGATTCTCGGTACCGGTGCGTACTATCTGCTCAACGGGCGAGCCCGCGAAGAAAGTCAGGTGATGGTGCGCATGTCACTGTTCTTCCTGACGATCATGGTGCCGGTGCAGATGGTAATCGGCGACGCCCACGGCCTTAACACGCTCAAGTACCAGCCGCTCAAGGTCGCCGCGATGGAAGGGCTGTGGGAAACCGGCACGCGGGTGCCGGCCAATCTCTTTTCGATCCCCGACGACGAGGCCGAAACCAATCATTTCGAAATCTCGGTGCCGGTGCTTGGCAGTCTCTATCTGACGCACGATCCAAACGGTCTCGTGCACGGTATCAAGGACTGGCCGAAGCACGACCGGCCCGTGGTGCCGCTCGTGTTTTTCGCCTTTCACATCATGGTCGGCGTTGCGCTGCTGATGCTGTTGATCATCGTCTGGGGGCTCGTATTGTGGCGCGGCCGCAGGCTCTATGACAGCCGCACGTGGCTGCGTGTCTGCCTGTGTGCGATGCCCGTCGGTTTCATCGCCGTGCTGGCCGGCTGGACCACCACGGAAACTGGGCGGCAGCCGTGGACGGTCTACGGTCTGATGCGTACCGCCGATTCCGTCACGCCGTCGCTAACGACGTTCGACGTCGCGCTGTCGCTGGCGATGTACGTCGTGAGCTATGTGGTGATCTTCGGTTCGGGCTTCGTGCTGCTGCGCCGACTGGTTCGTGTCGGGCCGGCGGAGGTCGTTCAGGCCGTTGCCGCCACCGGACCCGGTGGACGGGCGGCACGGCCGTTATCCGCGGTGGGCTCGGCTCGCACTTCAACGCACAGCAGCACAAGCACCAACCCGGACAACGGAGGCAATCATGGCGCTTGACCTCGTCCCTGTCTGGGCCGGCCTGCTTGCGCTTGCCGTGCTGATGTACGTGCTGCTCGACGGCTTCGATCTTGGCGTCGGCATCATCTTTCTGCAGCGCACCGACGACCGTGAGCGCGACCTGATGGTCAGTTCGGTCGCACCGGTGTGGGACTTCAACGAGACGTGGCTCGTATTCGGCGGCACCGCGCTGATGGGGGTCTTTCCGGTTGCCTTCGCGGTGATCATCCCCGCGGTCTACTTCCCGATCCTGCTGATGCTGCTGGGCCTGCTGTTTCGCGGTGTCGCATTCGAGTTTCGCGAAGTGGTCGGCGCGCGCAAGCAACTATGGAACCGGGCATTCTGCGGCGGTTCGCTGCTCGCGACGTTTGCGCAGGGCATCGTGCTCGGCAGCTTTATCCACGGTTTTCCTGTCAAGGATGGGCAGTTTGTCGGGACGAGCTGGGACTGGTTTGCACCGTTTCCGCTCATGACCGGTGTCGGGCTCGTATTCGGCTACACGCTGCAGGGTTCGACGTGGCTGATCATGAAAACCGAGGGCGAACTGCAACGCTGGGCCCGTATGATCGCGCGCCGCACGCTGGCGGGCGTCGTGCTGTTTATCGTGGCCGTCAGCATCTGGACGCCGCTGGTCGATCCGCGCATCGCGGCCCGCTGGTTCAGCCTGCCCAACCTGATTTTCTTCTCGCCGGTGCCGATCCTGACCGCGTTGCTGGCGTGGCAACTACTGCGCAGCCTGCAGCGCGACCATGAAGTCGTGCCGTTTTTGTGCTCGATTGGCCTGTTTCTGCTGGCGTTCAGTGGGTTGATCATCAGCCTCTGGCCTTATGTCGCACCGCCCACCCTTACATTGCGTGCGGCCGCTGCCTCACCACTGTCACATGAATTTCTCATGATCGGGACGGCCTTTATCCTGCCTGTGCTGTTGATGTACGTGTTCTGGTCTTACTGGGTCTTTCGCGGCAAGGTCAGGCACGATACCGGCTACCATTGACCGGCGCCGTGTCGCCTGCGGCGTTGCCGTTGTGCCCTGACCAAGCTGTTCTCATGGACACCACATGACCGCTGATTCCGCACGCGACAACCCCACCTCCATTTCCTGCATCATCTGTGCATATAACGAAGCGCCGCGCATCGGCGCGGTACTGGCTGTAGCGTCCTGCCATCCGTTGCTGGGTGAAGTCATCGTCGTCGACGACGGTTCCACCGACGGTACAGCCGACGTCGTCAGGCAATTTCCCTCCGTCCGTCTGATCGTCCGCGAAGCCAACGGCGGCAAGAGCGCCGCGGTGGCGACCGGCATCGCGGCCGCGCAGGGCGACCTGCTGATGCTGCTCGACGCCGACCTGAAGGGCCTCGCCGCCGAGAACATCACCAAGCTCGCCGCACCCGTGCTACGGGGCAGCGCGCAGGTCAGTCTGAGCTTGCGGCAGAACAGTCTGCCGATCTTCCGCCTGATCGGCCTCGATTTCGTGTCGGGCGAACGCGTGGTCAGAAAGGCGCTGCTCGACGAGGTGCTCAAGGAAATCCACGGTTTGCCGCGCTTCGGGATCGAGGTGTTCATGAATCGCCGGATCATCGAGCGGCGCCTGCCGCTGGCGGTGACGCGCTGGCCCCACGTGACGCAGGCGCGCAAGACCGAAAAACTCGGCTACTGGCGGGGCATGCGCGCCGAGTGGCGGATGATTGCCGATCTGCTGAAAGTCGTCTATCCGCTCGCACTCGTCACGCAGACGCTGCAGATGTCGCTGCTGCGCGTCGGTCACGCACGGGCATCGTTCGCGCTGTGGATGAGAAGGGCGCGCAACAACCTGCGTTAATGCGTGGGGCGTCTACTGCGCCGTCATCCGCACACACAGACGCCGCGAAGCGAGCGCGACAAAGCTGGCCGCTCCCAGCGCAAGCGGGCAAAGCAGCGTAGCGAAGCGCCACAGGATCAACGCGGTGGCGATCGCCGCGCGCGGTACCCACTCGCCGAACGCCGCGGCGAGCCCAAGGTCGCCGCCACCGCCGCCCGCGGGAATGCCCGTCCACAGCGCGGCATGCAGCACCAGCACCTGTACGGCCACCACGAACCCGGCGGGCAACCTGTAGCCCAACTCGCGCAAGATGAACCACAGCGCGCCGTAACGCAACAGCCACTGCGTGGTAGTGAGCAGCAGGAGCGCGGCGACCTGCCAGCGCGGGCCGGTCATCAGTTGCAGCCATTGTCTGCGGACGTTGCCGAAGAATCCGCTAAGACGCGCCCGCCTCTCGCTGCGACCACGAAAACGGTGTGCCGCGACTTCGAAGGCGGCGGCGATGCGGCGCCGGCTACTCCACACCACGCATACGATGAGCGCCACGCCAAGCAGTACCGCGGCGAGCACAGGCAGGCTGACGGCGGGCACCAGTTGGGCGAGCGGGCCGAGACCCGAAAGCAGGGCGATCGGCAAGGCCACGGCAAAAAACGTCATGTCGAGCGCCTGATCGGAACCGACGATCGTGGTCGCCTGCGCCCACGATGCGCCCGCACGTTGCAACAGCCCGATATTGACGCCGTAGCCTGCCGCACCGAAAGGCGAGACGAGAAAGGCGGAGTCGGTGGCGAGCGTGATTGCGAGCGTGCGTCTGAAGCGCATGCGCACGCCTAGCGCGGTCTGCATCAGATGCAGCTTGCCCGCTTTGGCCACGGCGCTTGCGGCGGCGCTCGCGGCAAGCGCCGCGATCAGTTGCCAGGAGACGGTGCGCAGCCCCGCCAATGCCGAGTGAAAACTCACCACGAACGGCGCACCGATCGCCAGACCGATACCGAGAATCGACAGCAGGATCGCCAAGCTGAGTGCGAGAGGTTTAGCCAAGACGAGGGTTCCGATGGTCGGTATGGGATGCCTGCATTTAGCTTTGCTGTCGGCGCATTAACGCGCGCGCCGCGACGGCTGCCTGCGGTCGGCCCATGTCGGCGGCGACGAAATGCGCGATCTGGCGATCGGCGAGGCCCACCGTGACGTAGTCGTTGGGTGCCTTGCTGGTGGGGCCGTCGGATGCCGAGTGATATTCGATGCGAAGTTGCGTCGCGGTGACGACGAGCCGTAGATAGCCGTAGTTGGTGTCGTCGTAGTTCTCGAGCACCACCAGATCGGTCGTCGCGGATTTCGCCTGCAACACCTGCGGCGCGCGGATCGCAGCCGCACCGCGCGCGGCGAGCTTGATCAGACCATGTCCGCCGTTGCCGCAGATGATGTACGGAATCTGCGTACCGTCGGCGTTACGCGTGCGCGTGAAGCGTTGATAGTTGTGTGCGTGGCCCGACAGGAACGCATGGGGCCATACGCCGTTGGCGCTGCACACCTGGTCGATCTGCGCGAGCATCGCGGAACTCGAACCATGACCGCCTGCGCAATACGGCGGGTGATGATCGGCGATCAGCAATGCGCCGGTAAATTTCTCGGCCTTCACGCGCTTTAACGCCGCGTCGAGAAACGCGAGCTGGCTATCCCCGATGTGCGGGTCCGAAATCACGCCGGGGTCTTCGAGCGTATTGCTATAGATCACCAGCACGCGCACGAACGGCGCTTCGAACGTGAAGAACACGCCGGGCTGGATCTGCGCGGTGCGCGACAGTCCGCCGGCTTCAGGCGTCACGGTGAAAGTCTGCGCGCAGAAGTTGCGCAGGTATGCCGCGAGACTGGTGGCGTGTGCTTCGGGCGACACCATGCCATCGTGGTTGCCCGCGCAGGCGAGAATTGGCGCCGGATAGTCGCGATACGGTTCGTAGAACTGGTCGTAGTAGTACTTGCCTTCGCCGAAGCTATACACGACATCGCCAAGCATCAACGCGAACTGCGGGACTTCGGCGGGATTGGACTCGTTGAAGTCGGCGGTCAGCTTGTCGGCGACTTCGTTCTGGGTTGCCGGGCCCGTGGTATTGCCGCAATCGCCGAGCGCATGAAACACGAGCTGCCCGGCCGCCGTGATCCTGTCGATCGCAGCCGTGTTGTCGCCGAGCACGCTCGTGAGCGACAACTGCGGCTCGACGCCGCCGCGCGGTGCGGGGAACGGCAGCGGAAACAGCTTGTGCTCGGCGTTGAGCTTGTCGATTTCCTTGTACGCGGCATCGTCGGAGGGATGGACGACGCGGAACACGGTGGGGTCGGCGGTCGGCTGCGGTTGAGCGAATACCGGCTGGTCGAGTACGCGTGCGGTGGGGGTGGCAGTGGCGGCGTGATCGGCGGGGCGTACGAACGACGGTGCCGGTTTGCGCGCTGCGACCTTGGTGCTGGGCGCTGTTTTTTTACGGTCTACTTTCTTGCTGCTTTCTTTCGGCTTGACCTTCGGGTTTCGCGGTTTCGATTCGGGCTTTGCCGGCATCAGCGTCTCCTTGGGGAATCGGTCGGGCAGAGGGCCAACCCGCACCCTGTCGTCATTGTTTCTTCGCAATCGACGAACGTTACGACAATCGCGTGGCGAAAAAGTGTCGCTGCAACCGAGGGTGCCTGCTAATCGATGCGATCTTATGCGCGATGAAGGTGGTCGCCCGATTCGCAGGCGGCACGACGAGGCGCGCTACCTTTCCTCGTGTAAACGAGGCCGCGTCAGGTTTCTTGCAAGCTGGTACGCGTGCAGTCTCAGTTCGGGAACGGCGATCGCTTCCCAATACCGGGCCTTGAGCATCGGACCGACGTAGAAGAGGCCCGGAATGGCTTCGTCGTGTGTACCGATTACCCGATAGTCATCGTCGACGAGCAAGCCGAGTTTTAACCGGTCCTGCTGTATCAGGCCCGTTTCTCTGAGCTGGGTGACGAGCGGTAAGGAAAGGGCGGATAGATCGTAGTTCGGGCCGGTGCAGTTGACGATTGCGCCGATGTCGAGACTCATCGCGTCTGCGTGATGCCGCTCCTTGATCTGGACACGCAGATTCGCTTCATGCAGAGCGAGCCCGGCGACTTGCCCCGCGATGCGCTCCACTTGCCCCGATTCGAGCAACCTCTCGAGGCGCCGCGTTGCCACAGGCGCGAGACGATGCCGATGAATATCCCAGTAGGCTGCGACGCCGCGTAATGAGCGGCGCTGTTCGGATTCCGGCAGCCCTTGCCACAGACGTGCGGCATGTGGCCGAAGCTCATTGATCACATCGCGCCAGTTGCCTCCATCGGCCTCTCTTCGCCTGGCCTCCTGACGCAACGCACGCGTGTAAGCGCGGATCGTGGGCGGCAGCCCGGCGAGATAGGTCGGGTAGTCCGAGGTGCAGGGCGGCGAGGGATGGAAACGATGACCGTGCGGCAACAGGCCACGTCGCGATAGCAGGATGACCTTGCGGGTCGTGTTGCAGCTGGTTAGCCTGAATAGCGCGTCGATGGCCGTGTGCCCGGTGCCCAGTATCACCACCGGCTTGGCGGGATCGAGGCTGTCGAGCGTAGCGAAATCCCATGGGTCGACGACGTGTCGATAGAGTGCTTCCGGTACGGCCGCTGGCGGTCGCGGCGGAAAGTGTCCTAACGCCAGGACGACTTGCGTCGCGTGTAAAGACGCACCGCTTGCCAGTTCAATGCGGAACGCGTTGCCGGAAGCATCGGGAGAGACTGCGATTGCCTCGTCCGTGATTTTCTCGAGAACGCCCGGGTGATGCGTTTCGGCGCTTTCCATCGTGCTCTGCAGATACTCGCCATACAATCTGCGGGAAATAAACGATCCGGCATTCAGCGCGGGATCGATATGCTGGCACCAGGCGACGAAGTGATCGGGTTCGTCGACGAGTGCGCTCATATTGCCGGCGGGCACGTTCAGCAGGTGGTTGTCGTCGCGGGAACGATAGGCGAGACCACGTGCATGGATCGGAGCCTGCTCGATGAGCACGACGCGCAGATCGTGCGATTGACTGGAGCGAAGAACGTTGACCGCGGTCAGTGTGCCGCTGAACCCAGCCCCTATGATTGCGATCGTGCGTGTTTCTGACGGCATGCGGTGCAAGAGTAAAAGGCTTGGGGCGTTAGCCGGATTTTGCACATCATACGGTAGTCGATATTGCGACTGCGATAAGAACACGACATACGCCGCAGAGGCGTCAGGAGATGTCGCATGAGCGAGAGCCTGCTTGAAGATGTCTATGTGGAGACCGTACTTGGACGCATCCGTCTGCGGGTGGGCGGTGACGGCCCGGTCATTCTTTTCTGGCCGAGCCTGCTCATGGATGGCGGCATGTGGCTCGACATTGCGCGGCGCTTGCAACCACATTACAAGGTCGTGCTCGTCGATCCGCCAGGGCACGGTGGGAGTTCACCTCTCACGAGCGGTTTCGATTTTGCGTCGTGTGCGATCTGCCTGCGAGAAATCGTCGATGCGCTACGACTGGACCGCGTGCATTACGTCGGCAATTCGTGGGGGGCGATGATCGGTGGGACGTTCGCGGCGCTTTATCCGGATCGCGTGGGCAGGCTCGTGCTGATGAACGGCACCGCTTCGCCGTGCGGTACCTGGCAGCGCATCGAATACGGCCTGCTGATTCGCATGGGTCTGCTATTGCGCGGTATCCGCGGCCCGCTGCGTGGAAGTGCAGAGAAAGCGTTTCTTGGACCGACGACCCGGGCGAGTCGTCCGGCGGTGGTGAGCGCGCTGCGCGAGACGTTGGCGCGGGTCGATTTCCATTCGGTACGGTGGGCTGTGGAAAGTGTCGTGCCTCGCCGGCCCGACCAACGCACGTTGTATAAGGCCGTGCGGGCACCGGTGCTGGTCGTGGCGGGCGAGGAAGACGCGACCTTTCCCATCGATGAAACGCGTATGGCGGCGAACGCGATTCCTGGTGCGTCGTTTGTTGTGTTGAAAGGCGTTGCGCATCTTGCGGGCTTTGAGAGCCCAGGTGAAGTGAGTGAACTGATAGATGGATTCATTCGGGCGACGCCCTGATGTCGATCGGGCCTTCTCGCCGTGCCCGATATCGAATCGAAACACTTCATTGGGCACAATAGCGAATGCCGCCCGCTGATTCGAGGCGGCCGTATTGCAGCGGAAGAAGGGCACCTTATTCTTACGGACATCTATGCTCGACTCGACAGCGGTGTGGCTAACGTACGGCTCCGCGTTTGCGTTGGTGCTCTTTATGACGCTGGTATGGCGCGCGGTGCATGAGCGGAGGGTTTGGCGCGTCGGCTCGACGATGAAAATCGAGAGGATCTCGGCCTACAAGATGGCGTTGATCAGCGGCGGCGGGTCGCGGGTTGCGCTGACGGGCGTGGTGCGGCTGATCGGGCGCAAGATTCTGGTGCCGGGTGTCGCCGGCGTCCTCACCGCGAACCGCACATCCGACGATGAACTCGACGAGGTCGAACGTCACGTCGTGGACGCCGCGAAAACGCCGTCCATGCTCAAAGAACTGCTGATACGACTCGAGTCGCTGCTCAAACAAAAAAAGGTAATTGCGCAGATGCGCGGCGAGCTGATCGCGGTCGGCTACATGCGAGCGTTTTGGTCGCGAACGTGGTGGATGCACTACCTGGCAAACATGCTGCCGTTCGCGTTGTTGCTGGCCGCAGAAGCCTGTGGTGTTGCATACCTTGGGCGGTCGATGACGACGGAGACCGGAGGTGTCGCCGGCCTCGCAACGGCCGCGGACGCGCAGGATCTGTTGCAGGAGTTTATCGGGTGGTCTTTCCTGGCCATGCTTGTCGTTGCGTTGCCGGGACGTGTCACGCCGTTGGGACGCTACATTGTCTGGTCGGCGACGCAGCATCACCCGGACTTCAAGACCGCGCGTGCCGATCGCGGCGACGCTATCGACATCAAGATGCTCGGTCAGTCGGTCGCGTTGTACGGACAGGATGCGTTGGCGGGTAGTGACATGGCATGGATTCCGGCGCTGATGGCGCAGACCAATAATTCCGATTGAGCGTGTCGGCATGCTGTGCCGACGACCATCGCTCCACGATGAGGACACCAATGGCAGCCACGTATCGCGCGATCATGCTGACAAAAGCCGGCGGCCCCGAGTCTCTGCAGGCGGTGGAGCTGCCGGTCGAGGCACCCGCCCAGGGACAGTTGCGCGTGCGCATTCGTGCCGCCGGAGTCGGTTCAACCGATCTGATCATGCTGGCCGGCCAGTATCTCTATGCGCCACCGTTTCCCTTCGTGCCGGGCTATGAGATTGCAGGCGTCGTCGATGCGATCGGCGACGGTGTGAGCGGTTTCGAAATCGGTCAGAGGGTCGCGGCGCTGACCGTGCACGGTGGCTTCGGCGAAGTGCTGGTGCGCGCCGCCGCCGATTTTGTACCCATTCCCGACGGGGTCTCCGATGTCGACGCGGCCGCGGTGATACTCAACTACGTGACGGCCTGGCAAATGATCCATCGCGTGGCGCGAGTGAGCGCGGGTCAGACCGCGCTGGTGACCGGAGCGGCAGGCGGTGTCGGCAGCGCGTTGTTGCAGTTGCTGCGATTGGCCGGAGTCAAGGCCTATGGCGCTGCATCGGCGGGCAAGCACGGCACGGTGAGCGCGCTTGGCGCGATTCCGCTCGATTACCGCGCAGGGCCGCTCGATCGCCTCGTCCGTGCGCTCGAGCCAGCCGGCGTCGACCATGTGTTCGACGCGGTGGGTGGGGCCAGCATCGGCCCGTGCATCGGCGCTGCGCGTCGCGGCGGAAACGTCGTCGGCTTCGGATTCATGGCCGTCAGCGGCAAGCTCGCGACCGCGCGCATGTTCGCTAATCTCTTTGTCGGGGCGCGTCTGCGCGGGCGGCGTGGCACGTTCTACGGCATCACTGCGTTGTATCGCAAGAACCGCAAGCCGTTTCATGAAGATCTGCCGAAGATCTTCGAGTTAGTCGCCACGCGGCGGATCGATCCGCTGGTCAGCGCAACGTTTGCGCTGTTCGAAGCAAGGCGGGCGATCGAGTTGCTGGCAACCGGTACCGTGCAGGGCAAGCTCGTGCTGACCAACGCTTAACCCTCGCTATCCCTCCGCTTCAGTCTGCCCGCTCTCCCAATACACGTTGAGCCCCATCAACGATGTCAGCGTTTGCGCGGCCTCTTTCATCTGCGTGCCGACTTCGTTACTCACCTGCGTCAGCGGTTCACCGATGCAGCGAACAAACTCGACGACGGATTTCCAGGCAAACGCGAGCACGTCACGCTCGACCAGAAGGGCAGCCCGGTTCTGCGCAAGAACGCGAGCATATCCAGTGGCTTCTTGTCCCTCAGTTGCAACGAATCGCACGGGAGCCTCGTCGCTGCCGAAATTATCTGCGCAAGGGATGCGCCGTGGTCGGTCCGGCAAGCGACTTTATCTCACAAATGAGAATGAGTCGCATTCATTGACGTGCTTATTTTCGACCGCTATGCTTGCTTCACAGGGTTGATTGAAGACCTTGAAGTCGTTCTTTGCTGCTTGTGAATTTAGGATAGAGCGTGTTAAGTACTTTCGATCAGATCTGGTTTCAAAAGCGTTTATTTGAAGCACTCCCGTGGGAAATCGGACTGCTATCGGTGGCAATGAATCTCTCTCACACCGGATCGCATCATCTGGGAATCATATAAAAATGAACGAAAAAATATCAAAGGCATATTCTTTATTTGAAAGTCGAGGCGGAAAGAAATGGGATTATCCTATATTGCTCCCCCTGTGGAAGATTGGCATAGATATTCCACCGCTTGTTTTCCTGGCACCAGTTAAAGTATTTTTAATCGGATTTTCGTACTTTTTCTTGTTCGTCACAATAGCATTTTATTTTATCTTTGAAGAATCACTTTTGAGGAATGATTTTTGGAAGGCAACAATTCCCAGATGTTTTATTGGAAGCGTTATTTTTGGTGCCGTTATGGCGTTGATAATTAACAGAGACAGGAGGGCAAAAAAACTACCGACATGGGATGAGTTTGAAATTTCACAATGTGATCGACATCAACGGGGTGAAAAATGAGGATTTTGGAAAAAAGCGAAATTGAAATTATTTCTGGCGCGGGGGCTCCTTCGTATGCTGATGCAGCCTTGGCCATCGGTAAAGGCGCGGCAACCGGAGCGGCTTTGGGCCGATTTTTAGGCCCGTGGGGAACAGTTGTTGGCTCAGCAGCGGGGGCTGGAATCGCAGCATCTAAGGTATTACCGGTGACACCTCCTCCCGCATATCCAGCTGGTGGGCCAACCGGAATTGGATCTTGGGGCTACAGCCACGACCGCAGGATGCCTGAGTTGCCACAGCCATCAGATCGGCAGCCGTAATTTGAAGGCTGGAATTTTCGTAATCGCGGTTGTGGCGGTTTCGTTGTCGCTTGATCTTGCCGGAGGGAAGCCCTCCGGCAAGATGATCAGCAGGTCGCTTCCAGATCGCCCACTTGACGCGTGTATTTTGTCTTTGGCCGCTCATTACAAGAATGTCTTTTCGGCACTCCATATTTCGAAGCGAAGCACTGCAATCGCAGTGTGTAGGTGCGTACAGCGAAATCATTCTGATCCGTCCGGTATCGTTCGCGTTCCTGACCGCGTCAGCAGTCTGCATGGCGTTCGCCGTCGGGCTGTTCTTCGCATTCGGCAGCTATACGCGCCGCGCGACGGTCGAGGGCGTTCTGGTACCCGACACCGGACTTGTCAAGGTCTACGCACGAGAGTCCGGCGTGGTGATGAAGAAGGCTGTGACCGAAGGACGATATGTCACACGCGGACAGGTGCTCTATGCGATCTCCACAGATCTGCAGAGCGCGGCAGAAGGCCAGACGCAGGCCATCGTTATAGCGCAGGCGCGCCAACGCAAGGCGTCCCTGCAGGATGAAATAGCGAAGACACGCCTGCTGCAACAGGACGAGCGCGAGACACTACAGGCCCGGATCGCGAACCTGCGCGCGGAGCTTGGGCGAATTGATGACCAGCTTACCGACCAGCGCACCCGCGCATCGATCGCAGCGGATGCGGCAACCCGCTACGAAGACCTTCTCGCGAAGGACTACATTTCGAAGGACCAGGCCCAGCAGCGGCAGTCCGATCTGCTCGACCAGCAGTCAAAGCTGAACGGCCTGCAGCGTGATCGCTCCAGCACATCGCAGGCATTAACAGAAGCCGTCAACAGTCTCGCCGGACTGTCACTCAAACAGCAGAACCAGCTCTCACAGATCGAACGCAGTGTCATTGATGTCGACCAGACCCTGGTGGAAAGCGAGGCAAGGCGCGAACTGGTCGTCACTGCTCCAG
The DNA here is from genome assembly GCF_007556815.1 of Paraburkholderia megapolitana. NCBI lineage: Bacteria > Pseudomonadati > Pseudomonadota > Betaproteobacteria > Burkholderiales > Burkholderiaceae > Paraburkholderia > Paraburkholderia megapolitana. The sequence goes on from NZ_CP041743.1 coordinate 2,594,233, forward strand.
AGACTGGTATGGCGACGGCCGTGATCGCCGAACCCGGGCAGACGGTCGACAGCACACGTCCGCTCGTCAGCATCGTGCCCACCGGCGCGCAATGGCAAGCACATTTGTTCGTGCCGAGCGCTGCGGCAGGTTTCATTCGCGTGGGAGCTCCTGTGCTGATCCGCTATCAGGCGTACCCGTACCAGAAGTTCGGCCAGTACCAGGCGACCGTTCAGTCGATTACCAGCTCGGCGCTTTCGGCGGCCGAGCTTGCCGCTAGCGGCGGACCCGCGACCGGCTCGACCACCGGAAACAGCACGTTCTATCGCATTACAGCCGGCCTCAAGTCACAGACCGTAACCGCCTACGGCAAGCCGCAGTTCTTGCGGGCTGGCATGACGCTTCAAGCCGACGTGCTGCAGGAGCAGCGTCGCCTGTACGAATGGGTGCTCGAACCGCTTTACAGCCTGACCGGCAAACTCTGATCAGTACCTGGATATGTCTTTACTGGATCGTCTTTCATTCGGCATCGGCAACCGGCTTCCGGTGATCCTGCAGACCCAGGCGGCGGAATGTGGCCTCGCCTGTCTTGCGATGGTGGCAGGCTATTACGGCCATCACGTCGATCTTGCAACGATGCGCAGTCAGTTCTCTGTCTCACTCAAGGGTGTGGGGCTTGGTCGTGTGATCGAGATTGCACAGCGACTTGAACTCGGCAGTCGTGCACTCAAGCTCGATCTCGATCATCTGGGACAGTTGCGTCTTCCGTGCATCCTGCACTGGAACTTCAATCACTTCGTCGTGTTGCAGGAAGTCAGTGGCAGGAGTGTCACCGTTCACGATCCAGCCCATGGTGTTCGCAGGCTCTCACTTGACGAAGTATCTCGTTCGTTCACCGGGGTGGCACTCGAACTCTGGCCGTCGGGCGGGTTCAGGCCGCGCGAAGCAAAGCCCCCTATCAAACTCCGGACGCTGTTTGGCCCCATCTCGGGCCTGAAGCACTCGCTGGGCCAGATACTGCTTCTCGCACTGGTGCTCGAAGTGTTCACGCTGGTATCGCCATTCTTCCTGCAATGGGTGATCGACCTGGTGATCGTGAGCGCGGACCGGGACTTGTTGACCGTCCTTGCACTCGGGTTCGGTCTTCTGCTTCTGATGCAGCAGGCCACCAGTGCGATCCGTGCCTGGGTGCTGATGTATTTCAGCACAACACTGAACCTGCAATGGCGGGCAAACGTGTTCACGCACCTGCTCAGCTTGCCCGTGCAGTATTTCGAGCGTCGGCATCTTGGCGATGTCATTTCCCGCTTTGGAGCGGTAGACACAATCCAGCAGACGTTGACCACATCGTTTCTGAGCGCAGTGATCGACGGTGTGATGACCATCGCCACGCTCGGCATGATGTTTGTCTACAGCCCCGTGCTGGGTCTGATTGCGATCGGGGCGATGCTGCTCTACGGGTTGCTTCGCTGGCTCTGGTACCGGCCGCTACTGCGTGCAACCGAAGAGCAGATCGTCCATGCGGCCAAACAGCAGAGCCACTTTCTGGAAACAGTCCGCGGCGTCAAGACGATCAAGCTGTTCAACCGCCAGGACGAACGCCGCTCCGCCTGGCTCACGCTGCTCGTTGACCAGATCAATGCCGGTCTGCATGCACAGAAGCTGCAGTTACTGTATCAGCAGGTGAATGGCCTGCTGTTCGGCATCGAGAGCCTTCTGGTCATCTGGCTCGGCGCGCGGTTCGTGATGGACGGCCAGTTTACCGTCGGCGTGCTGATGGCATTCACCGCATACAAGGATCAGTTCGGCAGCCGTGTAGGCAGTCTGATCGACCGGTTCTTTGAGGTCAGGATGCTGCAGCTACAGGGCGAGCGGCTCGCCGACATCGTGTTCACACCGTCCGAGCCGCTAGTCGCTCCACGTTACGTACCTGGCGAAGTCGACTCGCTTGAGCCCTGCATCGAAACAGTCAATCTAAGCTTCCGTTACGCCGACGGTGAGCCGACCGTGCTCGAGGACGTGTCGATCAGGATCGAAGCGGGTGAATCGGTGGCGATCGTCGGACCATCCGGATGTGGCAAGACCACCTTTGCCAATGTGCTGCTTGGTATTCTCGAGCCGACAGGCGGCAAGGTCCGGATCGGCGGTGTCGATATGGACCGGCTCGGCATTGAACGGATACGCTCGCTCGTCGGTACCGTTCTGCAGGACGATGTGCTGTTTGCCGGCTCGATTGCGGACAACATCAGCTTCTTCGATGGGCAGGCCAATCTTCAGCAGGTAGCTGAATGTGCGCAGCTCGCCGCGATTCACACCGACGTCGTCGCGATGCCGATGGGCTACAACACGCTCGTTGGGGATATGGGAACGGTGCTTTCCGGCGGGCAGAAGCAGCGTGTGTTGCTCGCCCGGGCACTCTACAAGCGGCCGAGGATTCTCCTGCTTGACGAAGCCACAAGCCACCTGGACCTGCAGCGCGAGCAACAGGTGAATGTTGCGATCAGTGCGTTGCGGATGACCCGCATTATCATCGCGCATCGCCCGGAGACCATTGCGTCCGCGTCGCGCGTCATCATGCTGGACGGTGGCAAGGTGGTATTCGACCAGCCCGCTTCTTCGCTCGTTGCGCCAGTTGCTTCGCCTTCATTCGTCGAAGCGCGACCTGCTGCGGGGCGGTAGTGCAATGTCCCGGATTGTTCTGATCGTCTGGTGTTTTTCCGCGTTGCTCGCCCCGCAATCTGCCAATGCGCAATGGCCTGACGTTTACGGAACGCGCACGCTTGTGTCCAGCACCCCGGCCGCGCCGTTGCTGAAAAAAGCGTCGTGCATGGCCGATGCCTCCGATTACCCGCTTGAACTGGAGGTCGCGATTCTTCGGGCGGTATGTGCGAACCCGCAGGCGAGACAGGCGTGGGCGAATGCCCGCGCACAGGCAGCCGCTGTGGGCGTGAGCGAAGCGGCTTACCTGCCCACACTGAGTGCGACCGGCGGCTATGAGCGCAACACACTGTCGACAACCTATGACTACAGCGCTTTCGGCATCGGTTCGCAGCGGAACTCGCAGAATTCGTCCAACCGGTACGGGATGCTGAACCTGAGCTGGGTACTGTTCGATTTTGGCAAGCGCGGTGCCGCGCTACGGCAGGCTCGTCTGCTCCTTGCCGCAGCCAATGCGTCGCAGGACGACGCATTGCAAAACGTGTTCTTCGATGCAGCCCGGGCCTGGTATGCTGTCCGCGATTCGCAGGCATCGGTCGACGCCGCACGGAAGACCGAAGCAATCACAAAGGAGAGCCTCAAGGAATCCACGGCGAAACACGATGCAGGCGCCGGCACATTGAGCGACAAGTTGCAGGCACAGACATCGTATCGGCGCGCGGTGCTCGACCGCGTAAGTGCTGAGGGCGACGCGCGCGCGGCAGCCGGTACGCTGGCGGTCGTCATGGGGCTGGACGCGAATACGCCTGTTCAGATCGCTGCGTCTGAGCCGGTCATGGACCACGGTGAGTTTGGGCAAGGCGTGGATCAACTGATCGATGAGGCGAAAACGCGACAGCCGAAACTGGTGGCCGCCCGTGCAAGACTCGATGCGGCGCGGGCCAATGTTGATGCGGCACGAGCCCAAGGACGTCCGACGATCTCACTCAGGAGCAGCCTGACCCAGAACAACCCTTCGTATCAGCAACAGCCACAGTCGATTCCGGTCACCGCCAGCCGTGGCAGTGCGATCGGTATTCAAGTTACGGTCCCGCTGTTCGAAGGATTCGCGTCAGGCTATCGTGTCGCGCAGGCACAGGCACAGGTCGATGCGCAGGAAGCCGATCTACAGAATACCGAACTCCAGGTATCGCTCGACGTGTGGAAGAGCTACCAGAGCCTGCAGACCGACACGATGAATCTGGATAACTCGAAGGATCTGCTCGCCGATGCACAGCGTTCGCTCGAGATATCCCGCGGTCGCTACAAGGCGGGCGTCGGCACATTCACCGAGCTGCTGAACGCGCAGACGGCGCTCGCTGATGCACAGAAACAGCGTGTGCTAGCCGTATCTAAATGGCATACCGCACGACTCAGGCTTGCGGCGAGTCTGGGCAACCTGGGCTTGTGGGGCGCAAATTGATGGAGCATTGCAACAGGGGGGAGGTCCCTCTGGATTTGATGCAATTCGCTTCGGTAGCGCAGGTCGACTGCACTCGTGTAGATCGAGTGGAGCGATTAAGAGTATGTGGATACCTTGAATTCCATGGGCATTCATACGCTGGCGGACCTGACTGCACGAGTCGGCGGCCACGCACCGAGACAAATACGCAACCACTCGCAGTGCGTGGTTGACGTCAACGCCTTATCACGACAGTGGGACACGTCAGCCAAACTGCCGTTATCCCTCCGCTTCGGTCTGCCCGCTCTCCCAATACACATTGAGCCCCATCAATGACGTCAGCGTTTGCGCGGCCTCTTTCATCCGCGTGCCGACTTCCGCCATCGATGGCACGGGTGCATTGTCGATGCGTTCGATATACGGCGTAGTCAGCGTCGCGATCGCATGGCCGTGGCGACCGAACACCGGGTACGCAAGATTGCGCACGCCTTTAACCTGACGACTCTGCATGCGGGCAAAACCGCGTTGCCTGATCTGCGCAAGATCGTGCGCGAGTGTCTTTTCATCGACGGTCTGCTCGCCATCCACAGGCACGTGCAGCCTCAACATCTGCTGGCGCTCCACTTCTTCCTGAAATGCCATCAGCACCTGGCCCGACGCGGTATCGGTCATGCCGATCAGCGTGCCGACCTTTAGCGAAAACCCCCAGCGCTCCGGACTCTCGACACCCGCGACGATCAGCACACGCCCCGCCTGATAGACGCATAGATGGAACGACTGCTTGACCTCGTCGGCCAGCTGGGTCATCAGCGGCAACGCGGTCGACACGAGCGAGCGCACCGGTTGATGCCGGTGCGCAAGCTGGAACAGCAGCAGCGACAGCGCATAGCGCTCGCCGATCGCCACCAGATAGCCGCGCGTTTGCAGCGTGACGACCATGCGGAAAATTTCCGCGGTCGTGCGGCCGAGCGCGCGCCCCAGTTCGACGAGCGACAGCCCCTCCGGATGACCGGCAAGCAGCTCGATGATGTCGAGGCCCTTTTCGAGCGCAGGGGCCGAATAACGCGTGGTGTCCAACGTGACTCCCTTCAATGGCACGGCTGCGGCGACGGCGGCAGCGATGACGTGATTGTAGAGCGCGTTTCATGCCGGCTACCGGCGCCGGCACGCTGGGGAAAACACTAAGAATAATTTCAAATATAAAATCAAATTTTACGAATAAAATATCAGGCATGACTCGATGAGCATGATCCGGCGTGGGAAAAACCGGCTCCGGCCAGTCGACGAACTGGGCAACGACACGAACGCAGAAGGAGGAGACGCCGGATGGCCGAGGTTGCATTCGAGCAGGTGCAGAAGTCTTTCGGTGCCGTCCAGGTGCTCAAGCAGATCGATCTGACCGTGCGCGACGGAGAGTTCCTCGTGCTGGTGGGCCCAAGCGGTTGCGGCAAGTCGACGCTGCTGCGCGCGCTTGCCGGACTCGAAGGGGTGACGCGTGGACGCATCCTGATCGACGGTCGGGTGGTGAACAATCTGCCGCCGAAAGATCGCGACATCGCGATGGTGTTCCAGAACTACGCGTTGTATCCGCACATGAGCGTGCTGGAGAACCTGACGTTCGCCCTGAAGCTGCGCGAGCTGAAGCCCGCCGAGATCGACTCGCGGGCACGCGAGGCGGCCTCGATCCTCGGGCTGGAGAACTTGCTCGACCGTTACCCGCGACATCTGTCCGGTGGCCAGCGGCAGCGTGTGGCGATGGGCCGCGCGATCGTGCGCGACCCGAAGGTGTTTCTGTTCGACGAGCCGTTATCGAATCTCGATGCGAAGCTGCGCGTGCAGATGCGTGCAGAAATCCGCGCGTTGCATCAGCGGCTGAAGGCGACCACGGTCTACGTGACGCACGACCAGATCGAAGCGATGACGATGGCCGATCGCATCGTCGTGCTGAACGGCGGCACGATCGAGCAGGTCGGTGCGCCGCTCGACCTGTACGACGATCCCGACAATCTGTTCGTCGCGAGCTTCATCGGCTCGCCGGCGATGAATCTGTTCACCGGTCACTACGCGAGTACCGCCGACGGCGCGCGCGTACGCATCGGCGACGTCATGTTGCCCGCACCGCGCGTGCATGCCGCCGACGGCCAGTCGGTCACGATCGGCATGCGGCCCGAGCATCTCGAGTTGAGCGACGCCGACGGCTTCGCGTTTACCGTCAACGTCGTCGAACCGACTGGCGCGGCCACCGAACTGTTCGGCGCGGTCGCCGGCGCGCCGTGCTGCGTGACGGTCAACGGGCGGTCCGGACTGCGACCTGGTGCACTCGCGCGGCTGCGCGCTGCGCCCGGCCACGTGTTTCTGTTCGACCCGGACAGCGGGCGCCGGCTGCGGTAACGCGCGCACATCGACATCATCAGGACGAGCACGACGAACCGACGTTCATATAACGACATCAGGAGACACGCCATGCGGGACATCAGGAAGACAAAGACAGCCAGGAGCGGCGCGATCGTACGCGTCGCGGTTTCGCTACTCGCGCTGGCGGGTATCGTGTCGGCCGGCGTCGCGCGTGCCGACAACGAATACAAGGGCTACACGCTGCGCGTCAAACTGATCGGCGGCGTGCAATACGAAGCACTGTATACGCGCATTCCGCTGTGGGAAAAACAGACCGGCGCGAAGGTCGAGATCGTGTCGCGCAAGAGTCACTTCGAACTCGACCGCGAGTTGAAGCAGGACATCGCATCGAATCACATCGACTACTGCGTGTCCTCGAACCATACGAACTTCGCCGCGCAGTATCCGATCTTCCGCGACCTGAAGGGGTTGTTCCCAGCCGACTATCTGGCGCAGTTTGCGCCGAACCTGCTGAAACAGTCGGAAGTGAAGGGACATCTGGTGCAGATTCCACGCTCGACCGATGTCGAGGCGCTGTACTACAACAAGGTCGCATTCGACGATCCGGCTAACCAGGCCGCGTATCGCAAGCAGTTCGGCAAGGCGCTCGCACCGCCTACGAATTACGCCGAATTCACCCAGCAGGCGAAGTTCTTCACGAAGGCGCCGAACTTCTATGGTACGCAGTTTCCGGGCAAGGACGAAGCGCTGACGGGCACGTTCTATTCGCTGCTGGTGGCAAACGGCGGCCAGCTGCTCGACGCGAAGATGCACCCGGTCTTCAACTCGCCGATCGGCGTGAAGACGCTCGACTGGTTCGTCAATCTGTACAAGGACGGGGCCGTGCCGAAGGGCGCGCCGAGTTATGTATGGGACGACCTCGGCAACAATTTCGCGGCTGGCAAGGTCGCGCTCGATATGGACTGGCCGGGCTTCGCGTCGTTCTACAACGACCCCAAGACATCGAAGCTCGCGGGCCAGGTCGGTGTGGTGCGCGCACCGCTCGGAGCGGGCAATCGTCGGCCGGGCTGGTCGGGTTCGCACAGCTTCTCGATTACGAAAACCTGCGACCGACCTGAAGTCGCGGCAAGCTTCATTCAGTTCCTGACGAGTCACGATTCGCAGATGGTCGAAGCACGCCTCGGCACGATTCCGTCACGGCTCGATGCGCAGCGTGATGCCGCGAAGGAGTTCGATGCGAAACACGATGCGTTCATGGCTAACGCGATTGCCGTGTTCAGCACCGCCGCGAAGGAGGATTCGTTCACGCCGCCGCGTATTGCGCAATGGAACGAGATCTCGAACGCGCTGTGGCCTGAATTGCAGAAGGCGATCATCGGCGACAAGACCTCGGCACAGGCGCTCAACGATGCCGCGAAGCGCGTGTCGGACATCATGCAGGACGCAGCCGATAATGACTGAGCGCGACTGATGATGAACGTCGAACCTCGCAGCGGCGAAGACTTGCCGACTCACTCGCAACGCGTATCGGGCGCCGCCGGTGGCCTGCGTGCATTCGGTAGCCGTCTGTCGCTGCCGGCCAGGCTGTTGTTGCCGGCGTTCGTATCGGTGGCGATCGTGGTCGTACTGCCGCTGCTGTTCTCGCTGTACACGAGCTTCACGTCGTACCGGCTCACCGATCCGGACACGTTGTGGCATGTAATCGGTCTGCGCAATTATCTAAGGGCGTTTTCGAACGGCGACTTCTGGGCTGCGTTCGGGCGCACCGTGCTGTTCCTGACCGTCGCACTCAACCTCGAACTGCTGTTCGGCCTCGGCATCGCGCTGCTGCTGAACCGCGTCACGACCGGGCAGCGCGCACTGCGCACGGTGATGATGTTCCCGATGATGTTTTCGCCGGTGCTGGTCGGCTTTCAGTTCAAGTTCATGCTCAACGACAGCACGGGCGTGATCAACAGCCTGTTGCAATCGGTGTTCGGCGTGAAGAACGCGATTCCGTTTCTCGTCGATGAGCACACTGCGTTGGCATCGCTGATTGCAGCCGAAGTATGGAACTCGACGCCGGTGTTCGCGGTGATTCTGCTCGCCGGTCTGATGGCGCTGCCGAAAGATCCGATCGAGGCATCGAAGGTGGACGGCTGCTCGCCGTGGCAGACGTTTCGCTATGTGACGCTGCCGTACCTGATGCCGTTTATCTACATCGCGATGACGATCCGTTCGCTCGACGTCGGCCGGGCCTACGACATCGTGCGGATCATGACCAACGGCGGCCCGGGCGGCCGCACCGAACTGCTGTGGACGATGGTCGGACGCATTGCCTACGACGATTCGCGCATGGGCTATGCCAACGCGATCGCGTACGTGTCGGTGCTGGTATCGATTCTCTTCACGCTGTACTTCTTTCGCAAACTGAACGCCGCACGCCGGCATATGGGGCCGGCCTGACATCATGAGCGATCTCTCTTTGCGCGCAGCAGAGCCACACGATGAACGTGCGCCGCGCCAGTGGCTGAAAACCTTCGGTTTGTGGTTCGGTGTGTTCGTCGTGATGGCGATCATCTGTCTGCCGGGGCTGTGGGTCGTGCTGAATGCGTTCCGCTCGAACGTCGCGATCCTGTCGAACCAGTCGCCGTTCGCGGCCAGCAGCTACACGCTCGACAACTTCCGCAGCATGTTCGGCTTCGGGCAGATGGCTTCGCTGCCAGTGCGGCAGTACTTCGTCAACTCCGTGATCATTTCGTGTGTGAGCACGGCGGCCGCGCTCGTCGTCGGTGTGCTGGGCGGCTATGCGTTCGCGCGCTTCGAATTTCGCCGCAAGAACGTGTTCTTCGTGCTGCTGATGCTGACGCGTGCGATTCCCGGCATCGCGCTGTCGCTGCCGGTTTTCATGCTGTGGGCGTGGACCGGTCTGCTCGACACGCGCATCGGCGTGATCATCGTGTATCTCGCGATGAATGTCCCGTTCACCGTGTGGCTGATCGATGGATTCTTTCGCGAAGTGCCGATCGAGCTGTCGCAGGCGGCGCAGATCGACGGCTGCAACCGCTGGCAGGCGTTCTGGCGCATCGAGTTACCGCTTGCGCGCTCGGGCATCGCATCGGCCGGGATCTTCGCGTTTCTGACGAGCTGGAACGAATTCGCACTCGCGACGCAACTGTGCCGCAGCCCCGATACGAAGACGTTGCCGGTCGGCCTGATGGACTTCACCGCGCAGTTCTCGGTCGACTGGGCCGGTATGTGCGCGATGGCGGTTGTCATCATCGTGCCGGCCATCATCCTGACATTCATCGTGCAAAAGCATCTGATCGCCGGCCTGACGCTCGGCGGTGTGAAGGGCTAGGCGCAGCGCAAAAGAAGAGGGCACTCATGACGACAATCGATGCGGTCGAGATCCGCCAGATCAACCTGCAGCCTAAAGTGAAACGCACCGACGCGATCCAGTCGTTCGTCGTGCAGGAAACCGTGTTGGTGACCCTGCGTTGTAGCGACGGCAGTACCGGCACTGGCTATACCTACACGATCGGCACGGGCGGTTCGTCGATCGTTGCGCTGTTGCGCGATCATCTCGCGCCGCAACTGATCGGACGTCGTCCCGCCGAATACGAGGCGATCTGGCGCGACCTGTTCTTCCACACGCATGCAACAGCCGTGGGCGCGATCACGAGTCTGGCTCTTGCCGCGATCGATACCGCGCTGTGGGATCGCAATACGCGTGTCGCGGGATTGCCGCTGTGGGTCGCGGCCGGCGGTGCGAAGCAGCGCATCCGCACTTACACGACCGAGGGCGGCTGGTTGCATCTGTCTGAAGGCGAACTCGTCGAGCAGACCTTACAGGCGCAGGCCGACGGCTTTCGTGGTGCGAAGCTGAAGGTGGGGCGCCCGCATCTATCCGAGGATGTGCGCAGGCTCGAAGCGGTGCGTGCAGCGGTCGGCGACGGCTTCGAACTGATGACCGATGCGAACCAGGGCTTCACATTCGCCGAAGCGCTGCGTCGCGCGCGCGCGTTCGAACCGCTGCGTCTCGCGTGGCTCGAAGAGCCGATGCCGGCCGAGAACCTCGACGCCCACCGGCGTCTGTGCCTGTCCACATCGGTGCCGGTTGCGATCGGCGAATCGCTGTATCACGCGGGGCAGTTCGGCGAGTACCTGAAGGCCGACGCCTGCGCGATCGTGCAGGCCGATGTCGCGCGCGTCGGTGGGATTACGCCGTGGCTGAAGGTTGCCCACGTCGCGGAAGCACTCAACGTCGATATCTGCCCGCATTTCCTGATGGAACTGCACGTGAGCCTGTGCGCCGCCGTACCTAATGCGACGTGGGTCGAGTACATTCCGCAGCTCGACACACTGACGGGCCGGCGTGTGCAGATCGAGGACGGCTTTGCCGTTGCGCCGCAAGAACCAGGGCTCGGTATCGACTGGGACTGGGATGCGATAAACGCGACACAGCACGTGCATCTGAATGTCGACCACCAGGCCGCCGCATGACCTGACGCAAACGGAGAACACGATGTTGCGCCATTGCCTGACGCTGGATCTGCGCGACGATCCTGTTTCGATCGCCGAGTACGATCGTTACCATTGCGCAGTGTGGCCCGAGGTGCTCGAACATCTGCGGCAATCGGGCATTCATGACATGACGATCTGGCGACGCGGTAACCGCCTGACGATGCTGATCGAAACGTCTCCGTCGTTCGATCTCGCACAGCTCGTCGTGACCGCGAGCAGTCATCCGCGCGTGAAGGAATGGGAGCAGTTGATGGCGACATTCCAGCGGCCGCTCGCCGATGCGCAGGGTGCGGGACTCTGGCAACCGATGAACGAAATATTCAATCTGCACGCTCAAATCGTAGGCGAAAGCGACGAATAAACGCCTCGCCTGAAATACTCGCGAACGTTACAAACGAATTCGCATAACGCGCGTCCTCAAGCGGCCGACCTGTCACGTACGCTGTCTACTTTGATAGGTTTCGCCCTCCATCAAGTCTTGCTATCGTCGATCCGCCCAGAAGCTTGACTCCGAATGCGTCACGCATGAGGCGTCTTGCATCGGCAATGATCGGGCGTCCTTACGCTTCGCCCTGACAGCCTTCAGGGAAAGTCTGAACGGTTACCTCTACCGGCCCGCTGCTCAATCGATCAGCGGATCCGGCAGCGTGTCAGCGTCCCTGAATGCGTCACGCTGGTGTCGCATGCCAGTTAGATCGACTCACATGTCGCATAACCCATTCAAACTTTGAACGAGACGAAAAAAACGATGAGCGACTTAATCCAGGAAGAATCCGATCCGTCCCGCCGCGCGTTCCTGTCGAACATGGCCAAACTTGCGGCCGCCGGCGTAGTTGCCGGCTGGACGCCGATCTATCAGATTGCCGCGAATGCGCAATCCGCTCCGGCAACACCGCCGAATTTTCCGGCGAACATTCCGCTTTCCCAGCAGGCATTCCAGAACTGGAGCGGCGAGATCGTGGTGTCGAACGTGTGGACAGCCGCGCCGACGTCGCCTGCCGACGTCGTCACGATCGTCAACTGGGCGAGTGCGAACGGATACCGTGTCCGGCCGCGCGGCCACATGCACAACTGGTCGCCGCTGACGATCGATCCCACCAGCACGGGCGCGCAAATCGTGTTGCTCGATACGACGGCATCGCTGACAGCCGTTACCGTCGATACGACGACAACCCCGGCACGTGTCACCGCGCAAACCGGTGTGTCGCTCGAATCGCTGCTCGCCACGCTCGAGCAGTACAACCTCGGCGTCACGGCCGCACCCGCACCCGGCGACATCACACTGGGCGGCGCACTCGCAATCGATGCGCACGGCACCGCCGTGCCCGCGACAGGCGAATCCCAACTACCGGGTAACACCTACGGTTCGCTTAGCAACCTCGTGCAATCGCTGACCGCAGTGGTCTACGACGCTGGCCAGAAGCAGTACGTGTTGCGTACCTTCCAGCGCACCGACCCGGATATCGGCGCTTTCCTCACACACGTCGGTCGCGCGTTCATTGTCGAAGCCACGCTCGAAGTGGGCCCGAATCAGCGCTTGCGCTGCCAGAGCTTCACCAACATTCCGTCGACCGAACTGTTTGCAACAGCGGGTTCCACGGGCCGTACAGTCGAATCGTTCCTCAATCAGACGGGCCGGATGGAAGCGATCTGGTTTCCGTTTACGACCAATCCCTGGCTCAAGGTCTGGACGGTGGCACCGACCCAGCCGTCCTCGTCGCGCGCGGTCACCGGTCCATACAACTATCCGTTCTCGGACTCGATTCCGCAGTCGTTGTCGGATCTGGTCTCGAAGATCGTGATCGGCGGTGAGCAATACCTGACGCCACTGTTCGGACAAACGCAACTGGGGATCACGACGGCCGGTCTCGCGCTTACGGGGAGCGGCGACATCTGGGGCTGGTCGCGCACGGTGCTCGAATACATTCGCCCGACGACGCTGCGTGTCACGGCCAACGGCTATACGGTGCTCACGAGTCGCTCCAATGTGCAGCGCGCGATCAACGAGTTCGTGCAGTTCTATCAGAACCGCATCAGTGCGTATCAGGCGCTCAACGAATATCCGATGAACGGGCCGGTCGAAATCCGCGTGACGGGACTCGATCAACCGGCGGATGCGGGCGCCGGTGCCGTAGTCCCAACGATTTCCGCGCTCAAGCCGCGTCCCGATCATCCGGAATGGGACACCGCTGTCTGGTTCGATATCCTGACGCTGCCGGGCACGCCGCTCGCGGACCAGTTCTATCGCGAGATCGAGCAATGGATGCTGTCGAACTACACCGGTTCATACGCAACGGTGCGCCCGGAATGGTCGAAGGGTTGGGCCTACACGAACAGCGCCGCGTGGCAGGACAGCACGATGCTCGGTACGACGATTCCCAACCTGTATCGCGACGGTCAGCCGGCTACGAGCAACTGGGATACGGCGCACAACACGCTCAACCAGTACGATCCGCAGCGGATCTTTGCGTCGCCGCTGCTGGACCAGTTGCTGCCGTAACTGTTCGGCCGTAAGCGAACGATAAGCGAACCATCGGTACCCTTCGACGGGTATGTGACAATGCCGGCAAACCGGTAACCGGCAGTAGCCGGATGCCGTCCCAGACCCCGTCGATACGATCCGTGCATCCGCTCGCGTGCGTCGCGCCACGCGGCGGGTGCGCGGATCAGGAGCCATGCCGATGACACGCGCGCCAGCCCGTCCCGCCGGTTCTCTGCCACCGATATCACCTGACTTCGATGCGCTCCACCAGCGCCTCGAAGCCTACAGTCTCGATGTGCCCGATACCGCGCTGCCGTTCAGCCGGCGTCTCGCCGAACGCGAAGGGTGGTCGCGTGAACACACCTTGCGCGTGATCGTCGAGTACAAGCGCTTCGTGTTTCTCACGCAGACAGCCGCGCATGTTGCGACACCGTCGAAAGCCATCGACGCTGTCTGGCATTTACATCTCGAGTACACGCGCGAGTACTGGGGAGTGTTTTGCGATCGTGTCCTGGGCGCACCGCTGCATCACGAGCCCGGTAACGGTGCTGCGGGTGAGGCCGTTGCCTATGCATCGCTTTACGCGCAGACGCTCGATAGCTACACGCAAACTTTTGGCGAATCGCCGCCCGAAGACATCTGGCCGCGGCCTGCCGCACAACATGCAAAAAGTGGCAACGATCTGCGTGCAGCCGTGCGATCGTTGTGCGCATCGCACCGAACGATGAGCGCGGCAACCGCACTGCTTGCGCTGACGAGTTGCGCTTACGTCGAACAAAACAACATATTCGATTACGCCGGCCCGGCCTTTCTGCATTTCTACCTGATGTTCTGCGTTGCCGCGCTGGCACTGCTGTGGATCGTGCATCGCATCGTCTATCTGCGCTATCGCTCGGGACCCGCAGGTGGATCACCGAACGCGGGCCGGCCGTTGCCGCATGAAGCGGCCTACATGCTCGGCGGTACGGCGCGCATGGCACACGTGGCGATTCTCGAAATGATGCATGAGGAACTGATCACGCTCGATAGAAGCCGCCGCCACGAGCCCGACGTAGTAGTTGGCAAGCAGCAGGAGAGCAGCGTGTACGCGGGCGAGATGAACTGGTTGCGCTACATGGTTAACGGACGTGCGAGTTACACGACGCTATGCCGGCGGATCGCGCAGCGCGAGCCTGACTTGACCCAGCGGATGGGTGCGGCGGGCTGGTGGTGGGGCAAGGGCGACATGCGGCTCCTGAAGCGGTTCGCGAGTGCGTTGTGTCTGGTTGTGGTGCTGGTCGGCGTGATCAAGGCGGGCGTCGGAATCGAACGAGGCCGGCCGATCGGTTTACTGCTGCTGAGCCTCGTCGGCTTTTATATCGCGTACCGCTTGCTGCTGTGGCGGTTGGTGGGCATCGGGCGCGGCGGTGTGTCGGCGGCCGGCCGGGCGATACTGCGGCCGATCGTGCTGGACGGCGCGAGCCGCGGACGCGCGCCCGGCCCGGAGGTGGTTCTCTGGCAAACGGCGATCATCGGTTCGGCTGCGTTGTTCGGCACGCCGTGGAGCGCGTACGCAAGAAATTTTTCTCTGGCGCCGGCGAGCGCGATATCTGCTGGCACGGTCTCGGGCAGCTCCGGCAGCAGTTGCAGTTCCGGCAGTAGCTGTAGCTCGGGCAGCAGTTGTAGCTCGAGCAGTTGCTCAAGCAGTTGTGGGGGCTGCAGCAGCAGTTAATCGGCAGGGAATGCCGTCAGTGAGGTCGTTTTCACGCGCTCTGCACGGCGAGCGCGATCGGCCGCGAGCGCGGCCTGGCCGGTCCGCGTGAAGCGCACGAGTGCCAGCGAGATCAACGCGGCGGCAATCACATAGAAGGCGGGAACGAAACGGCTGCCGGTCTGCTGCGTGAGCAGCGTTACCGTGAGCGGCGCCATGCCGCCGAACAGCGTAACGGCAAGGTTGTACGAGAGCGCCACGCCGGTCGTGCGTGCGTGCGCCGGAAACAGTGTGGCGAGCATGCCCGGATGCCCCGCCGCGATCGCGACCTGAAACAGCGCCGCGACGATCTGCGCGGTCAGTAGTCTGCCGGCCGACGGCGCCGATACGATGAACCAGAACAACGGCAGCGTGCATACAGCCCACGTAATCACGACCGGGTAAAACAGACGATAAGCACCGATGCGGTCCACCAGTTTCCCTGCAAACGGAAACAGCACGAAGTTCAGACTGCTCGCGACGAACGTGCCGAACAACGCCCACTTCATCGGCAGATGCAACTGGCGCTCGACGTACACCGGCATATACGCGTTCCACAGATAGCTCGACGCCGTGCCGATCACCATCACGCCGATCGCGCACAGCGCGGCGTCACCCTGTTTGTCGATGAAGTTGCGCGCGGCGCCGAGTCCCACTGTCTTTTCACGTGGCAGTTTGCGTAGCGCGTCGAACTCGGGCGATTCGCTGACCCGGTGACGAATATAGAAGCCGAGCGGTCCGACAAGCGTGCCGATCAGGAACGGGACGCGCCAGCCCCAACTGGTCAGTGCAGCGGTACTGAGGTGGTCGGTCAGCAGATAGCTGAGACCCGCCGACAGCAGCGTCGCAAGCGCCTGCGCCGACATGTTGAAGCTGCCGTAGAACATCTTCTTGCCGGGCGGCGCGCTCTCCACCACGATAACCGCCGACATGCTGAACTGACCGCCTATCGCAAGACCCTGTATCAGCCGCGCGAGCAGAACCAGCAGCGGCGCGGCGATGCCGATCGTCGCGTAGCCCGGCGCGAGTCCGAGCAATAGCGTGCCGGTGGCCATCATCAGCATCAGCAGCGAGAACGCGCGGGCGCGGCCGGCACGATCCGCGTAAATGCCGAGCAGCACGCCGCCGAACGGCCTCACCACGAAGCCAAGCGCAAATGTTGCGAGCGCAAGCGATAACGACGCAATGCTGTTGCCGCCGGGAAAAAACACCTGACCGATGACTTTCGCAAAGTACGCGTAGGCCATGAAGTCGAACCACTCGAAGCCGTTACCGAGCACCGATGTGACGATTGCACGACGCATCTCGCGAGGCGTGAGCGATCGCGCCGGCGAAGACGGGGAGGGTGCGTCCGCAACGGAATCGGGATTCATCGGTTGTCTCCTCTTGCGCCTCGTGCGGGCGATATGTCGTTGCTATCGCACCGTTCGTGCGCGTCGCGCACGCAACGTTTTCGCGAAGAATTCCTGCACGGCTTCGACGGCCTGCATCCCGTTGTGCGCAACGTTGGGCAACTCGTCGAACTGCACATTGACGCCCGCGGCTTCGAACGTTTTCTGCAGCGTTTTGAGCCGCTCGGGACGCGTTGCGCCCGCATCGTTCGCACCCGGCATGTAGCTGCCGACGCCTTCCTGAAACGTGATCTCCCACGTTTCCAGATCCGCCTTGCCGACTACCATCTGCACCGGCACACGGCGTAACGCATCGAGATCGAAGCGCTTGCCGAAGCGCTGCTCGAAGCCACGCAGTCCGACCCACCAGTCGCGCCCTGCGTCGAGCAGCGTGACGGAGCCCGGTGCGCCGATCGACGCCGCCCACAGGCGCTCCGGATGCAGATAGGCAAAACGATTGACGAACTGTCCGCCGCCGGAATAACCGAACAGCGCAAAACTATCGAAGGTCTTGCCGTAGCGGCTGCCAACCTCGTCGATCATGTCGAGCAGTACGCGGTCGTAATGAATGTCGCCTTCTATCAAATGTTTGTAGCCGCTGCGATTGCCGTCGCCGAGTACGCCGACCGGAAACAGCGGGCACAGCACCATGCAATTGTTCCAGCGGCCGAACTCCGCGAACGCATCGCGATAGCCGATGAACTGACGACCTGTACCGTGCATTGCGACAACGAGTTCGACGTCGTTGGACGGGGCCTGGAGGGCGGGCGGGACGTAGAGCGTGTACGCGAAGCGCGGATCGTTGCGGCTGGCGAATACGGTGGTCGAGCCGTAGTCGTATAGCGCCTGGGCGCGGGCGTTGGCGTCGCCGGGGGTTTCGTGTGCGGGATTGGACATGATGGGCAGGGAGTAGTGAACGTCGTGCAGCTATTGTGGATTCACCCATTCAAAAACACTAATTGATTTATCTTTACCAAAGATAAAATAACTCTTTAGCTTTGAGAGGTCGGCGCCAGCCGTTTTCCAATGAGCACGATCCGTTTTCTGCGTACTTTCCTCGCCGTCGAAAAGCACGGCTCGCTGGCCGCGGCCGCCGACCGCGTCGCATTGACCCAGGCCGCCGTCGGGCAGCAGATGCGCGCACTCGAAGACGAACTGCGACGCCCGCTGTTCGACCGCTCGCGCCGCGTCGTCACGCTGACGCCGGCCGGTCGCGCGCTGATACCGCACGCGCGCAGGATCGTCGCGGCTTACGAGGCGATGCTGGCCGACGCCGATGCCACGGAGGAAATCGCCGGCACGATCACGGTCGGCGCGATCGTTTCGGCAATGGGCTTTCTGACTGAAAGTCTGGTGGCGCTGAAGGCGCGCCATCCGGCGCTCGAGGTCAAGCTCGTGCTCGGCTACTCGGGCGCGCTGGCAGAGCAGGCGGAGGCGGGTGAACTCGATGCGGTGCTTGTGGTCGAGCCGCAGCGCGACATCCCGGTACGCGTGCAATGGACGCCGCTCTACGAAGAACCGCTGATGCTGCTCGCCAGCACACGGATCGCGTCGGCACACGCGGACGTCGGGGCGCTGCTGAAAAGCCGGCCGTTTCTGCGCTTCGACCGCGCCTCGGATACCGGGGCGAAAGTCGAGCAGACGTTGCGCAGGATGCGCGTGAAGCCGAACGAAGTGCTGGAGGTCAATTCGGTGGCGGCGATCATCGATCTCGTGCGGCAGAACGTCGGCATCTCGATCGTGCCGCTGCTGAAGCACGTCGCGTGGACACGCGAGCGGTCGGTGGTGGCGTTGCCGCTGCCGTTCCGTCCGGCCGCGCGGGTGATCGGCATGCTCGAAAGCGGGCGCCATCCGGGCATCACGGCGGCCGTGCGGCAGCAGCTACTGCAGGCGATCGGCTAGGCTGGGTGCGGGTTTCGGCGAGTTATAGTTTTTTGCAATTGATTGAATGAAATCAATCAATTTTTACAAATTAAGCGCCACCTTCATACTGCGTCCATGTTCTAACCCCTTCCCATAAAGGACCCAGTAATGCCGATCATCAACAGCCAGATCAAGCCCTTCAAGGCAACCGCTTATCACCACGGCGAATTCGTGCCGGTCACCGAAGAAAGCCTGAAAGGCAAGTGGTCGGTCGTCGTGTTCTATCCGGCCGACTTCACGTTCGTGTGCCCGACCGAACTTGGCGACCTGGCTGACCGTTACGCCGAATTCCAGAAACTCGGCGTCGAAATCTACGGCGTATCGACCGATACGCATTTCACGCACAAGGCATGGCACGACACGTCGGACACGATCGGCAAGATCCGTTATCCGATGATCGGCGATCCGACGCTCACGCTGTCGCGCAACTTCGACGTGCTGATCGAAGAAGAAGGCATGGCGCTGCGTGGCACGTTCGTGATCAACCCGCACGGCGAGATCAAGCTGTGCGAGATCCACGACAACGGCATCGGCCGCGACGCGAGCGAACTGCTGCGCAAGGTGCAGGCCGCGCAATACATCGCCGCGCATCCGGGCGAAGTGTGCCCCGCGAAGTGGACCCCGGGCGCTGAAACGCTGACGCCTTCGCTCGATCTGATCGGCAAGATCTAAGCGCTTCAAGTCTTCATGCGGCGCGTCGTTTGGCGGCGCGCCCGCAAGCGGTCCGTCGGCCTCGCTGCCGTCGGTTCGCCGCTGATTCACACGCTTTCTCTACTGCATTGCGCGGCGCTGACGCCGTGCTGTCCCTCATCGCCACGGAATCGAAATCGCCATGCTGGATGCCAATCTCAAGACTCAGTTAAAGACGTACCTGGAAAAGCTCACCCGGCCGATCGAACTGGTTGCGTCGGTCGACGACAGTGCGAAATCGCAGGAACTGCTCGCGCTGCTGAACGACGTCGCGTCGCTGTCGGCACGCGTGACGGTTATCGAACGTCGCGGCGATGAACAACGCAAGCCGTCGTTCTCGATCGGCGAGCCGGGCAAGGACACGGGTATTCGCTTTGCCGGCATTCCGCTCGGCCATGAATTCACGTCGCTCGTGCTGGCGCTGCTGCAGGTGGGCGGCCATCCGGTCAAGCTCGACGATGCGGTGATCGAGCAGATTCGCGAGCTCGATGGCGACTATCGTTTCGAAACCTATATTTCGCTGTCGTGCCAGAACTGCCCGGAAGTCGTGCAGGCGCTGAACGTGATGGCGCTGATCAACCCGCGCATCCAGCAGGTCACGATCGATGGCGCGCTGTTTCAGGACGAGGTCGAGACGCGCCAGATCATGGCCGTCCCGACCGTGTACATGAACGGTGAGGTATTCGGTCAGGGTCGCAGCGGTGTGAAGGAAATTCTCGCGAAGCTCGATAGCGGCGCTGGCGCACGCGCAGCCAAAGCGTTGCAGAACAAGCCGGTGTTCGACACGTTGATTGTCGGCGGCGGTCCGGCTGGTGCGGCGGCCGCGATCTATTCGGCACGCAAGGGCATTGCGACCGGAGTGGTGGCCGAACGCTTTGGCGGCCAGGTGCTCGATACGCTCGCCATCGAAAACTTTGTCTCAGTGCAGGAAACCGAAGGACCGAAGTTCGCGACCGCGCTCGAACAGCACGTGAAAAGCTACGAAGTCGACATCATGGATGTGCAGCGCGCCGAAGCGCTGATTCCAGGCCGCATTCACGAAGTGCATCTGGCGAGCGGCGCAGTGCTGCGCGCAAAGACGATCGTGCTCGCGACCGGCGCGCGCTGGCGCGAAATCGGTGTGCCGGGCGAGCGCGAGTATCGCAATCATGGCGTCGCGTATTGCCCGCATTGCGATGGTCCGTTGTTCAAGGGCAAGCGCGTGGCGGTGATCGGCGGGGGTAACTCGGGTGTCGAGGCGGCCATCGATCTGGCCGGTATCGTGAGCCATGTGACGCTATTCGAATACAACGCGCAACTGCGTGCCGACGAGGTGCTGCAACGCAAGCTGCGCAGCCTCGCAAACGTGACGATCGTCACGCAGGCTCAGACCGTCGAGATTACCGGCGACGGCCGCAAGGTCAACGGTATCGTCTACCGGGAACGCGTATCGGGCGAGACGAAACACGTCGAACTCGAAGGTGTGTTCGTGCAGATCGGCCTCGTGCCGAATACCGAGTGGCTGAAAGGCACTGTCGATCTGTCGAAGCACGGCGAGATCGTCATCGATGCGAAGGGCGCAACGTCGGTGCCCGGCGTATTCGCCGCCGGCGATGTAACGACGGTGCCGTTCAAGCAGATCGTGATCGCCGTGGGGGAAGGGGCGAAAGCCGCACTCGGCGCATTCGATCATCTGATCCGCAGCTCGGTCGAAGAAGAAAGCCCGCGCGACGAGGCACTGGTCGAAGCCTGATTGATTGCAGCAGCTAGTTCCCTGAATCGCCCGCGTCCCTTGCAAGAGAGGCGCGGGCGATTTATTTTTTTCTTCCCGTGTTGTTGCACGTCGAATCCGGCTCAGAAGAAATCGCTCTTCTGCTGGGCATAAAAGCGTTAAACCGCTGAGGCAAAACGACTTTCAAATCACCACGATTTTTGCCGCCGATACCTACCACCGAGATGTGACAAACGATTACAAACCCTGTGATATCGTCACGCTCAATTCGTAAGGGCCGGTAAGGCACCACCTGTTGTTCACCAAGCGATCTCCCGCAAGGCGAGACGGATTGTCAGTTCGTCACGGCACTCCGGTCGCGGCCAGTAAAAGCAGATTAGCTAGACATACTTAATACACAGAGACACCGCTCGCGCGGAGGCTCCCGCACGTCCATGCGGCTGAGCCTGGGCAAGCACGCTGGATAAACACGGCACTCTCACAAGGAGGAAAAGAAGCAATGCAAGGCACCCACGATTCCCACTATCTCCCGCTATCTGCGACGTCGACAGCGCGCCATACCCGGCGCCGTCAGCCGCTTGGACGCGTCACGCAGATCGGTCTCGGCGTCAGTGCGTTGACACTCGCGCTTGCACTGTCCGGCTGCGGCGGCGATGTCAACACCGCAGCCGATCAGCCGACCGTCGACAACACCGCCTATTCCGCCAAGGCCGGCGACGGATTGAATGCCGCGCAGGCCAATGAACAGGTCGCCGTCGCATATCATCAATGGACCGATGGCAGCGGCAAGAACATCGCCTACACGACGACCACGGGTCACCTGACGGCAACCAGTCCGTCGGGCCAGCCTGAAGCGTCGATGTCGTATGTGGCCTACACGGCGCCTAGCCAGGACGGCTCGAACCGCCCGGTGACGTTCTTCTATAACGGCGGCCCTGGATCGGCATCGATCTGGCTGCGCCTCGGTTCGTTTGCACCGACCCGGGTCGCGACGCCCGATCCCTACATGGGCAACTGGCCGAACTATCCGGAAGTGCCGAACAAGGAAAGCCTGATCGCGACCACCGACATGGTGTTTATCGATCCGCCCGGTACCGGTCTGTCCGAAGCGATCCTGCCGAACACCAACAAGACATTCTGGGGCGCGGACCCGGACGTCAACGTGATGCGCGACTTCATCAAGCGCTATATCGCGGCGAATCATCGTGCCGGTTCGCCGACCTACCTGTACGGGGAATCGTATGGCGGTCCGCGTACCGCGATGCTGTCGCTCGCGCTCGAAACGGCCGGCGTGCATCTGACCGGTGTCGTATTGCAATCGCCGATTCTGAATTACTTCTCTGGCATGCCGAACCTCGCGCAGACCTTCGGCGACAACACTTCGGCGCTCAAATACAGCACCGATTCGATGGCCGGTCTGTTCCCGTCGTTTGCGCAAGTCGCCGCGTTCTTTGGCCAGGTCAGCCCGGCGCCGGCGAGCCCGCTTGCTTACGCGCCGGAACTGAGCAGCTTCGTCACGACCCAGTACGACACGCTCGCGAAGTACGGGCAGACGTTCGAATTCGCCGGCTCGCCGCTCGTGCCGAATCCGATTTTCCCCGATTCGCCCACCTATGCGCAGTGGAGCAGTCTGACCGGCATGTCGGTATCCGCGCTGAATGCGTATTTCGGCAACGCGTTCTATGGCACGTCGCTGGTGCCGGGTTCGACGATCGGCCGGTATGACGGACGCGTGTCGCTGCCGAATTCGGACCCGCGACTCGCAAGCGATTCCGATCCGTCCGACATCCTGATCTCGACGCCGTTCACGAATGTGCTCGCGACGCAGATGCCGAACGTGCTCAAGTACAAGGCGCCGAATGCGACGTATGTCCCGTTGAACAACGACGTCATCAACGCGTGGGACTTCTCGCACGGCGGACAGGTGTTGCCCGATACGGTGCCGGACCTGCTTGCCGCGATCAAGCTGAACCCCGCGCTGAAGGTGCTGACGCTGCACGGCTGGCATGACCTGGCTACGCCGTACGTCAACACCGAACATGAACTGGCTCGCCTGAAGACGGTGGCGAATCTGCAGGCCGACGTGCAGATCAAGGAATACACGGGCGGCCACATGATTTACCTCGATGACGGTTCGCGTCAGCAATTGATGCCCGACCTCGTGCAGTACTACCAGAGCGGTGCAGTGAAGGGTGCGACGACGCTGGCCGGGTTGGGTAACGCATGGCCCGACGCGACGCCTGCGAATACGCCGGCTGCCACGAATGTGGCGACTGTGTCGAGCGCGGTGAAGGCCGCTGCAAACTAAATCATGGCGAATGCGCAGCGACGTTTTGCGCTGCGGGACTGCGTAGCTGCGTAGCTGTGTATTCGCGCCTAACAGGAGAAACACAATGACGATGCGTATGACAGTGCGGGTCTGCCTGATCGCGGGGTTGCTCGGCGTCGTATCGGGCGCGTATGCGGCCGGCGACACGCAGGCAGTTGCCCCGGCGAATGCCAGCGGACATGGTGGTGTGGATGGTCCGTTTTTCCCGACGCGCCTGCCGATGGCAAAGCAGACACCGTCCACCGGTACGACGCTCGACCAGCAAGCGGATGCGCGGCTCGATGCGAGCCTCAAGTCGACGGCGCTGGGGCAGGGCGCGATGACCCAGGCTCAGGCGCAGCAAGCCGGGCTCGGTTACGTGGCCAATAACTTCAAGACGATCGACCGCAACGGCACCGGCAAAGTAACCGCCGACGATGTGAAGCGTTATCTGGAGTCGTCGAAGTAAACGTGGACCCGCTGTGACGCGTCTCGCGCAATGCGCAGATGCGTTGCGCTGCGTTGTGAAGCAATGAGACGGCCGCCTGCCTTGTGCATGCGGCCGTTTTGTTCGTGGTCTTGCCGATGTGGCATTCTGCGTTGTGCGTCGAGCCGAATTGACGATTTTCCCGGTATCGGTGACTATTTTTATCCCCTTCACCGAGGACCGCGGGCCACCGATATGCCACTTACTTCCGTTGTCGTTGATCGAACCTTGCCCGCTACTGCGCGACCGGCCAGCAGAAAGCGGTTGTCGATCGCGCTATTCATGGCTGTCTGGTTCGCAGGCGCAATCTTGCTGGGCGGTGCCCGGCCCGCCCATGCAGCCTCCCAGCACGACGTGCTCAACGCGCCCGTCAAGGCAGTCGCGAATCAGCGCATACCCGTCGATACACCGGAGGCAAGCGCGGTACTGCCCATCTATGCCAGTCGCCCGATCGATGAAACTGCGCCCGATGTGAAGCGCGTCTTCATCGTGGTTCACGGCACGCTCAGAAATGCCGACGTCTACTATGCAACCGGGCAGAAGATCCTCGAAAAGGCCGGTGCCCTCGGCGAAGGGACGATGGTCGTCGCACCGCAGTTTTTGACCGAATCCGATGCGCGGGCATTCGCGCTTCCCGCGTCGACGCTCGCCTGGACGCAGGAGGGATGGAAAGGCGGCGAGCCGGCACGCCAGCCTGGCGCGATCAGCTCCTTCACGGCGTTCGATGCATTGCTCGCGCATTTCGCCGACCGGCGTCTTTACCCCGCGTTGTCGACCGTGGTCGTGCTCGGTCATTCGGCGGGTGCCCAGTTCGTGCAGCGGTATGCCGTGGTGGGGCGTGAGGGAGAAGCGCTGGTTCGCGCCGGCGTCTCGGTCCGCTATGTCGTCGCAAATTCGTCGAACTACCTGTACTTCGACGACGAACGGCCGGTCAGTCTGGCCGATGCCTGTCCTCGTGCGACGCAGTGGCGATATGGTCTCAAGTCCGCGCCGACCTACGTTTCCTCGCAGAATCCGCAGGATCTCGAATCGCGGTATGTTGCGCGCAATGTCGTGTATCTGCTCGGCGAAGCCGATACGGATCCTTACACGCATTTCATCGATCGCTCCTGTGCCGCCATGGCGCAAGGCCCTTATCGTCTCGCGCGCGGGCTCGCGTACTTCGACTATCTGAAACGGCGACATCCGTCCGGTCTCGAGCAGAAAGTGGTCGAAGTGCCAGGCATCGGGCACGACAACCTCGGTATGTTCACGTCGGACTGCGGCATGGCCGTGCTGCTCGATCGTGCGGTACCGGCATCGTGCCCGGTCGTCACTGGCACGACGCAAGGTGTCCACGCGCCGTCGCCGTGATGGTCCGGCGGATGTCCAATGCTGGAGAAGGAACACGTCATCGGCCGCGATGACGTGTGAAGCCGCGGCGCTTCGCCATGCCGGCTACCTGTCCTATTCACGCATCACAGTATCGAAAAACGATACTTCAAAGCTCAATTCTCCTTTGTTATCCCATAAAAGATGCGACTGGTGACGCCAGATGGCAGACTCAGCCCGTCTCAAGCGATCAAGCGGCCGAAGTGGACCGATTAGTATCATTTGTGTCTTCCAGAAAGTCGTTCAGAAGATTCAATGTGCATAAAACGACGTTTCGAATGAAAGCCGTGCCCAGCTTGATCGTCTTGTTGTAAGTGCCGGGTGCAGCCGGTTCGTACCACGGCCAGTGACGACACCCGCGCATGCGATGCACCAAAAAGGGAAAAGCGATGTTCGAGAATCCGTTCAGCAGGCGACGTAGTGTGCGAACCGACTCTGTCGATGCCAGCAAGGCCGCGGCGGTGCGACAGACCTTTTCGTCCGGCCCGGCTTCGTCAGGGGCCGCAAGAGTGCCTGCCATCGCGGCACAGCGGACCTGCGCGTCGATGGCCGGCGTGAAAGCCGCCAGCAAGGAGATTTCGCGCACGCTGATGAAGCTGCTCAAGAGCCGGCAGGGCGTGCCGGTGGAGACGCTCTTCGGTGTGCTCGGCTCGCTTGCCGGTTTCTCCTGCCAGATGGGCATACGCGACGAATATTCGCGGCGGGCGAACGCATTGCCGCCTTTGCATGTGGTCAGAACGCTCGATGGGCGCGTCTTCTATTTTGGCGATGCGCTCAACGAGATGCTGGCCGAGAGCCAGTATTCGGTCTGGTCCCTGAGCGCGAGCCACGCGCGCAAACTGGGCGGCACGCCCCCCGATCTGTCCGCAATATTCGCGCATGTCAGCCGGACCTGCGGCGGCACCGATTTCGGCGTGCCGCGCTTTCCCGAGGGCAGACCGGTCAAGGACCTGCCCGTCGACTACATCAGGACGTTCTGGTCGCTGATCCAGCCCGCCGTTCAGAAGCATTGCAACGGGCCGTCCGAGTGGCACGTCGCGTATGGCCTCGCGATACAGGCTGCGATGGATGTGTCGAAAGCGGTCATCGATCCCGGCGCTGCGCTCGAGATCGTCATGGAGTGCGCGGTGCCGATGTCCAAGCTCGACCCGAGGGAAGTCGGTCTTTAATGCGCGTCGTGGTGCGTGATCGCCTGATGTCGGGTTCCCCGCATCTGCCGGCAATCTTTTGATGACATTCGAGTGGATATGGCAAGGTCGACAGAAACAGCGGTGTTCAATATCAAGCGCTGGGTAGTGGATCAGTGTCACCCCGATGTGAGTGTGGCGCTTGCGGCCGACATCGATCGATATTCCCGGCTCTACACCGCCTGCGATGCGCTCGAAACCTTTGCAGGGTACCGGCCGGACGACGACGAAGACGACGAAGATCTCTTCGCCGAGCTGGCTGACCGCCGGCGTCTGCTTGCGGACAGGCTCGCTGCGGCCAATCTCGATCGCTATCTCGACGATGCGCCGGCGGGCCTTTACCTGGCGATTCCCTACCTCGACCGGTGTTCGGATCTGCAGGCGCTCTGGCTCGTGAACAAGACCTCGGAACCCGTCGACTTCCTCGGCCGAAGCACGAGCGGTATCGCCGCGTATGAAAGCTCGCTCTGTTGTGGCGACGGCGAGCTGGTCGTGCTTCCTCACGAACCGGAGTGCGACGACGACACGCAACTCGAGCCCGGGGAACGGATCGTGATCGGCGAGTATTCGATCTCGTTCGATGGCGATTGCGCCACCACGCATCGGCTGATACTCGCGACGGACGGTTACGCACAGGAGTGGGTGAGTGTCGTCCCGCGTCTCGCGGGTTATCTGTTGCAAGGTTCGGCGCACGGCATTCATCCGCTGCAACGCACCGATAGAGGCGCGTTGATGTAACCGGCCGACGTGGCCCGCCGAACCAATCCCCAATCCACACCGCACCCGCCGTCCACCACGCACTTAAGGTTCCCTTAAGCAAGCTGCGTCGATAGTAGCCGCGATCTATGCCGCGCTTCCTGACAGCTACGCGCCGAAAGGAAGCGACCGCTGCGCCGGTCGAGTGCCCGCACGGGCACGCATCCGCCAAGAACCGGCGCTCACAGCACGATGTCACCCTCATGACCATTCACGAAGATTTGCAGAACGTCGGGCTGCGAGCCACACGTCCGCGCGTTCTGGTACTCGATCTGTTTCGCACGCACGGCCATGTGCATCTGAGCGCGGAGCAGATCTACCGGCGCGTCACCGAAGAAGTCCGTCATATGAGTCTGCCTACGGTCTATCGCGTGCTGGGGCAACTGGTCGACGTTGGACTGCTTGCGAGCGTGACGTTCGGCGATGGCCGCATGGTGTACGAGCTGAGCGACGGCAAGCGCCACGATCATCTGATCTGCACCGGCTGCGGATGCGTTCAGGAATTTTTCGATCCCGTGATCGATGCGCGTCAGGCTGCGATTGCCAGCGACCTGGACTTTCAGTTAGCTGATCGTCAGCTCGTTCTGTTCGGTCTGTGTGCGACATGTAGAAGTCACGCGAGCTAAGCAGACTACGTGTCGCGCCCCGAGGCGCGCCCTTAAGGTTTCCTTCAGCTTTGCCCCGTACCATTCGCGCCATCGCCTGCGCAGCCTGCGGGGAAGCGGTTCACGAGGCGCCGACAACCCGCTCGGCGCCTGTCGAGGTTGGCCGGAGCATTCATGAAAACGCTGTTTTTGCAGGCACCGTCGTATGACGGTTTCGACGGCGGCGCGGGTTCGCGCTATCAGGCGAAGCGCGAGATCCGCTCGTTCTGGTACCCGACGTGGCTCGCGCAGCCCGCGGCGCTCGTACCCGGTAGCCGCGTGCTCGACGCACCCGCCGACGAGTTGTCTGTCGACGCGACACTCGACATCGCGCAAGACTACGAGCTGGTCGTGATCCATACGAGCACGCCGTCCTTTCCCACCGATGCGCTCTTTGCCGAAGACCTCAAGAAGCGTCGCCCGGACGTGCTGATCGGCATGGTCGGCGCGAAGGTTGCGGTCGATCCGCATAACTCGCTGACGGCATCGGAAGCGATCGATTTCGTCTGTCGCGAAGAGTTCGATTTCACCTGCCAGGAAGTCGCCGAAGGCAAGCCGTTCGCGCAGATCCTGGGCCTGAGCTATCGCGCGGCGGATGGCTCCATCGAACACAACGGCGCGCGTCCGATCCTCGAGAACATGGACGAGCTCCCGTTCGTCGCGCCGGTCTATAAACGCGACCTGAAGATCGATAACTACTTCATCGGTTATCTGAAGCATCCGTATGTGTCGATCTACACGGGCCGCGGTTGCCGCTCGAAGTGCACGTTCTGCCTGTGGCCGCAGACAGTGGGCGGCCATCGTTATCGCACACGCTCGGTGGAGAACGTGCTCGAAGAAGTGAAGTGGATCCGCGACAACATGCCTGAAGTGAAGGAGATCATGTTCGACGACGACACGTTCACCGACTTCAAGCCGCGTGTCGAAGAGATCGCGCGCGGACTGGGCAAGCTCGGCGTGACGTGGTCGTGCAACGCGAAGGCCAACGTGCCGTACGCGACGCTGAAGATCATGAAGGAAAACGGCTTGCGCCTGCTGCTCGTGGGCTATGAATCGGGCGACGACCAGATCCTGCTGAACATCAAGAAGGGACTGCGCACGGACATCGCGCGCCGCTTCAGCGAAGACTGCCGCACGCTCGGTATCAAGATCCACGGCACGTTTATCCTGGGGCTACCGGGCGAGACGCAGGAGACGATCGTCAAGACGATCGAGTACGCGAAGGAAATCAATCCGCACACGATCCAGGTCTCGCTGGCGGCGCCTTATCCGGGCACGACGCTGTATAACCAGGCGGTCGAAAACGGCTGGCTCGAAGAGAACAAGGTAATCAACCTCGTGAGCCGCTCGGGTGTGCAACTGGCCGCAATCGGCTATCCGCATCTGTCACGCGACGAGATCTACCACCAGCTGGAGCGCTTCTACCGGCAGTTCTATTTCCGGCCGTCGAAGATCTGGGAGATCGTGCGCGAGATGCTGACGAGCTGGGAGATGATGAAGCGGCGTCTGCGCGAAGGCGTCGAGTTCTTCCGCTTCCTGCGTGCGCACGAGGCGTGATTACCGCCCACTTGATCGCCCTCGTGCTCGCTTATGCGTGCGGCGTGGGGGCGGTGCTTGGCATCGTCTATACGGTGCTCGCGGCGGTCCTGATCGGCCGTTTCTTTGCACGGCCGGTGGCCGAGCCGACGAGCTTTCCGCCGGTCACTATCGTTAAACCTTTGCACGGCAACGAGTGGGCACTGCTTGCCAATCTGCGGAGTTTTTGCGAGCAGGACTATCCTGGTCCGGTGCAATTCCTGTTTGGCGTGCACGATTCGAATGATCCTGCGCTGCTGGTTGTCGATGAGATTCGACGCCTGCATCCCGATGCGCATATGACGGTCGTCGCCGATGCGCGCCTGTACGGTCCGAACCGCAAGATCAGCAATATCCTCAACATGCTGCCGCAGGCGCAACACGACGTGCTCGTGTTCGCCGACAGCGACGTAAGCGTGCCACCTGAATATCTGCGCCATCTGGTCGGCGAACTGCAGAACCCTGGCGTCGGTCTCGTCACGTGTGCCTATCGTGGGCAGCCCGATCCTGGCTTCTGGCCGCGTCTATCGGCCAAGGCGATCAACTATCACTTTCTACCTGGCGTCGTGACCGGACTGACGCTCGGACTTGCGCGCCCGTGCTTCGGCCAGACGATTGCAATGCGTCGCGACACGCTTGAGAAGATCGGTGGATTCGCGCCTTTCGTGCACCATCTCGCCGAAGATCACGCGATCGGCGAAGCGGTACGCATGATCGGCGAGAAGGTCGTGGTCCCGCCGTTTGCGATTGCACATGCATGCGTCGAAACCAGTGCGCGTCAGTTGATCTCGCATGAACTGCGCTGGAGTCGCACGATCCGCAGCATCGATCCGCTTGGTCATGTCGGCTCTGCGTTGATGCATCCGCTAGCGTTTGCGCTGCTTGCCGTGCTGCTGTCAGGCGCGCTGACGTGGTCGTGGCTGCTGGTGCCGGCGGCTATCTGTACGCGGCTCGCACTGAAGATGTCGTCTGACCGCGCGTTGCGCCAGGCGCATGGCGGTCTGTGGTTACTGCCGTTCTGGGACCTTGTTTCGTTCGCGATTTTCGTCTTCAGCTTCCGCTCGTCGCGCGTGATGTGGCGCGGCTTTCGTTTCGACGTCGACGGCGATGGGCTGCTGACGGCGGTGCAGGACGAACGACCGGTGGGCAACGGATGATGCGCGGACTTCCAGGTTGGCGCGGCGACGGCGACAACGAGAGCGCGCCCGACAGCGCAGCTTCGATGAAACACCTGGGCCGTGCGACGGCGCTCGCCGGTCTGCTGGTCTCGCTGTGGCTCGTGTGGAGCAGTCACCCCGCAGCGGTGTTCGGACTGTTGCGCACCGCGGGCGCAGGCGTGCTGCTCGCCGCCATCGCCCATCTGCTGCCGATGCTCGCTAACGCCTGCGACTGGCGTTCGCTGATGCGCGGCGCAAACCGACCGTCGCTCGCGGCGATGCTGCATCTGGTGTGGATTCGCGAGTCGGTGAACAGCATGTTGCCGGTCGCGCGTATCGGTGGCGAGGTCGTATCGTTCCGGATGCTTCGACGTCGCGGTGTGCGGCCGTCGACGGCAGCGGGCGGCCTGATCGTCGATATGCAGTTGACCGTGATCAGTCAGTTGCTGTTCACGCTGGCCGGCATCGGCTATCTGTTCGCGCATGCGCAGTCGGATACGTTGCGTCTGGCCGGGCAGCTCGCATGGGGTGTCGTCGCACTGACGCCGCTGCTCGTGCTGTTCGCAGTGGTCCAGCATGCGAGTCCGTTCGAGCGGGCGACGCGGGTTCTCAACCGCATGACGAGCGGCAAGCTGGCCGCGCTCGTCGGGCAGTCCGCGCAGATCGATCAGGCGATCAAGCTGATCTGGCGCAGGCGCGCGGTTGTGCTGCGCTATCTGTTTTTCTGGCAACCGCTGCAATGCGTGCTGACCGCTGTCGAGATCTGGCTCGCGCTGCATTTTCTCGGCGCACATGTGACGCTGATCGAGGCAGTGGTAATCGAATCGCTGATTCAGGCCGTGAGCAGCGCTGCGTTCTTCGTGCCCGGTGGGCTCGGCGTGCAGGAGGGCGGTTTCATTCTGATCGGCGCTGCATTCGGTCTCGATCCGGCGACCTGTCTTGCTCTCGCGGGTGCACGCCGCGTTCGCGACCTGCTGATCTTCGTTCCCGGTTTGTTCGCGTGGCAATTCGCTGAATCGTCGGCGCGGTTGGGGCAGGCGGCGCCCGGGCCTCAGCGCGCGGCGACGTAGTCGGGAAACGACACGTCGACGGCCAGCCCGCGACCGCCGATGCCGCTACCGAGATGCAGGTTCGCGTCGAAGTGTTCGGCGATGCGTGCGACGATCGACAGACCCAGTCCACTGCCCGTCGCGTGCGTGCCGGTAGCACGAAAAAAACGGCTCGTGAGATGTGCGAGGTCGCCGGTAGCGACTCCCGGGCCATCGTCGCGAACGCTCACGCAAACACGGCCGACCTCTTCGCGTATGTCGACTTCGATATGGCCGCCGGGGCGTCCGTACTTGATCGCATTGTCGATGAGGTTGTCGAGCAGGATGCCGATCAGTACCGGCTCGGCGGCGATCTGCGCATCGAGGCTGCCGCGCAGTGCAACGGACATACGCGCCTGTTGCACGCGACCCTTGTGTGCCAGTATCGCGTCTTGTGCCACGACAGCGGGTTTGAGTGCGGCACCAGGCATCTTGTCGTGCTCGTCGAGCCGCGCGAGCAGCAACAGCTGATCGGCGAGCCGGGCGCTGCGATCCACACCCTGCACGACACGCTCCATGGCGAGACGTTGCAGCGATGCGTCCGGCTCGCCCAATGCGACTTGCGCCTGCACCTTGATCGCAGCAAGCGGGGTCTTCAGCTCGTGGGCCGCGTTGGCCGTGAAGGCGCGTTCGCGTTCGAGCGATAGTTGCAGACGCGACAGTACGAGATTGATCGCATCGACGAGCGGCCGCACCTCGGTGGGCGCGCGGCCGATGTCGACGGACTCGAGGCGGTTGACATCGCGTGCACGAATGGCCGTTGACAGCGTGCGCAACGGTGCGAGACTCCAGCCGATACCGAACCACACCAGCAGCGCCAGAACCGGCAACGCGATGACCATCGGCCGCGCGATCCGCAGCGCGACACCGCTCACCAGATCGCTGCGCGTATTGGCGGGCTCGAACACGCGCACCGTGTGTCCAAAGGGCGCTTCACGCAGCGTGAACGTGTGCCATGCGGCGTTGCCAAGCACGATAGTTCGCGCGCCGCTCGACGCCGGTAATGGCAGGTCCCACGCGTGCAATACATGGAGTTGCGGACTGCCTGCGAGCGCGTGGCCCTGCGCGTCGCGGACCTGAAACAAGGCGTCGCGCGGCAGCGTGTCGTCATCGTCTTCGTCGTTTGCGCCGGGGTCGCCGCCTTTCTCTTCTTCACGCACATCGATCCGTGCATTGGCCAGCGTGACGAGATCTGCCTGACCGAGTTGCGCGAGGATCTGCGCGAGCTCCGCGAGGCGTGCCTCTTCCCACTCCGCCACTTCGCGTGTGGCCTGCCGGTAACTCGACACCAGCGCAAGACCCCAGATCAGCGCGAGGCCTGCGAGGATCAGCAGCATCAAACGACGACGGATCGACGACCACATCACGGGCGTTCGACCACGTAGCCGATACCGCGCACCGTGCGGATCAGTGCGGCCCCGAGTTTCTTGCGCAGATTCGACACATGCACTTCGATCGCGTTGCTTTCGATCTCTTCCTGCCAGCCGTAAAGGCTCTCTTCGAGCTGCGAGCGCGATTGAGGAATGCCGCGATGGGTCAGCAACTGGATCAGGATCGCCCACTCGCGCGACGTCAATGTGACACGAGCGTCTGCGAGCATGGCGGTTTGCGTGGCAGGGTTGACGCTCAGATCGCCATGCCGGATCAATTCGACGCTGCGTCCCTGCGAACGGCGCAACAGCGCACGGCAGCGCGCGAGCAGTTCGACGAGATCGAACGGTTTGCCAAGATAGTCGTCGGCGCCGGCCTCGAGTCCATCTACTCGATCGAGCACCGTGCCTTTCGCGGTGAGAACGAGCACCGGCACATCGTTACCGGCGTCGCGCAGTTGCCTCAGCAAGGTCATGCCGGAGATTTTCGGCAGACCGAGATCGAGTATGACCAGTGCATAGGTTGTGGTGGCGAGTGCGAGATCGGCCTTGCGGCCGTCGTGTGCCCAGTCGACGGCGAAGCCTGCCTGGCGCAGGCCCGCTTCGATTCCGCAACCGATCAGATCGTCGTCTTCAACGAGTAACACTCGCATGAGAGAGTTCCTTGCAGAAGCTTACCGGTTGTCATGCACGGTAACGGCAAGCGCCCGTTGCAGATCGTTCACGTCGTCATCCTTAAGGTTACCTTCAGCTTGAATCGATACGATGAACCGCATGTCGAACAGGTCGTCTCGCGGTGCAAATAGCACGATGCAGCGCGGCGAGATCGGCGAAACGGAAATGAAAGCGCGGCGTCGTTCCTGTCGTGCGTCACATCAGGTCATGCCATGAAGCTGGTCATTGTCGACATGTTGCGAGTCCATCTGATGGCCGCGTGCTTCGCGGCGATGGGCATACAGGTCGTCGCGCTGCTGGCCTTGCTCGTGTCTCCGCTGTCCGAACAGACGTTTGATTCCACCTCATTCCGCATTTGCGCAGTCGTGCTGATCGGCATCGCCGTCATCGGCGCACGCCGCTTCGCGCAGCTCGCGTACGATGCCGCCGTGCAAAGCGCTCACGCGACCGTCCAAAGCCAGCGCGCACGTCCAGTCGCGGTGTCGCACGATTGTCCGCGGCGCGAACTGGTGGTACTGCATCTGCGTTTTACCGGCCGGCCGTTCGTGCTAGCCGAGTCCTGACACTTCCCAGCCGTGCGACGCTCCCGTCCGCGTTGACGGGTCAACGCGTCGACGCATCGCAACATCAATCGATTCTGCCGGCCGCGTCCTTAAGCAACGCTTAAGGACGCGTTAAGCTGTAAGCCTCGACAATGCAGGCACCCAGAACCGGACAGGAACGACAATGCGACTGCTGCTGGTCGAAGATGACGAAATGATCGCCGAAACCGTGCTTGAATCGATGCGCCGGGCGGGCTACGCGATCGATTGGGCTCAGGACGGCCGCGCTGCCGAACTGTCGCTCGGCAACGACGTGTACGATCTCGTGTTACTGGACCTGAGCCTGCCGAAGAAGGATGGCATCGACGTGCTCGGCGCCTATCGCAAGGCAGGCGGCATCGCGCCGGTTATCATCCTGACCGCGCGCGACGCTGTGGATGAACGCATTCGCGGACTCGACACTGGCGCGGACGATTACCTGATCAAGCCTTTCGATCTCGACGAACTCGCCGCGCGGGTACGCGCACTATTGCGCCGACGTACCGGCCAGAAACAGCCGGTCTACGCGCACGGAGAGCTCACGCTCGACCCGGCCGCGCACGAAGTCACGAAGAGCGGCGAACAGCTGCCGCTGGTGCCGCGCGAGTTCGCGCTGCTGCAGGCCTTGATCGAAGAGCCGACGCGGGTCTTCACGAAAACCGAGCTTGAGGAAAAACTGTATGGATGGGGCGAGGAAGTGGGCAGCAACACGATCGAAGTCCACGTGCATAGCCTGCGACGCAAGATCGGGACGGAGCAGGTCGTGACGGTGCGCGGCGTGGGCTACCGGTTGAAGAGAATCTGATGGCGTCGATACGCCGCTGGCTGCTCGGCTGGCTGATTTTCGGCCTCGCGAGCGCATCGGTTATCGCAGGCTTCGGCATCTTCCATACTGCGCGCCAGGAGGCGAGCGAACTGTTCGACTACGAACTGCGCACGGTGGCACTCTCGCTGCCGGCGAACATCGCGTCTACCGGTAGCGACGCGAACCGCAGCCCCGATCTCGGCGACCTCGCCGACGACCGCATCATCATTGAGATCTGGGACCTCGACGGCAAGCTGGTTTACCACTCGCACCAGACAGCTGTGCCGGAGCGCCAGCCGGCCGGTTTTCATTCGATCGAACGCGCCGAATATCACTGGAGGATGTTCGGCGTGCAGCAGTCGCAGCGGTTCATCCAGGTGGCGCAACCGTTCTCGGTGCGCGAAGACCTCGCATTGCGTCTTGCGTTGCATACGTTGTGGCCGCTCGGTGTGCTGGTGCCGGTGACGATTGTGCTCGTGCTGCTGGTGGTTGCGCGCGGGCTTGCGCCGATCGGCGGATTGTCGCGTGCGCTCGCAACACGCTCGATCGAATCGCTCGATGCATTGCAACTGGACGGCCCCGTGCCAGTCGAGATCCGGCCGCTCGTCGATGCAGTGAACGATCTGCTGCGACGGCTCAGCGTGGCATCGCAGGCACAACGCACGTTTATCGCCGATGCCGCGCACGAACTGCGCTCGCCGCTCGCGGCGCTGAAGCTGCAATTACAGGCCGCGTCGCGCGACGGCACGTTGCAAGGCGAGGGACCGGTGCTGGAGCGCATCGAAGGACGGTTGAATCGCATCATCCATCTGGTGCAGCAACTGCTGACGCTCGCCCGCGAAGACGCGCAACCGGTGGCGCAGATGGTGCCCGTCAGCCTGCGGCGCATTGGCGAGCAGACGGTGGGCGATTTCTCGCTGCTCGCGGAAGCGAAGCAGATCGACCTCGGTCTCGAGTGCGAGGCAGCAAGCGGACCCAATGATCCCTACCCGGTACAGGCCGAACCGCACGGGCTGAGCGTGCTGCTCGGCAATCTGGTCGACAACGCGATCCGGCACACACCCGCCGGTGGCAAGGTCGATGTGATCCTGCAGCGCACCGGGCAAGGTATCGGTTTTGCAGTCGTTGATACCGGGCCTGGTATTCCCGAGGCGGAACTCGAGCGCGTACTCGACCGGTTCTATCGTGGCGAGGGTGCTCAGGGACAGGGCAGCGGACTGGGACTCGCGATCGCCGCACGCGTTGCGCAGCGGCACGCGGTAACGCTGACATTGCGCAACCGCGAGAGCGGCGGACTGGCGGTCAGTGTGATGGGGTTCTGATTTCGCCTCGCGTTCGTTGCCTTGACAATGTCGTCCGCTCTGCATCACCCTAGACGCCTCGCAGTTCTGCACACCGTGCGTCAATTCACTTCCTTACTCAGGGCCTATGGACGGACTTCAAGACGACGCGCTCGCTCTGCTCAGAGAGAAATTTGCGACGTTGAGCCCTCGATGGCGATTAAGAGCCGACAGCAACGCGCTCGAGCTGAGTCCGATTACCGGACCGGCTGTCGACTCCGTCATGTTGAGCGCAGAACAGGCCGACAATATCCGCGCGCTGACCGGCGTAACGTCGACACTTTCGATCGACGTCACGCTCGCCGGCCACGCAATGCGCCTCTATCTTGTGGGTCGCAAGCTCGACCGGACGACGTGGGGCGGGACCGGATCGCCGAGCACCAACAGCGAAGCAGTCGCAAACGACCTCGCACGCGGGTTGTCGTTTGCCGAGACGGTGTTGTCCGAAGTGAACTCGCTCGTCGTCATCGTGAACCGCGAAGGGAGCATTCAACGGTTTAACCGGCTCGCGGAAGAATACGCGGGGCTGCGCGAAACGGACGTCATTGGCAAGAACGTGTGGGAGCTGTTCATGTCCGCGGAGGAAGGTAGTGCGTCGCGGCAGAACATCGACGGCTTTTTCAACCGCGGCGAAGCCTACGCAGTCGAACGAACGGTGAAAACGGTCAAGGGGCCGCGACTCTTTCAGTTCCGCAACAAGTTCGTGCGCACCGGAAGTCGCGAAGACGATATCTATCTGGTGTGTTCCGGTATCGACATTACCGAAGAACGCGATGCCCGCGAACGCCTCGCCAAACTGGCCAACACTGACACCTTGACGGGTTTGCGCAATCGTAACTATCTGACGCAACGGCTTCAGGATCTGACGTCGAAGCCCGAAAGCGTCGGTACGCTGGCCATTCTGCTGATCGACCTCGACAACTTCAAACGGATCAACGATTCGCTTGGACACAGCGACGGCGACCAGTTGCTGAAGATGGTTGCGCAGCGGCTGCATCGGGTCGCGGGCGAGCACCATGAAGTGACCCGCATCGGCGGCGACGAATTCGTGATTCTGGTGGAAGGCGAGGGTGAGGGCGATGCCGCGCAGGATCGCGCAAGCGAGCTGACAGACCGGATTGTCGAAGACTTTCAGATGGCTTATGTGCTGCGGGCGATCAGCTACCGGATGCGCGCCAGCGTCGGCATAGCGGTGCACGAGCAAGCTGAAGACACGGAGTTCGATCTGCTCACGCATGCCGATCTCGCGATGTACGCGGCAAAAGCCGTCGGCAAGGGCAAGGACATCAGCGCGTTTTGTCAGTACACGCGTGAGCTGTCCGAGCGCGCGGAGCGCGGGCTCGAGTTCTATCAATCGATTCAGTACGGCTTCATTCGCAAGGAATTCGTCTTGCAGTTCCAGCGTACGGTTCGCGCCGATGGCGTGCCGTCAGGCGTGCACGCTTGCGTGTGCTGGAACCGGCCCGGTGTGGGCGCGGTCGGCGAGAACGAGTTGCTGCCGATGGCCGAGTCGTCCGGCTTCGGCGTACAGCTCGGCGAATTCCAGTTGCGGGAAGTGTGCGCGGAGATCCGCGCGCGACGCGACGCAGGCTACGACACGCCCCGCGTTACCGTCACGATCCCATCGACACAACTGATCGACGGCGACCTGCTCGGTTGCGTCACCGACAACCTGCGCGAATACGGACTGGAACCTGACGCGTTGCGGCTCGTCATCCGCGGACGGCTCGATCAGCTTGCGCACGGCGTGCTCGGCAAGCTCGCGGCGATCCGGGCGGCCGGCGTGAAGGTGCTCGCCACGGTGTCGTCCAGTTCCTCGTTTTCCAATGTCACGATCGTCGCCGTCGACGGCATGTTCGTCGGACCGGATCTGATCGAGGCCATACCCGGCGACCCGGTGGCATGCGCGGTGGTGAGAGGGCTCGCGGGTTTGTGCGAAGAGTTGGATCTCGATGTGCTCGTCGCCGAAGCCGGACGGCAGGATCAGATCGACTGGCTGGCAACGCTTCGCGCTGTAGAGCGCAGAAGCGGGTCTTTCCATGAGGCTTTTCCGGAATGAGGAACAGCCCTCGATGTGAGGAAGCGTAATGCACGCCGGTGTGTCCGAGACGATCCAGCCAGGAAAGCTGTACGAAGGCGAATGCCAGGTGTTCAAGGAACACGTTCGCCTGTGCCTGTCGCTTGACGCGTCGGGCTTCGTGATCGAGCGTGAGTTGAAGCAGCGCGACGGGACGATATTCAACCAGGTCGTACCGATCGACCGCGCGGCCGATCTTTTCGATTTCGCGGCTGCCGATCCGTACGAGCCCAAACTTCAGCGCATCTACGAAGCGCTGCGCCGGCACTACGTCGAAGCTGCCGCGAGCGAATTACCGTCGATAGACCACGGCGATCCGATACACGCCATCGGCGAACTCGCCGCGTGTCGCTCGGAAGGCCAATTGCTCTTCAAGGCCCGCGCGATCGTCGCGGCGCTGGGCGGCACGCAGTTCGTCTATCAATGGCTGCGCTTTGACGGCGACAACAGCGCAACGGGCGATGCCGTCGAAACCCGCTACCTGGCGGGTTGCCGTCCGGCGTGGCTGCAGCAATATCTGGCCCGGCTCTGGTACATGAACGATGCGTGGATCGTCTATGCGCGCAACAACGTCGCGCCGGCCGTCACTTCGCAGATCAACCTGCACCGCGAAGACCACTGGTTGAGGACCGAGGCGAAAACCCATGGTTTTGTCAGCGGCATCGTGTTGCCGGCGCATATCAACCGCGGGTTGATCGGCATGCTACAGGTCAGCAACGATATCGCGGCGCCGGCCGGCGAGCAGACGCTGTGGGACAACCGGATTCTCCTGCGAGCGCTGTCTGCCGCATTGCTCGACTGGCAGGTGAGCCACCTGCGCAAGACCGCCGAGTTCGCGTATCACCTCACCGCGGACGAAACCATCGTCCTCAAGACCTTGCGATATGGGGCGATGCGGGCAACGTTGCCGAGCAGTTCGGCATCTCGATCCATACTGTGTATAAGTCGGTCTATCAGCGCATCAATCGAAAAATCGGCGTATCGCGAATCAACGAAGCGGTTGAGAAAGCAACTATGGCTGGGTTGCTCGACTAGGTTTGGTTCCTTACGCGAACCCTGCGGGGGTGCGCGTCAAATCAGATCAGGTAATGCGTTTCGTCGGAAATGTCGACGGCGGATCGCATACCAATCGCAGCCCTTGAATTCGCCACCGGCGTTCCGCGATACTGCGGTGAAGTGCCGGAACCCGGCTGCATGCCCACCACGCATAGTTATCGATTGCGCGAGATTTCATGATCAGGTGTTTTTCAGAGGCGCGTTCGTCGGAGTCGTGTCAGGTCGCGTCTTTGAGCGATCGTCGCGCGAAAGATCGCGATGGCGATGGTTCTGCTTTGCGCGGCCAGCGCTGGACGCACAACGACACAACCCTTGAGCTTCGCGGCACGACTGTCCTGCAACACACAAACCTGCGCCCGACGATTTCCACCTACGCGACGCTGGAAAACGACCGTCTGTACTGGGCAGACCGGGTTGCCTGGATCATCTTGTTGCTCTCGGTGACCGCCTGCGTTGTCTTGCTCATCTATGTCGTCTATGACAGCGGCGCAGGTCGCGATTTGACGACACCGCTCGCGGAATCGACTGCGCGGACGACCGCGGAGATCGATTCGGCGGAGTTATCGGATCATGACTTCTCCGATCTCGATGGGGTGAAGCAGCCGGTGGCTGGATGCTCCGGGGCTAATGTTGCGGCGGGCCCGCGCCTGCGCGGTAGCAATGACTGCACGACAACGGTCGCGGCGCGGGGCGACAGTGCGTCGGGAGAGGGACAGTGAAGTTGCAGGCATGAAAGGGCTGCGTGCGTGGACGATCCTGAGCCACTGGTAGTGCGACAGGGGTCGCAAAAATTCCCACATGAAGACCTTGATTTCTCTCCCTCCTTACCTTAGAGTAAGGAAACTCGAAATCAAGGAGAACGCGATGGCGTTCGCGACAATTACGTCAAAGGGGCAGGTTACGATTCCGGTCGGCGTGCGGAGCGATCTGGGATTGGGAACCGGCGACAGAATCGAATTCGTCCTCAACGACGACACGGGTCGCTACGAGCTAGTGCCAGCGACAAAATCCGTCGAATCGCTCAAGGGGCTTGTCGGTAAGCCAGCCAGGCCCGTGTCTGTCGAGGACATGAATGCGGCCATTGCCGCGCGCGGAGCGAACGGTTGATGATCGGTCTCGATACAAACGTTCTCGTCCGATACATCGCCCAGGATGACAAGACACAATCGCCGAAGGCGAATGCATTGATTGAGTCACTGACGGTGGAGGAGCCAGGTTACGTCACACAGGTCGCCCTGGTCGAGGTCATCTGGGTTCTCTCGAGCTTATATGCGGCAGATCGCGATCAGATCGCGCAAGTGGTCGAAGGTCTCCTTCGAACTAAAGAGTTGTCTGTCGAAGCTGCGGGGACGGTCTGGAAAGCCCTTCGGGCGTTCACTTCCTCGAAGGCCGACTTCGCGGACTGCCTCATCGAGCGCGTTTGCCATGACGCACATTGCGAGTACACAGCGACATTCGATGGGAAAGCCGCCAGGTCGGCGGGCTTGCGGTTAATCAAGTAGACAGCCGCCGAACCTCCCTGCGACTCCACACCCATCGATAGAAAAGACTCTGCAACCCAAGCATCGCAACAAAAGTCACCGCATACGCCCACCAGATGCCCGACATCCCGATGCGGAAATTCAACCACGTCGCGACCGGCAACTCGATACACAGAATCGCAAACATACCGAGCCCCGTAGGACCGAGCACGGTACCGCTCGCGCGCATCACACCGACGAGTACATTCGTAAGACCCAGCACCACGACGCTCCAGCCGACGATATGCAGCAGCTGCAGCGCGAGCGCAATCACCGCGTCGTCTTTCAGGAACAGCCCGATCACCGTCGGCGCGAGCGCATAAGCGCCGGCCACGAAACTCCCCGTGACCGCGAGGTTCAACGAGAGGCCGGTACGCACGATACGACCAAGCCGCTCTGTCTTCCCAGCTCCGATAGCGTGCGACGCGAGTATGGACGTGGTAATGCCCAGCGACATCGCCGGCAACTGGATCCAGCTCATCACCTGATTAACCGCGCCGTAAGCCGCGGTCGCGTGCGAGCCATGACGGTTGACCATGCCGAGCAACACGATCTCCGCGGTGGCCATCGTGAGCATCTGCAAGGAAGACGGCACACCGATACGCAAGATGCTGCGCGCGATACCGCGATCGAGCCGTACATTGCGCAGCAGCGCTTCGTACAGCGCCAGCGGATGGCCGATGCGCCGCCAGTGCAGCATCGACCAGACGAGCGCAAGCGTGAACGCCAGCAACGTCGAGACCGCGGCGCTGGCTACGCCCAGTTGCGGCAGCCCCCACCATCCGCGGATCAGCGCCGGTGTGAAAACAAGCGCGAGACCGGTGGCGAGCGCCAGCGTCCATAGCGGTGTGACCGCGTCGCCGGTGCCGCGGCTCATCGAGGTGGTCAACCACAAGAGAAAGATCACCGGCATGCCCAGCAACATCAGTCGTGCATAGATCGTCGCGTCGCCCAGGATGACAGGCGCAGGATATTGGTCAGCATCATCGGCACGAGGATGGCGAGGTAGGTCCGCCACAACGGGCGAGGTTGGGGGAGCGCGAGACTGGCTGTAGGCGGCACGATCGGCGGCACGATCGATTCCTTTGGCAAAGCGCTGCCATTCCGGTGCGGCAAATCGCCCGGAGCAACGTTGAAGCGTTGAGTGAAACGGGAGGTGGGCGGTTACGCGACGAGCGTCGAGACTTCCGCTAGCGGTAGCAGACGCGAGTCCTCGAGCGCCGCCGTGCGGTGCCCGATTCCGGCTAGGTAGGGCGCGTGAGACGCGGGTGTCGGGAACGCGGCGACGTCGTTGCGCATCGCGAATGCGCGCGCGGCGTCATGAGTCGGTTCGAGATAGCGGGTGGGTCGAAGCCCGTTGAGCAATGGGCCTCAGGGAGGTCTGGCATGGAAGGCTCCGGTCGATGTTCGGTGTGAATGCGCGAATAATACCCGGGTTAAAGCGGATATAAATATTATCCGGGTATTATTCGTCACCGTTATCGACACGTGGCTGCTCCTATGCCAGTTCGCGGTTCACTGCGG
The DNA here is from genome assembly GCF_007556815.1 of Paraburkholderia megapolitana. NCBI lineage: Bacteria > Pseudomonadati > Pseudomonadota > Betaproteobacteria > Burkholderiales > Burkholderiaceae > Paraburkholderia > Paraburkholderia megapolitana. Next base: position 2,636,619 of record NZ_CP041743.1, read on the forward strand.
CGTTTGTTGTTTCTGCAGATATGCCCGCACGTCGCTCATCGACACCCGCCCGGTATGGCCGCTGTCGATCGCATCGAAGTGTTCGGCGACGTAGCCGAGACCATCGCTTTGCGCCTGCGCTTTCGTGATCGACGCGCCGTTGCTGAGCGCCGTATTGGCGCCGAGCTGCGCTTCGACCCGTTGCTGCGCCTGCTGCTGCAGGCTCGTACCGGTGGACGGGAGTACCGCCGGCACGCGGTTTTGCGGGAAGAACGGGCCGTCGACGCCCCCTCGTCCCTGGGGCAGCGTCACCGGCGCCACCGCTTGAGGCGGCAGCGCATGGGCACAACTGATGACCGCACCAAGCACGATCAACGGCGAGATACGCCGCAACAATCCAGTAAGAGACATGATCACTCGCATCGCATGGGTGAGCCGGGGGCTCGTAACAGGCAGTATCCCACCATCGCTCAGGGCGCGGCGGCCTGGGTAACCGGCGTGCTGCCGGTCGGTGTGCTGGCCGCCGCCTCGTCGCGCCATGCACGAGGCAGGGTCCACAGCGTCAGCGCACCCGGAATCGGTCTGCCTTTATAGAAACGTGCGAGATCCGTTGCCATCTGCGGGCGGCCTGTGTCATCCAGATAGGTCATATGTCCGCCCTGGAAGAAGCTGACCTGCAGGTTCGGATTCAGACCCGGCACGGTCTGCAGTCGCGCCAGTTGCTTCTCGGTATTGAAGAACGGTGCCGCCAGATCGTAGAAACCGTTTTCCGAGTACACCGCGAGCTGCGGATTGAGCGTCAGCGCGCCGAGCAGATCAGGGATCGTATCGGCCAACGCCTGTCCGGCATGCGAGTAATCCCAGCTGAAGATGATGTTGCTGTTAAACGGCACGTAGGCCGCGTTCGGCGCTGTATAGCCGAAGTAGTCCGGCATCTGGGTGGCCAGTGCGTTCGCGAATGGCGTCTCGACCAGGATGTCCGATGGGTCGGCATCGGTCTGCAATCGCGGATCGGAAACTGGCAGCGACACACGTCCATCGTATCGACCGATCTTCGAACCGGGTATCAGACTGGTCGAGTAAGGCGTCGCGTTGAAGTAGCCTTGCAGCGCCTGCATCGTCAAGCTCGACGGTAGTTCCCACGATTGCAGCGTCTGCGTAGAGGGGAACACCGGCGTACCGAGGGCATTGGGCGCACCGATCTGGCTGAGCGTCCACGACTGCGAATAGTTTTGCAACGTGCGGTATTGCGCCGTCACGAACAGTTCCACCTGCAGTGCATACAGGCCCTGATCGATCGGTGCCGGTGAAGCCTGGTCGTAGTACGCCGCGACCTCCGCATAACTCGGCAGGTAGCCGGCCAGAGTGTCCGTCGCGAGCGCGAGACCTGCGGGGAAATCCTCGATGGCGGCGTCCGTTGCATCGGCGAACAGATTCAGGATCGACGATTGCAGCACGATTCCCTTCAGGTGTACGCCGGCGGATTCGAGCGCCAGTGCCAGCGTATCGGTACGCGCCGTGCCGTACGATTCGCCGTAGAGATACAGCGGCGACGCGCTGCGCTGGTTGACCGCGATATAGCGCTCGATGAAGTCGCGCATGACGTTGACATCCGAATCGAACGTCCAGAACGTCTTGTTCGTGTTCGGCAGGACCGCTTCGGAGAGCCCGGTGCCCGGCGGGTCGATGTACACGAGGTCCGTCGTGGCAATCAGACTGTCCGCGTTGTCGACGCGGGGATAGTTCGGCCAGTTGCCGAACAGCGGGTCGGGCGTGGCGACGCGCGTTGGCGCGAACGAACCGAGGTGCAGCCAGATCGCCGACGACCCCGGGCCGCCGCTATAGATGAAGGTAACCGGTCGCGGCGCGCCGTTCGTGCTCGGCGCGGTGTACGCGAAATAGGACATCGACGCTTCGGGATTGCCATTTGCATCCGTTGCGCTCAGATGGCCGGCAGTAGTCGTGTAGTTGACCGTGGTCTTGCCGGAGGTCCACTGGTGCTGCATGACGGCAGCCTTCTCGGAGACCTGCGATGCAGCGAGACCATCGGTCGCACCCATCGAATAGGCCACCGGATCGACATACGGTTGATTGCCGGTTGGTGAACTGGACTGCTGGCTAGCGGTCTGCTTCAGGTTCGCGGCGCTGCCGGATGATGAACTCCCGTCTCCTGCGCCGCATCCCGCGAGTGCCATGACGCCGATCGCCATCGCACCCAGTACAACCAATCGGCCGTGCCGGCGATTGCCGCTGTTAGTACCGTTCCTGTTTCGTTTCATCCTTATCCCTGGTAATAATGTAAGGCGCATGAAGTGCCAATTAGTTTTCGAAAATCGGATCGTTTGTCGCAGTTTAAGTTGAATTAAATTCCTGCTTTCGACGGTATAGAGAGTGAGCGAGGTAGTGAGATTTCTTCGGATCACCCGGATTGCAGGAGATATGCATGTGGAATAATCAAGCACGAAGGCTAGAATCCCACAGAAGAAGACTCAAAGACCATCTGTGTCAGGTCGTGAAATTTTCGGTGAATCATATTCAGGATTTATTATCGAGCCATAAATTTGTGTAAATGAATATTTCTTGCGATACGCTTTCGAGGAAATTTATAAATCGTAAAGTTTGAAGAATTTATGACTTCACGGAATTGGAATTCCCATTAAGTGCAGATTGACTATTCAATAAACATAATCCGGCACGCGATGCAATTCCGGTTGTCGATGTGCAGTGCGGGGTAGCGGACGGGTTTCGCGTGCGATCGATATAACGATTGGTCGCTTTGGCGACGGTGCATCCGTTGCTACGATGGCCAGCTGGTTCGCGAGGCAATGACGCCGATGACAAAGATTCGCAACACATCCCCCAATCCACCCACCTCACGCGGCCGCCGCCGTTTGCTGGGCGGGCTCGCAGCAAGCGGACTGATCGCCGCGCGGCGCGCCGGCGCAGCAAACCCGACGCTCGAGGTCGCACCGTGGAGCCGTATTCCGGGCGCCCCGATACTCGAACACCCTTACGGATTGCCGTCGCTACATGAGTCCGAGGTCGTGCGCCGTAGTGCGCGCACGTGGCCATTGCCGGGGTCCGCTTCATCGATGACGCCGCTAGCGGATCTATACGGCACGATCACGCCGAATGGCCTTGTTTACGAGCGGCATCACGGCGGCGTGCCCGATATCGATCCCGATCGGCACCGCCTCGCGATTCATGGCCTCGTGCGCGAACCGAAACTGTTCACGATGGACGATCTGGTCCGTCTTCCATCCGAGTCGCGCATTCATTTCATCGAATGTTCGGGCAACACCGGCAGCGAGTGGAATGGACCGAGCGGCCAACCGGTGCAACTCACACACGGTTTGCTCTCGTGTTGCGAATGGACGGGCGTGCGCCTGTCGACCTTGCTCGAAGAAGTTGGCGGTCTGTCGACGTCGAACGGTGCACGCGGCGGCTGGATGCTGGCCGAGGGCGCGGATGCCGCGGCGATGACACGCAGCTTGCCGCTCGAACGCATTCTCGATCGGGCGCTGGTCGTCTATGCGCAAAACGGCGAGCGCCTGCGTCCGGAAAACGGCTATCCGTTGCGCCTGATCGTGCCGGGGTTCGAAGGCAATACGAACGTCAAATGGCTGCGCCGCCTGAAGTTTGTCGATGCGCCGTTGCAGACTCGCGAGGAAACCTCGAAGTACACGAGCTTGATGGCAGACGGCACCGCTCGCCAGTTTGCGTTCGAGATGGATGCGAAGTCGGTGATCACGAGGCCGTCGCCAGGACATCGCCTGACCACGCAGGGCTATTACCCGATTAGTGGTCTTGCGTGGTCGGGGCGCGGTGCGATTCGCAAGGTCGAAGTATCGACGGATGCGGGCGCGACGTGGCAACTGGCGCGCCTCGACGGGACGCCGCGCGATCGCGCGCTCACGCGCTTTCAGGCTGACTGGCTCTGGCAGGGTGCGCCCGCGGCGATCCTGTCACGCGCTACCGATTCGACCGGTTACGTGCAGCCCACACGCGAAGCACTGGTCGCCGCACGCGGGCTGAATTCGCAGTACCACTACAACGCGATTCAGCAATGGCGTATCGATGCGAGCGGCGAGGTGCGCAATGCGTAATTTCTTGCCGCGCAGGCTTCTGGCTGGCCTGCTTGTCATCGCAGGTTCGTTTGTACCGGGCGCCTATGCAGCGCACGACATCGGCACGCCACTGTCGGAGCAGGACGTCGCGCCATGGAACATCGACGTTGCGCCCGATGGCCGCGGCCTGCCCGCCGGCAGCGGCGATGTCGCGACAGGGGCGCATGTGTTCGCAGCTCAGTGCGCCGCATGCCACGGCGCGCAAGGACAAGGTTTGATCGGCGACGCGCTGGTGGGCGGGCAGGGTACGCTCGCGGGCGCGAAACCGAAGCGCACGGTCGGCAGTTACTGGCCGTATGCCACGACCTTGTTCGACTATATCCGCCGCGCGATGCCGTACAACGCGCCCGAGTCGCTATCCGCCGACGACGTGTACGCCGTTTGCGCCTTCCTGCTCAACCAGAACGGCATCGTCCCCGCGGATACGCGCCTCGATGCGCAGTCGCTACCGGCGGTGAAAATGCCGAACCGCGGCGGATTCGTCGTCGATCCGCGACCGGGGCGACTGTGAGTTGCGGTGACCGTTTTACTGCTGCAAGCCCCAGCGGCGCACGGTAATCCGCTCGAGCGTATCGAACACCAGATGCTCGATCAGCAGACCGATCACGATAACCGCCGCAAGCCCAGCGAAAACCCGATCCGTATACAGCTCGTTGCGGTTCTCGAAGATGTACCAGCCGAGACCGCCGCTGCCCGAACTCGCGCCAAACACGAGTTCGGCGGCGATCAGGGTGCGCCATGCGAAGGCCCAGCCGACCCGCAAGCCGGAGAGTATCGACGGTAGCGCGGCCGGTATGAGAATCGACAGGACGTGACGCAAGCCCGTCAGACCATAGTTGCGGCCCGTCATGCGCAGCGTCGCCGGCACCGCCTGGAAGCCCGCGTAGGTATTGAGCGCAAGCGGCCACAACACCGCGTGCACCAGCACGAACAGCAGGCTGCCGGTGCCGAGACCGAACCACAACAGCGCGAGCGGCAGCAAAGCGATCGACGGTAGCGGATTGAACATCGCGGTCAGCATGGTCAGCAGATCGCGACCGATGCGGGTCGAAACCGCTAGCGAAGTCAGCACGAACGCGAATGCAACCCCGAGCAGATAGCCGCGCAGCAGTACCGACATCGAGTTAGCGGTTTTTTGCAGCAACTCGCCGGACAGGATGCCCTGGACGAATGCATTGAGCGTAGCGGTGAAGGTTGGCAGCAACAGATCGTTGTCGACTGCACGCGCCGCGAATTCCCATATGACCACGAGCACGAGCGCAATCAGCGTCTTGCGCAACCAGGTCTGCGCGAAAATCCGTTTGCCGAGCGGCAGCGGTGCATCGACAGCGATATCGCCGAGCGGCTCGAGTGGGTGTTCGTATTCTTCGCGAACGGGCGGCAGCAGCCTGGCAGGCGAGTTCATTGAGCGGACTCCGTTGGTTCGAACAGCAAGCGATGAATGCGCTCGGCGCTGCGCTGAAAATCGCTGCGCCCGGTACTGTCCTGCGTGTATTGATGACTGTTGACCTCAGCTCGCACCCGGCCCGGATGCGGCGACAGCAGCAGAATTCGGTTGCCGACAATCAGCGCCTCCTCGATCGAATGTGTGACGAACAGCAGCGTGAAATTCACCTCTTCCCACAGACGCAGCAGCTCTTCCTGCATCTTGCGACGGGTCAACGCATCGAGCGCTGCGAACGGTTCATCCATCAGCAGCACGCGTGGCTGCATTGCGAGCGCACGCGCAATCGCTACACGCTGCTTCATCCCGCCCGACAAGGTATGCGGATACGCCTTCGCAAACGATGCAAGCCCAACCTTGTCGAGGTAGTGCAGCGCACGTTCGCTGGCTTCGGCACGCGACAGTTTCCTCGCCACACGCAACGGAAACACGACGTTTTGCAGCACCGTCTTCCATGGCGGCAACTGGTCGAACTCCTGGAACACCACGATACGGTCGGGGCCGGGTGCGTGTACCCGTTGGCCATCCAGCGAAATGCTGCCGGAGGTCGGTTCGATAAACCCAGCAACCGCTTTGAGCAGTGTCGATTTACCGCAGCCCGATGGACCGAGCAGCACGAAACGATCGCCGCCGTAGACGTCGAAACTGACCTGATGGGTTGCACGCACGATCCGTTCGCGGGTGCGGTATTCGAGGTTGACGCGGTCCACGACCAGGAGTTTTTCGCTGGTTTGCGCAGGCGCTGCGATCTGTGCCGGATCGTCGCCGTCGGGTGCACTTGGCACATCGGATGCAGCGGGAAATAAAAGCGTGGGATTGGCCACCATCAGATCGGTCCAGGTGAGTAGGTCAGGCTGGAATGCAGGCGCAATGTCAGCTTCCTGAGGCCGTAGCAGGGTCTTCGAAGAAGTAATCCTTCCATGACTTCGGTTCGTTTTTGATCGCGCCGACGCGATACATGAACTGCGCCAGTGCGAACGTATTCTGCGGTGCGACCTTGAACTGCACCTGCGGATTTTTGATCACCTTCAACAACAGGTTGCGGTCGATCTTCGACTGGTTCACGCGGATATAGATGTCGGCAGCGGCGTCCGGGTTGGCCGTGACAAAGCGCGCCGCGTCGGCGAGCGCATCGACGAACGCGCGATACGTCTTCGGGTTGGCGTCGCGGAATTTCTCGGTGGCGTATAGCACCGTCGCCGAACTCGGGCCACCGAGTACGTCGTAGGAACTCAGCACGATGTGCGCTTTCGGATTGCCTGCGAGTTCCTGCTCCTGAAACGGCGGATTGCCGAAATGCCCGGTGATCTCCGTGCCGCCGGCGATGATCGCGGCGGCCGCATCGGGATGCGGAATCGCCTGCGTAAACCTGTCGAGGCGGTTGTAGTCCTTGTCGCCCCACTGTTTCGCCGCGGCGAACTGCAATACACGCGATTGCACCGACACGTTGACCGCCGGGACTGCGATCCGGTCTTTCTCGGTGAAGTCGGCAATCGTTTTCACGTTCGGGTTGTTGGAGACGAGGTAGTAGGGCAGATTGCCGAGCGAGGCAACGCCCTTAACGTTTTGTCTGCCGTGGGTACGATCCCAGATCGTCAGCAATGGACCAACGCCTGCTCCCGCGATATCGATGGCGCCGGAGAGCAGCGCGTCGTTGACCGCCGCGCCACCCGACAGCCTGATCCAGTCCACCTTGATGTCGAGTCCCTGCTTGCGTCCCTCGCTCTCGATGAATTTCTGGTCGCGCGCGACGTTCAGCAGCAGATAGACCACGCCGAACTGCTCGGCGATGCGGATCTGCCCTTCGGCGCGTGCCGGTGCGGCAGCGATGAGGCTTGCCGTTGTACCGATTGAAATCGTGAGCAGGGTTGCGATGACGCGACGCGCGAAAGACGACGCAAACGCGGTCGGGAGAAGAGTGAACTGCATCGATACTCCGGTCAGCATGTGAATGAATCGAGGCGAGCTTGCCGTCCGAACGGCATGTCACCTTTCTTCGTTCAGCCGGAGCGTAGACGCCAGCCCGTGGGTCGGGGCGCGATGCGCCAAATCTACCGGCGCACAGGGGCGAGGGCAACGAAGCAAATCGGATACGTTTATCTGCTGGAGTGATAAACCCGATGCTGTACCGGAGATAGCGAGGTGCCAGCGGCGCTTCGTCGTCCTCCAGGCGATCTGGTATAAATGTCGCCCAAACACGGGCGATGCCAAACGGGCATCTCATAATCATATCGACGGGGACAGGAAGTAATGGACAAGCACCGCATCGCAGTGCTGGATGACGACCCCGAGGTACGTCACTGGCTGCAAGGTTTGCTGGAGGAAGCGGGGTTCGCAGTTTCGGCGGTCGAGAACGCGTCGAGCATGCAGGCGCGCTTGCAGGCAGCACCGCATTCGCTCGTCATTCTTGATCTGAAGTTGCGCGGGGAGGACGGCCTGACCGTCGCCCGTGAACTGCGCCGCCAGTCGGACATGCCGATCATCATGATCAGCGGTCTTGGTGACGAGACCGACCGGGTGCTGGGTCTCGAGACGGCCGCCGACGATTTCGTCACCAAGCCGTTCTCCGGGCGCGAACTGCTGGCGCGCGTGCGCGCACAGTTGCGGCGCACAACCGAGCTGTCGATGCCGCGCCCATCCGGTGCGCTGACAAGTGGGCCGCGCTTTTCGTTCGGCGGCTGGTTGCTCGATCTGGCGGCCCGCACGCTGAGCCGCAACGGCGACGAATGCACGCTCACCCAGGGCGAATTCGCGTTGCTTGCCGCGATGGTGCAGCAGCCGTCGCGCATCTGGTCGCGCGACCAGTTGCTCGAACACACACGCGGCGTCGATATCGATGTCTATGACCGAACGATCGACGTGCTGATCCTGCGCCTGCGTCGCAAGATCGAGCCGAATCCCGGCCAGCCGGTGTATATCCGGACGCAACGCGGCGTCGGGTATATGTTCTCGGCCGCCGTAACCCGGCTGTAGTCCGATGTGGGCCGCCCTGAAGGCTCGTGCGTTGCCCGTCAGCGTGCGTGCCAAGCTGGTCGCGACGTTTCTCGTCCTGTTCGGCATCACGCTTGCCGTGGTTGGCGTCGGCGTGCTCGGGATGCGGGCGAATCAGGACGCACTCGACGAATACGAGGCCAACGTCGTGCCGGAGATCGCACGGGCGCTAGAACTTTCCGACAAGGTCGCCCAGCTCGCCGCCGTCGCACCGGGCATGACACTCACCGATTCATCGGATCTGCTGCATAACGACGCCGAGCTGCTGAGCGGGCTGCTCGGCGACATCCGGCGGCTCTCGCCTGGTCTGTCGAAGCAGGCTGCCGACAATCTCGCCGTAACCGACGAACTCGATGCCATCGATCAGGACCTCGCGCGCCTGCTCGTCGTCTCCGCCCGGCAGCGGCAACTGCGCGAAGAGCTCGCCGGCCTGCGCTCGACCACCGATCAGATCGGCGACGCGATCATGCGCAGAAAAAGCGTGTTCGCGCAAAGCGCGCCGACCTTGCTCGAGGTGTGGGCACGCACGACGAGCGCGCTGCAGGCGGCCAATGCAGCCGAGCTCGGCGCGGCCGAGGGCGACAACGAGGCATTGTGGTTGCAGGTGACAGCGCGCGGCGAGGATGCACGCCAGCCGCAACTCGCCGAGGCGCTCGCGCAGGTCGACAACGGCCCGCGCAACGCGTTCGCGGTGCGGCGCGAGTTCCTGTCGAGCGAGGCGCAGACCAGCTATCTCGTGACGCTGCTGCGCGGGCATTCCGATCACCTGAGCGGCAAGGCGGCCCGCTACGTCGAGCACCTGCGGCAGATCGCGCGGGAGCGCAGCGACGAGGTGCGCAAGGTCGCGCTCTCGAGCCTCTCCGGTCTCCTGCTGCTCGCGATCGCGGGCGTCGCGGTCGCGCTTGTGGGGGTCGCCTATGTGAACCGGATTCTGCAGAAGCTGCAGGCGATGACGCGCGTCATGGGGCGCCTCGCTGCCGGCGATACGTCTGGCCAGATTCCCTCCACGCACCGGCCCGATGAAGTCGGCGAACTGGCGCGCGCGTTCGAGATATTCCGCACCAACCTGCTGGAAAAACAGCGTCTTACGCAAGGCATGGAAGCGCAGCGCCGGTTGCAGGAATCGGTGCTGAATTCGATGAACGACGGCGTGTCCGTGCACGACGCTCACGGGCGACTGATCGCCTGGAACCCGACCTTCGCGACCTTGCTGGGATGCGCACCCGAGGTGCTCCATCCGGGCACACCGCTCAATGTGCTGCGCCGTCTGGTGGACCGGCCGGCTCGCTGGCGGCAGGTATCGCACAACAGCGCCACCTATACCGTGGACGGCGCGCGGATTGCCGCGTCGGCGGAATTTCATATCCGCAACCAGCGCATTCTGGAGTTTCACAGTCAGCCGCTGCCGGATGGCGGCTGGGTCGCCGTGTGCCGCGATGTAACGAGCCGGCGCGCAGTGGAGGCGGAGTTACGGCAGGCCCAGAAGATGGACGTACTCGGCCAGCTAACCGGCGGCGTTGCCCACGATTTCAATAATTTCCTCGTGGCGATTCTCGGCAATCTCGAACTGTTGCTGCCGCGTTTGCAGACCCAGCCCGAAGCGCTCGTGATGACCGAACGCGCGCGTCGCGCGGCCGAGCGGGCGTCGCGCCTGACGCGGCGGCTCCTCGCGTTCGCCCGGCGACAGCCGTTGCAGGCGGAGCGCATCTCGGTCGAAACGATGCTGCTCGACATGCTCGATCTCGTCGAGTATTCGGCGGGGGCGCAGGTCAGCGTTGCGCTCGATTTGCCTGGCGTGCCGTTGTGGGTCAATGTCGATCGCGGGCAACTGGAGAATGCCGTGCTGAATCTGGCGCTCAACAGCACGGCTGCGATGCCGAATGGGGGCACGCTCACCCTGTCCGCGTATCGCGCCGCGCCGGCAAGCGGCAGCGACAGCGTGCCGCCAGCGGTCGTGCTGGCAATCGACGATACCGGCTGCGGCATTCCCTCCGTGCTGCTCCACAAGGTGATCGAACCGTTCTTCACGACACGAGCGGCAGGCGAGGGCAGCGGCCTCGGTCTTAGCAGCGTGTATGGGTTTGTGCGACAGAGCGGCGGCGATCTGCGGATTCACAGTACGCCCGGCCAGGGAACCCGCGTCGAATTGTGGCTACCCGCGAGCGATGCGCCGTCCCACGTCGGAGCGCTGTCGGCCGAACCGCCGCGAACGCCAATGCAGATGACGGATGCGCATGTATTGGTGGTGGAAGACGACGCCGACGTGAGGGATACCGCGCTCGCCCAGTTCGCCGCACTCGGCGTGCGGGCCGACGCGGTGGCGAGCGGTGCGCACGCACTGCAATGGCTCGATATGCACGGCCCGGTGACGCTCGTGCTGTCCGATATTTCACTCGGTGCGAGCGGCAGCGGGATCGAGTTTGCAGCCGAGCTGGCGCGACGCTGGCCGCTCCAGCAGATTGCATTGACGTCGGGGTTGCCGCCTGAAGTGCATCAGACACACCCGGCCTGGAACCCCGATCTGCCGTTCATCGCGAAGCCGTTCAATCTCGACACGCTTGCGGCGTTACTACGCCGGCCGGCTCGCACCGCCGCTGTCCGCTACGACGTCTCGTGAGCGGGCGCGGCCACGCCGATTGTTTCGATTGTTAACAGCGCGACCCTCTCTCGAAATTGTCGATTAACCCAGCTCGTGTCTGATACACCCACGCGACGGACCGGCTCGCACCCGATGCAGCCGCTGTCGCAGAAGAGACAAACAAAACATGGAGACACGGATGGTCACGATCAAGACAGGCTTGCTCACGATGGCACTCGCGCTCAGCGTCGGCCCGGTGGCTGCGGCAACGCTGCGCATCGCCTGCGGCTCGGCGGGCGTGGACCAGGAAGTCTGTCAGATATCGGCGAAGCACTGGGCGGAGAAGACCGGTAACGAGGTCGAGTTCATCAACATGCCGAACAGCTCCAACGAAACCCTGGCGCTTTATCAGCAGCTTCTTGGCAGCGGCTCCGACAAGATCGATGTGATGCAGATCGATACGGTCTGGCCCGGCATTCTCGCCAGTCACCTTATCGATCTCAAGCCGTACAGCAACGGCCAGGAGCACCAGTCGTTCCCAAGCGTCGTTGCGAACGATACCGTGAACGGCAAGCTGGTCGCGATGCCGTGGTTCATCGATACAGGGCTGCTCTATTACCGCAAGGATCTGCTTGAGAAGCATCACCTGAAAGTACCCACGACCTGGGAAGAGCTTGACGCCACCGCGCGCAAGATCCAGAGCGCCGAGCGGGCAGCCGGCAACGAGAAGATGTGGGGCTATGTCTGGCAGGGCCGGGCGTATGAAGGGCTGACCTGCAATGCGCTCGAATGGGTGAGCAGCCACAACGGCGGCGACGTGATCGACGGCGAGGGCCGTGTCACGATCGATAATCCCGCGGCCGCCCGCGCGCTCGATCTTGCCGCGAAATGGGTGGGCACGATCAGCCCGCGCGCGGTACTGAACTATGGCGAGGAAGAGGCGCGCGGCGTGTTCCAGTCGGGCAATGCGCTGTTCATGCGCAACTGGCCCTACGCATGGTCGATCGCGAACAAGGCCAACAGCTCGATCAAGGGCAAGGTAGGCGTCGCGCCGTTGCCGAAAGGTGGTGCGGACGGCAAGTCGAGCGCAACGCTCGGCGGCTGGCAGCTCGCCGTGTCGCGCTATTCGCCGAATCCGAAGCTGGCCGCCGATCTCGTGATGTACCTGTCGAGCGCCGACGTGCAGAAGATGCGCGCGGTTCAGGCCTCGTTCAATCCGACCATTCCCGCGCTCTACGAAGACAAGGACGTACTTCAGGCCAACCCGTTCATGGCGGAGCTACTGCCAACGTTCAACACGGCGGTGGCGCGTCCATCGACGGTGACGGGGCCGAAGTACAACCAGGTCAGCAACCAGTTCTGGAACGCTGCGCATGACGTGCTGGCGGGTAGCGACAACGCGTCGGGGGCGCTCGCGAAGCTCGCGGTCTCGCTCAAACGGCTGGCACCGAATGGCACCTGGCGCTGACATGCAAAACATGTCGACCAGACCGACCAGTTCGGGTCTTGCCCAGACGCGGCGGCGCGAAGCGTGGCTGCTGATGTTGCCTGCGCTGCTGATGCTGGCGGCGATCGCAGGCTGGCCGCTCGCCCGTACGATCTGGTTCAGCCTGACCGACACACAGTTGTCCGACCTGTCGGCACACCGGTTCGTCGGGCTCGCCAACTACATAGGCGAGAGCGGCGTGCTGCGCGATCCGGCGTGGTGGCAGGCCGTTGCAAACACGCTGATGTTCTCGATCGTATCGGTTGTGCTGGAAACGTTCGCGGGCCTTGGCGTCGCGCTGCTGCTCGACACGCCGTCGCGCATCCGTACCTTGCTGCGTGCGGCGGTGCTCGTGCCGTGGGCCATTCCTACCGTCGTGTCCGCGAAAATCTGGAGCTGGATGCTGAACGACCAGTTCGGCGTGGTCAATGCAATCCTGATGAACCTGCATCTGATCGGCGAGCCGCTCGCCTTCACCGCAGATCCACACCTCGTGTTCCCGACGATCGTCTTTGTCGATGTGTGGAAGACCACGCCGTTCATGGCGCTGCTGATGCTGGCCGCCTTGCAGACAGTGCCACGCGACTGCTACGAAGCGGCACGTGTCGACGGCGTACCGCGCTGGCGTGTGTTCGCCCGGGTGACACTGCCGCTCATCATGCCGGGCGTGCTGGTGGCGATGATCTTTCGTTCGCTCGACGCGCTGCGCATATTCGATCTGATCTACGTGATGACGTCGAACAGCCGGCTGACCAAAAGCATGTCGGTGTATGTACGCGAACAACTGATCGATTTCCAGCAGGTCGGGTTCGGTTCAGCGGCGGCCACGTTGCTCTTTCTGATCGTCGTGCTGTTCACGTCCGCGTACATGGTGATCGGCCGCAACCGCATGCGAGGGATATGACATGAGAAAGCATCCCCTGGAAGTCGCTGCGTATTACCTGTTGTCCGGCCTCGTGCTGATCGTCTCGCTGTTCCCGTTCGTCTACATGGCCGGTAGTTCGCTCAGACAAGGCAACGCGCTGTTCGATGCGTCGCTGTGGCCGACGCGACTGTCACTCGACAACTATGCGGAACTGTTTCGCGATCAACCGGTTGGCGCCTACCTGTTGAATTCGGCGCTGGTGGCGGGCGGCGTGGTGGCGTTGTCGCTGGGCGTATCGGTGCTGGCTGCGTATGCGCTCGGGCGTGTGTCCTTTCGTGGCCGCGGCGTGCTGATGATGTGCATTCTCGGTGTATCGATGTTCCCGCAGGTCGCCATCCTCTCCGGTCTCTTCGAGCTGATCCGCGCACTCGGTCTCTACGATCGCCTGCCGGCGCTCATCATCGCCGATCTGATTTTTACGTTGCCGTTCACGGTCTGGGTGCTTGTCACCTTCATGCGTGAGCTGCCGCGCGAACTGGAGGAAGCGGCGCTCGTCGACGGCGTCGGCGTGCTGACGCTGATCTTCCGCATCTTCATGCCGCTGCTGCGGCCCGCGCTTGCCGCCACCTCGCTGCTCGCGTTCGTCGCGGCCTGGAACGAGTTTCTGTTCGCGCTGACGTTCACGATCTCGTCGGGGCAACGCACGGTACCGGTGGCGATCACGATGATCACCGGGTCGAGTAGCTACGAACTTCCGTGGGGAACCATCATGGCCGCGTCCGTCATCGTCACCGTGCCGCTCGTGATGCTCGTGCTGCTGTTCCAGCGCCACATCGTGTCGGGACTGACCGCGGGCGCGATCAAAGGTTAAGCCGGTCGCACTGTGATCACATTGAAGCCTTGGCTTCAGAGGAAAGCGAAATGAGCGAGATCAGGTTGACCGGTCTGCAAAAGAAATTCGGCGCGACACCGGTACTGTCCGATGTCGATCTTTGTGTCGAAGCAGGTGAGTTCTGTGTGTTCATCGGCCCGTCGGGATGCGGGAAGTCAACGCTGCTGCGCCTCGTCGCGGGTCTCGAGGAACCCTGTGCGGGTGACATCTCGATCGACGGGCGACGCGTCAATGAATTACCGCCGGCCAAGCGCGACATTGCGATGGTGTTTCAAAGCTATGCGCTCTATCCGCACATGACCGTGTATGAAAACATGGCATTCGGCCTGCGGCATCTGCGTCTGCCGAAGGATGAACTGGCGCGGCGTGTCCACGCCGCTTCGCAGGCGCTGCACCTGGGCGAACTGCTCGAGCGCAGGCCTGCCGCGTTGTCGGGCGGGCAACGGCAACGTGTAGCGATCGGACGCGCGATCGTACGCAAGCCGAAAGTGTTTCTGTTCGACGAGCCGCTGTCGAACCTCGATGCATCGCTGCGCGTGAAGACGCGCGTCGAGATCGCGAGGCTGCATCGCAACCTCAATAGCGCCAGCATGATCTACGTGACGCACGACCAGGTCGAGGCGATGACGCTTGCCGACAAGATCGTGCTGCTGCGTCCGCTCGAAGGACGTAGTGGCGTGGCGAGCGTCGCGCAGGTCGGTTCTCCGCTCGATCTCTATCACCGACCCGCGAACCAGTTCGTCGCGGGGTTCATCGGCTCGCCGTCGATGAATTTCATCCCGGCGACGTTCGTCGGCGCCGACGCATCGGTGGTGCGCGTGTCGGCACGCGGCATAGGGCTCGACGCCAATGTGTGTGCGGACGATCTCGTGATCGGCGAGGACGTGACGCTGGGCGTGCGTCCCGAACATATCCGGATGGGCGGTGGGCAGTTGAGCGGAGAAGTCGTGCACGTCGAGCAGATGGGCGAACACACGTATGTGTATCTCGATACGAAGTTGTCCGCGCACCCGCTGGTTGCGAAGACTGCGCCAGGCTACATCCATATCGGCCAACGTCTGCCGTTCGCTCTCGCGCCCGATGCACTGCATCTGTTTCATCGGGACGGACGGGCGGCGACGCGCGCGGTACATGAACAGGGCGCGGGCTCGCTGGCCCTCGCGTGATGGTGTGCCCGGCCGATGCCGCCGATGCGGCGCATGCGGCCGGCCAGGTGTTCAGCAGTTTCAGGCGGCTCGGGCTTGCAGCCGCCGTCAAATCGGTAAGTTGATTCCAGACAAGGACCAGATATGTTCAACAAGAAACTTTCAGTGATCGTGTGGAACGAATTCGAGCACGAACGCGAAGAACCCGAAATACGCGCGATCTATCCGGAGGGCATCCACGCGACGATCGCCGCTGCGTTACGCGAGATACCCGCGCTGGGGCATGGCACGCTACCGCTCGAGATTGGCACGGCCACGCTCGATCAACCGGAACACGGCTTGAGCGAGGCGCGTCTCGCGACGTGCGACGTGCTCGTGTGGTGGGGGCATAAAGCGCACTCGAAAGTCGACGATGAGATCGTCGAGCGCGTGCAGCGCCGGGTTCTCGAAGGAATGGGGCTGATCGTGCTGCACTCTGGACACTTCTCGAAGATCTTCCGGCGCCTGATGGGCACCAACTGTTCGCTGAAGTGGCGCGAAGCAGCCGAGAAGGAGCGCGTGTGGGTCGTCGAGCGCTCGCACCCGATCGCCGCGGGTCTCGGCGAATATTTCGAGTTGCCGAACGAAGAGATGTACGGCGAGCGCTTCGACATTCCGCAGCCGGACCAGACGATTTTCATCTCGTGGTTCGAAGGCGGCGAGGTGTTCCGTTCCGGTTGCTGCTGGGAACGCGGACACGGCCGGATTTTCTACTTCCGTCCGGGCCACGAGGCCTATCCGACCTATCACAACCGCGACGTTCAGCAGGTGCTGGCCAATGCCGTGCAGTGGGCAGCGCCGCGTGTGAATTTTGTCGACCATTGCCCACAGTCCGCCCCGCTCGAAACGCTGAGCGACAACGGCAACGCATTCGCGAAGGTCGGGATCCGGCAATCCACGGGAGACATCGCGTGAACGACGATTACAAGGTGGAGTTGCCGGAAGCCGCCGTTACGCTGCGCGACCGGCGTCTCCGGGTCGGCGTGATCGGACTGGGCGTCGGCCTCAAGCATATCGAGGGCTGGCGCGAGCATCCAGACGTCGACGTGGTGGCGATTGCCGATCCCGATGCGAAACGCCTCGCGAAGGTCGGCGACGAATTCTCGATCGATGCGCGTTATGCGGATGCGCAGACGATGCTCAACGCTGAGCGGCTCGACGTGGTGAGCGTCTGTACGCCGAACAAGTTTCACAAGGAGTTGACGCTCGCTGCACTCGGCGCCGGCTGTCATGTGCTGTGCGAAAAGCCGATGGCGATGAATGCGGAGGAGGGGCGCGCCATGCTCGCCGCTGCGCAGCGGGCCGGCAAGCGGTTAATGATCAACTTCTCGTATCGCTTTAGCGCCCAATCGCGGGCGCTTAAAGCCCAGGTCGACGCCGACCTTTTCGGCGACTTCTATTTCGGCCGCACGGTCTGGCATCGCCGGCGCGGCATGCCTGGCTTCGGCGGCTGGTTCGGCACGAAGTCGCTCGCGGGCGGCGGCCCGCTTATCGATCTCGGTGTGCACCGGCTCGACCTCGCGTTGTGGCTGATGGGTTATCCGAAGCCCGTCTGGGTGATGGGCTGCGCTTACGATCCGATCGCCCGCGAGCTCGCCGAACAATCGGGCAAGACCTTCGACGTCGAGGATCTGGCCGCGGCGCTGATCCGCTTCGACAACGGCGCGACGCTCGCGCTCGAGGCATCGTGGGCGACCAACATCCAGGAAGCCGAGCTGATGGAAACCCGCCTGCTCGGTACCAAAGCGGGGTTGCTGCAGAAAAACCTGAACGAAGGCTACACGTTCGACGCGCATATCTTTATGGAGCAAAACGGCGCGCAGTTCGACATGCGCCTGAACCCCTCCGGAACCATCGCACGCTCGGCAATGTACGACTACGCCGAAGCGATTCTGAGCGACACGCCACATCCCGCACCGGGTGAGGAAGGTCTCGTCGTGATGGAGATTCTCGACGCGATCTATGCGAGTGCCGCGTCAGGTCAACCGGTTCGCGTTCGACCACCGGCAGCGGGGCGCACATCGCTCGAAGCGCCCGTGCTCGATGTCGGCGTAGTCGGATAGCGATGCCGGCGGGCTCACGCACGTCAAGTTAGTAGTCGACCCATCGTACCCAGCATTGAGGCAGGCATCCGGCGACAACGCCGGCATGCCGGTCTTCGTGCGCGCCAAAAAACGGGTGCGTTTAATCAAAAGAAAAAGGCGCGCGCATAGCACGTACGCCAGAAAACAGGTTTGGAGACAACCATGATCAATTCATCAAGAAAGAGGGTGCCCGGCGTGCGGCGGTTTGCGGTGGCGATATCGATGACGACATGTTCGACGGTCCTGCATGCTGCGCCCGTTGCGACTGTCGCGACGGCACCTGCCGATTCGGCCGCCTTGTCACGCCCTCTGGTGATGACGCTGGCGGATGCTGGCAACGCGGAACCGGCCGGTATGAGCCAGTCTACGGGCGTGGTGCAAACCGACACCAGCCCGACGGGCACGGTGACGCCGACGCCTTCATCGGCATGGAACCAGCTCACGCCGTGGACCGTATTCCATGGCTATTTTCGGGCAGGCGTCGGCGCGAGCGATGGCCACTCGCAAGCCTGCTACCAGTTGGCGGGCGCGTTGATCAAATACCGGCTCGGTAACGAATGTCAGGTGTATGGCGAGCTGGAGATCGACCAGACGCTGTACAAGTTCTCGAATGGCATGCAGTTGTCGGCGGTGGGAATGGCGAGTCTCGTCAACTCGCTCGATCGAGTACCGACTTTTCATACGAGCAACGGCAACCAGGGCAACATCCGCTTGCCGCAGTCGTATGTGCAGTTGACCGATATCCCCGGCCTCGACGCCGCGCGTATCTGGTTCGGCAGGATCTACTACCGGCGCCATGACGTCTACGCGAATGATTTCTTCTACTGGAATCCGACCGGCCTTGGCGCGGGCATCGAGAACGTGTCGATCGGCGGCGGCCTCAAGCTCAGTTACGGGCTGTTTCGCAAGGATACGGTCAACGCGCAGTATTACGCCACCCGCCATGACCTGCAATTGTCCGGTGTGCATCCGAACCGGGACGGCGAGCTGCAGTTCGGGTTGTCGTATATTCCGGCGCGCGCACCTGTGAGCGGCTCGAACGGCTTGATGCAGGACGCGCATAGCGGCTGGTCGATCACTATGCAGCATGTCCAGTCCAACCTGCTCGGCGGGAAAAACAAGCTCGCGTTCCAGTACGGGACGGGCCCCGGAACCGGTCTTAGCTACACCGGTACGCTTAGCAACGACCACCGCTACAAGAGCCTGCGTGTGCTCGACGCATTCGACTGGCAGGCAACGCGCGACTTCGGCGGCCAGGTGGTCGGTATTTATCAGCGCGACATCGCGCCGTCGGGCGGCTCGCAAACCTGGGTGTCGATGGGCGTGCGACCGGCTTACGCGTTCACTCAGCACATCAAGCTGCAGGGCGACTTCGGCCACGACCTCGTGACGCCATCGGGTGGCCCGACCCGTAAGCTGCTCAAGGCGAGCGTCGCGTTGACACTGGCGATGGACCGTTCGTTCTGGTCGCGACCCGAGCTGCGTGTCTTCTACACCTATGCGCACTGGAACCAGGCCGCACAGGCTGCGGCGGCACCGGGCGATCCGCTGTCGACGACGGGAATTTTCGGCACCTCGCGTACCGGTTCGACGGTCGGAACGCAGATGGAATGGTGGTGGTAAGGAACCGGGTGCGAAAGCAGAAACAGGCAAGCTTTGGGGAGGATCGGGTGAGCGCGCGTGGGTCGATCGTTGTATCTTAGCGCTCACCAGATACAAAGGAGGGGAGAGCCCCATGCTCGATCACGTATTCATATCCGTCAGCGATATCGATCGTTCGATTGCGTTCTACGAGAAGGCACTCGCGCCGCTCCGCATCGCCCATGCGCTCGACTACGACGGCCGGCAAGGCCCTGCCGGCCACCCCAATCTCAAGGGTTTCGGCAAGAACGCTCGCGTGTTCTTCTGGCTGCGCGAAGGTACGGTTGAAGGGCGTGCGGCCCATGTCGGTTTCGTCGCCGACGGCAAGAGCGAGGTCGATGCGGCCTTCGCGGCGGCGATGGCCGCAGGCGCCAGCGAAATCCATCCTCCGGGACCGCAGCTTCACTACGACCCGCGTTACTACGCGGCCCAGGTTCGCGATCCCGACGGCTACAGCCTCGAATTCGTCTACAAGGAATGGCAGCACTGATATGAAGAAGCTTGTCGATACATTCATCCAGACCGTCAACGCATTCGACGTCGAGGGAGCGTTGGCCCTCTTCGCGTCCGATGCAGTCATCGACGACGTTTCGGTTGGCGACGCCTTTGTCGGCACCGACGGTGTTCGCCTGTATATCGAGCAGTTTTTCGTCGGTTATAAAACCGCCAGCAAGCTTCTGTCGCTCGAGCAACTGGACAACTTCAATGCCGTTGCGCGCCTCGATTTCACGGGTAACTTTGGCCACGAGATCGGGACGCTCAAGATCGCAATCAACGCCGATGGTCTTATCGAGCGCATCGACGCGGACCTCGAATGAGTGGTACACCGCAATGATCGAGGCAAAACCGGAGTGCCTTGATCGACACCCCGGTTTCGCCTACTTCGAATGAAAGCCGCTTACTGCTGTTGCAGTTGCTGCTTCTGAATATACGTCCGCACATCGGCCATCGATACGCGCCCGGTATGGGCGCTATCGATTGCATCGAAGTGCTTCGAGACATACCCCAGACCGCTGCTTTGCGCCTGCGCCTTCGTCACAGAAGCGCCGTTACTCAGCACGGTGTTGGCACCGAGCCGAGCTTCGACGCGCTGCTGCGCCTGCTGCTGCAGGGTCGCACCAGTGGAGGGGAGCACAGCCGCCACACGGTTCTGCGGAAAGAACGGACCGTCGACGCCGTGACTGCCATGCGGCAGCGTCACCGCAGCTACCGCTTGAGGCGGCAGCGCGTGAGCGCTACTCATTACAGCGCCGAGCACGA
Source organism: Paraburkholderia megapolitana (assembly GCF_007556815.1). Lineage (NCBI taxonomy): Bacteria > Pseudomonadati > Pseudomonadota > Betaproteobacteria > Burkholderiales > Burkholderiaceae > Paraburkholderia > Paraburkholderia megapolitana. Next base: position 2,657,150 of record NZ_CP041743.1, read on the forward strand.
TCAACGGGGAAATACGTCGCATCAATTTGATTAAAGACATGATCACTCTCATTGAATGGGTGAGCAGAGGGTTCCCGTAAGAAGGAGTATCCCGCCATCGATCACGGTGCCTTCGCCCCGGTAGTCGCCGCGTTGGCCGTTGGCGTGCTGGCCGCGGCCTCGTCAGACCAGGGTGCCGGCAACGTCTTGAGCGTGAGCGCCCCCGGAATCGCTGCGTTCTGATAGAAGAGCGCCAGGTCCGACTTCATCTGCGGGCGAGCAACGTCATCCAGATAGATCATGTGACCGCCCTGGAAGAAGCTGACCTGCAGGTTCGGATTCAGACCCGATACGGTCTGGAGCCGCGCGAGCTGCTTCTCGGTATTGAAGAACGGCGTGGCCAGATCGTGATAGCCGTTTTCGGAGAACACAGCCAGCTGCGGATTGAGCTGCAGCGCGCCGAGCAGGTCGGGGATCGTATCCGGCAAAGCCTGTCCGTCGTGCGAGAAGTCCCAGCTACCGATGATGTTGTCGTTCAACGGCACGTAGGTCGCATTCGGCGCCGTATAACCGAGGTAGTTCGGCATCTGTGTCGCGAGGGCGTTCGTGAACGGCTGCGAAATCAGGATGTCCGACGGGTCGCCATCGCTTTGCAGCCGCGAGTCCGAATTCGGCAGCGACACGCGTCCATCGTAGCGGCCGATCGTCGTTCCCGATATCAGACTGCCTGAGAACGGATTCGCGTTGAAGTAACCCTTCAGTGCCTGCAGGGTCAGGCTGGACGGTTGCTCCCACGACGTGAGCGTCTTCGACGAAGGGAATACCGGCCTGCCCAGTGCATCGGGGTCGCCGATCTGGCTCAGCACCCACGACTGCGAATAGCTATTGAAAGCGCTGTACTCGGTCGTGACGAACTGCGCCATCTGCGTCGCGTAGGCGCTCTGGCTAGCCGGTGCCGGCGATACCTGGTTGTAGTACGCCGCCACCTCCGCATAACCGGGCATGTAGCCGGCCACGGTGTCGGTGGCAAGCGCGAGACCGGCGGTCGAATTCTCGACGGCAACGGCTTCCGTGGCATCCGCGAAGTAATTCAGGATCGCGGACTGCAGCGTGATCCCCGTCAGATGTACGCCGGCTGTTTCGAGCGACAACGCGAGCATGTCGGTACGCGGCGTGCCATAGGATTCGCCATAAAGGTAGATCGGCGAGCTGCTGCGACTATTCACCGTTAGATAGCGCTCGATGAAATCGCGCATCACGGTGACGTCCGGATCGGAACCCCAGAACGTCTGGTTCGTGTTCGGCGACACGGCTTCGGAGAGCCCGGTTCCCGGCGGATCGATGAAGACGAGATCCGTCGTATCGATCAGACTTTCAGCGTTGTTGACGAGCGGATAGTTCGGCCAGTTGGTGCCGAACAGCGGGTCGGGCGTGGCGACACGCGTCGGGGCAAACGAGCCGAGACGCAGCCAGATCGACGATGAACCCGGGCCGCCGTTGTAGACGAACGTCACCGGGCGCGGTGCACCGTTCGTGCTGGGCGCGGTGTACGCGACATACGACATCGATGCTTCGGGATTGCCACTCGAGTCGGATGCGGTCAGGTGACCCGTGGTGGTCGTGTAATTGACCGTGGTGCTGCCGGAGGTCCACGTGTAGTTCATCACGGCAGCCTTCTCGGCGACTTGCGACGCGTCGAGACTGTCGTTCGCATTCATCGAATAGGCAACGGGATCGACGTAGGTCTGGTTGGCTGCTACCTGGGCGGCTTTCGCGTTAGCGGTCTGCTTCAGGTTCGCGGCACTGCTTGAAGAGCCATCCCCGCTGCCGCATGCGGCGAGCGCCATGGCGCCGATTACCATGGCTGCAATGGTCGTGATCTTGCCTGGCGCAGCGCCACGGCGATTGCCGGCACATCTCCTGTCTGGTTTCATCTTTATCCTTGGTGGTGGGTTCAGATACCGTTTCGCAAAGACCGCTGGCGTCAACTGGACGTGTCGAGACCAGCAGCCGGGATTGAACTGCTTTCTGAATTTAAAACCACGAATCTAAAGTGCATAAACCTGCAGACCAGCTGGTGAAATTTATTTATCTTGTGTAGTGGTTTAAGGTGAATGGATTTTTAATGGTGAAGCCATGGGGAAAATAGGCTGGGGCGATGGACTTTGTCAAGGGTCGCCCGGATGACAGAAATACGTACGTGAGATTCTGGCGAGTTGCTTGAGTATTGGAAGAAACATTGCTGCGTTGGCATATTGAAAGAGTCTCTTGAGTCGTATTGCCTGGGAGATTCCTGTTGGTACGCTAGATTTTCCGTCAAAACCGGGGATGGCTTTATGTATTGGATGATAAGGCTTTTCGAAAGAAACCTTTCATATTTCGAATTGAATCATTGATTTATATAAATCAATTGTGGTGACTGGAGATTTTGTGACAACCCGCTGAATCAGACAATTTGAGAAATTTTGAAAATCCTCGGAATGGTGGTTGCCCGATTTTCGAAAAACGTCGATTTTTTATTTGACGGACAGAGCACTGTGCAATGCCGCCCAGGGTCGTTGTGTTTCTGCTGATTTCCAGTACGGTCGATTTCTTTGAAGGTCGATTATGGTTATCGATCGATTACCTACTCCTCGTTTTGAGTCCAGGCCAGCACTTCCAGCGCGGCTGCCACATCTAGCCGGCATTTCCTTAGCGGGCGCGGCAACAGCTCCTCCGCTTTCTCCAGCCGGCGTAGCAGGGTATTGCGGTGGCTATGTAGCAGTTCCGCCGCCTCCGTTGCATTGGAGCCGCACTCGAGGAAGACTCGCAACGATTTCTGCAGGATCGGCGACGCCGTGGCCAGCGATCCCAGCGTCTCGCTGACGAAGTGTTGCGCCGCCCTCGCATCCTGTGTCATTAACGACACCAGCCGAACCTGAGCAATGCTCACCACGCATGCAGGGGAGCGGAGTCGGCCGACTACCCGTTGCGCCGTGAGCGCTTCCAGATGCGAGCTCCGGAATCCTTCGATGCCACGGCCTCGCTCGCCGACTCGTTCTTTGCCCGAAAAGTCGTGACTAAAGGCATGGAGCCGAGGATGCGTGCGCTGTGGGCCTGGCACGCCATCGAGGAAATGGAGCACAAGTCGGTTGTCTTCGATGTCATGACTTCCGTCACGCGAATCAGCTACCGGAGCCGCATCGGCGCGATGCTCCGTGTCATCTGGCAATTGAACCGGGTTACGGGCTACTTCACGGACCAGATGCTGAAAGCCGATGGCTTCAACTGGATCGAGCGAAGGATGCTCAAGCTCAAGAATCTTGGGTGGCTATACGGCTTCAATGGCGTGAAATCCCGCATGATTCCCGGGATTGTCCGGTACATGCTGCCAGGTTTTCATCCCAGCAAGATTGCGAATTTGCACAACTATCCGTCCTGGGTCGCGGAATACGAGCGCAGCGCCGATCCACATTTGGCCTCCGCTGCGCTGCTGGCCGCGGCTAGCTGACTTCGTCTGGGTTAGAGGCGGGATTTGTCGAACTGCGGATACCGGCAGGCTTGGAAAGCGGCTAACGATGTTCGTGATTTTGTATTTAACATAACGTAATTTATCAATCTAATCGATGTCAGAGCTTTTTAGTAATGTCTGGTTCTGGCTCATTAGAAATGTCCGGTTCGCGGCCCCGGGCTGTAGCTGTGGCGCATGCTCAGGCATGACGCACAGCCCGGGAGCCGGACATGAACGGACGTGGATTCATCACGATAAGCATGCACGAGCTCGAGCGTGTGAAGGTCATCGAGGCAGTCGTCGAGCACGGTCTGACGATCGTGCTGGCAGCCGAACGCCTGCAGCTATGTGAGCTCAGGTCAGCCGGCTGGTGAGGCGCTATGAAGCCGCTGGTCCCGCCGGGCTGGTATCGGCGCGACGTGGACAGCCCAGTAACCGTGAGTTGCCCATCGATCTACGGGCGCGTGCCATGGCGCTGGTGCGTGAGCGCTATGCCGATTTCGGGCCGACGCTGGCGTGCGAGAAACTTGCTGAATGCCACGGTATGGTACTGGGCAAGGAAACCGTGCGGCGCTGGATGCGTGAGGCCGGGCTGTGGATTCCCCGCAAGCTGCGGCCAGCGAAGCTTCATCAGCCGAGGAACCGCCGCGCGTGTCTGGGCGAACTGATCCAGATTGATGGCAGCGATCACCGGTGGTTTGAGGAGCGCGCGCCGGCGTGCACGTTGCTGGTATTCATCGACGACGCAACAGGCCGGTTGATGGAGTTGCACTTCACGGCCACCGAGTCGACTTTCAGTTATTTCGAGGCGACGCGCCGCTACCTTGAACAGTATGGCAAGCCGGTGGCACTGTATAGCGACAAGGCCAGCGTATTTCATTGCAACAGCCATTCAGCGACGCCTGGCAAGGGCGTGACGCAGTTCGGGCGGGCGTTGTACGAGTTGAATGTGGACACATTCTGTGCGAACAGCAGTCAGGCGAAGGGACGCGTCGAGCGCGCGAACCTGACGTTGCAGGACCGGCTTGTCAAGGAGCTGCGCCTGCGCGGCATCAGCACAAAGGAAGCGGCCAACGCTTATGCGCCCCACTTCATGGCTGACTTCAACGGCCGGTTTGGCAAGGTGCCCAGGAGCACATTCGATGCACACCGGCCGTTACGTGCGGATGACGATCTCGATCTGATCCTGACATGTCGCGTGCCGCGGCGCGTGTCGAAGGTATTGACGGGTGCAGTATGACCGGGTGATCTATCTGCTTGAGGACACGGTTGCAAACCGCAGCCTGATTCACCGCTATCTGGACGTATTTGAGTACCCGGACGGGCGCATCGAGATCCGCGTCAATGGCGCTGCCCTGCCCTGTGTGCCGTATGACCGGCTCTCCGAGATTGACCAGGCGGCTGTAGTCGATAACAAGCGGCTGGGACACACGTTGCAGATGGCGCAGGTGATCCAGGCGCAACGTGATAACCGGCGTATCTCCGGTTCGCCGTCGAGGACGAACCAGGGCGAGGCGCCGCGCCTGAAGGAGCGCAAGGTAGGCACCCGGACACAGCGCGAACTGACGCGGGAGGACCTGAACGCCGCGATCCTCGCGACCGCCGGAACGCGGGTTGGCCCGGTATTTAAAAGCCCTTTCAGATAGAGATTCATGAACCTTGAAACCGGACATTTCTAAAAAGCCGGAACCCGGACATTTCAATCTGGCCTCGACAACCGATGTGGCGGCAATTCGTTGAATCGACCCACATTAATTCTCTTGTGGAATTAATATTATGATAGTTCAGGCCATTATCATCAGTTCCGGCATCACCCACAATCCAGCCTTCTCCACACGTTGAAGGACTGGTGCCATGAATATCGATCTCACTGGCCGCAAGGCCGTCGTTACCGGGTCAACGGCGGGTATCGGCCGAGCCATTGCGGAAGGATTGGGGCGCGCAGGCGCCGCGGTTGTGATCAACGGTCGCACTGAGAAGCGTGTCTCCACGGCGCTTCGGGAGCTTCGCGAACTCTTGCCAAAGACGGAGTTCACCGGCGTCATCGCCGATCTTGCGACCCCGGAAGGCGCGGCGGAGTTGTTCGCGCGGGCGCCGGATGCGGACATTCTCGTCAACAATGTGGGTACGGGGCGTCCGAAGTCCTTCTTCGAAATTGAGGACCGCGAGTGGATCGATCTCTTCGAACTGAACGTCATGAGCGGCATTCGCGCCTCCCGCCACTATGTGCCGAACATGATGAAGCGCGGTTGGGGGCGCGTCGTCTTCATCAGCAGCGAGTCCGCGCTTGCCATCCCCAAGGACATGATCGACTACGCCACGACCAAGACCGCTCAGCTCGCCATTGCGAGGGGCCTGGCCGAGGTGGTCGGCGGAACGGGCGTCACCGTGAATTCGGTTCTTCCTGGTCCGACGAATTCGGAGATCATGGGTGGTTGGGCGCAGGCGAACGCGGATGCGCAAGGCATTACGCGTAAGGAAGCCGAGCAGCAGTTCCTGAAAACGAATCGCCCGACCACGCTCCTCAATCGCTTCGCGACAACCGAAGAAGTCGCCAACCTGGTCGTCTATGTCTGCTCGGAGCAGGCGTCCGCGACAACAGGTAGTTCGTTGCGTGTCGACGGCGGTGTCGTTCGGACAATTGCATAGGGCACACGCGTTTTCACTCGTTCAACGCGGCTTCGAGAGGGGCCAAACCATCGGTTCCCTCTCGGGGTAGTCAACAGCCCGTGGAGCTTGACCGCTCGGACGCGTTTTTCGTACGAGTACGTGAACTACCTTGAGGTAATCCGGGTTTTCGTCCGCCGTCCCTTTTCCGCCAGCAGCGAGGCTGCTAACGAAAAGTCCCTAACCGAGTTGTCGTTTTGAAATTGCATCGAGAAACGCCTCTTCGTAGCCACGAGCCATTGCGTCGAGCGTCAGGGTTTGCGCCACTTCGAAATATGCGCTTTGGGCGGGCCATCAATGAAAAAACCCCGCGTGGCGGGGCCGTCATCTACAAGGCACTCACAATCACTTGCACCCAACGCGCACAGGCTATCGACGACGCGTTCAATGCCGCAGACGGGATTACAGCAGGCCGGCGCTACGCAGCGCAGTTCGCAGGCTAGCTGCGGTATAAGCCATCCCAAAGCTGTCAACCAGCGCGAGCCGTTTATCCGCGGATGAACCGCTGAACTGCTCGAAGGTCATTCCATGGTTCTCGCCCAACCAGCGGCTGAAGCCGTTGAGCTTGCCCGCGAACGTGTCTCTCCGCGTGTCACTCAGACCGACACGCTGTCGCTGCATGACCTCGTCAATCCCGATGGCATTGCCGGCGGCCCGATCCGGAGTCAGTTGTTGACTCGAAGGCAATGCCGCTCGAGGCCGTGGTGTTGATGGAGTAGCGGGACGTTCTGGCGCAACGTTGAAATCAAAGTTGAAGTAGTTCCGGACATCTTCTGTGCTGTAGTCGGCGGAATTTTCGGGGGCGGCACGATGGTAGCCCGCTGCTGCCAGCCTTTGGATTCCGGCGGGTTTGCGCGCATTGTTCACTACCGTGGTGAGATCTTCATCGGAGCGCTGGGCGTTCCGGAGCGCGATGTTGCCCGAATGGAATGAGAGTGGGCGTGGCATGTGTTCTCCATGGATGAAAGAGTAAAAACCAGACTGATGCTTAACGTAGTGACATTGTGGGTATCGCGCGGCAGAGGGGATGCGCGAGTGCGAAAAGAGAACCGCCTACGCGAACATTCCGCGTTACCCCGCCCATCGCTATCCGCCCAGCTTTTGCTGCGGAATTCAAAGGCTGTCAGGTAAGGATGCATTCGTTCGGCGCAGTGCTCGACATGCGCCCTGTCCTTCGGCTCGCTCGTCATCCACGGCGCAAACTGGAACAACACCGCACCGAGTTTGCCCGCCGCGCGTAGCGGCTCGATCGCTTCGAAATATCGAGCCCACATTTCCTCAATCACCGGCGCAGGCACATCGCGATAGTACAGATTGGGCTTGCCCGTCTGAGGCAACTCGCCCTGCAGATCCTTCGGGAAAAACTTTCGCTCGGTCTGATGACCCGTGAACAGGCGGAACGCCTTCATGTTGAAGATGAAACCATCGGGTGTGCGCTCGACCCATAGCGCGCTATTGCTGGCGCTCGGCATCGCGTAGTAGGACGAGTCGACTTCGACCAGAGCGAACTGACTGGCGTAGAACCTCAGACGAGCCTCAGCACTTGTGCAGCCCTTCGGATAGAAACGCCCGCTCTTGATAAGCGTCGCATCGGTCCACGACGCAGTGCCGATTCTGATAGACATCGCTCCCCCTTTCGGCGGCTCGCAGACACTACCGCGCTATCGAAAGTCGAGCTTATACTGCGCATTCATAAAGCATCAAGTATCCGACACCCCACCCCGCCCTCCATGACCGAACCGCGACTTATCGAAATCACGCCCGCCACGCATGGCGTCGACCTCGATCTCGTCTATGCCACCTCGCGCAACCTCACCGGCAAAGCCATCTACAAAGAAGCCCACTGCCTGCTGCTCGAACCCGCCGAAACCCGGTTGCGCAAGGCGATTGAAATTGCTCGCGACGCCGCCCTGACACTACGGATTTTCGACGCCTACCGCCCGCGCGAAGCACAACAGGTGCTCTGGGATTTCCTGCCCGATCCCACTTACATCGCCGAACCCGGTCGTGGTTCGAACCACAGCCGCGGCACCGCGATCGACCTGACTCTGCTCGATGCCAGCGGCAGCGAACTCGACATGGGCACGGGTTTCGACGCCATGACGATCGAGTCCGAACACTTTCATCCGGGTCTTCCCGGACCCGTGCAGCGCAACCGTCTATTACTGCTCGGCATCATGCATGCTGCGGGCTTCACGCATATCAAAAGCGAATGGTGGCATTACGAGCTGCCTGGCTCGCGCGCGCTGCCTCTAATCGACGACAGCGCAAGCGGCCCATTGCGTCTCATGTAGTGGCTTTTTTTTCTGGCAAGCTCTACCCCATCCCCTATGGAGTGAGTATGAAACCGGTATTGCGCAATGCATTGGCGGCCGCAGCGATCGCCTCCGTCTTGACCCTGTCGTTCACTGTCGCGAACCCCGCCGCTGCGGCGACACCGAAAGACATGTTCGTCATGGCGACCTTCCTCGACGAATTCACCACGCTCGATCCCGGCGAAGTCTACGAACTCGTGCCCGAAGAATATGTGGCCAATACCTATGACCGGCTGGTGCGGGTCGATCTGAAAGACCCGTCGAAGTTCAACGGCGATGTCGCGCAGTCGTGGACCGTCAGCCCCGATGGACTGACCTTCACGTTCAAACTCCGTTCCGGTCTCAAGTTCCACTCAGGCAACCCGTTGAGCGCCGATGACGTCGCCTGGTCGATCCAGCGCACGGTCCTGCTCGACAAAGGTGCGGCCGCCGTGCTGCAAGGCATCGGTCTGACCAAAGACAACGTGCTCAACAACGTCAAGAAGGGTGATGACGCAACCGTCAGTGTGACGACAGACCAGAAATACGCTCCGACCTTTGTCCTGAACGTGCTCGGTGCGTGGCCTGCATCGGTGGTGGACAAGCAGTTGTTGCTCTCGCATCAGAAAGGCAATGACTTCGGCAACGACTGGCTGCGCACGAACGAGGCGGGCTCCGGCGCCTACAAGCTCGTCAAGTGGACGGCCAACGACAGCATCGTGCTGCAGCGCTTCGACGGTTATCGCTTGCCGCTCGCGATGAAGCGCATTGTGCTGCGTCACGTGCCGGAAGCGTCGAGCCAGCGGCTGCTGCTCGAAAACGGCGACGTCGACGTAGCCCGCAACCTGAGTCCCGACGATCTCGCCGCCCTGACGAAATCCGGCAAGGCATCTGCGACCGCGGTGCCGCAAGCGACGCTGCTGTATCTCGGCCTCAACGTCAAGAATCCGAACCTCGCAAAACCGGAAGTGCAGCAAGCGATGAAGTGGCTGATCGACTATAACGGCATCCAGAGCAATGTCGCGAAGACCACCTACAAGGTGCACGAAACATTCCTTCCGGAAGGTTTTCTCGGCGCGCTGAACACGAATCCGTACCAGCAGAACGTCGCGAAGGCCAAGGCGCTGCTCGCAAAAGCCGGGCTTCCAAATGGCTTCTCCGTAACGATGGACGTGCGTAACGGCTACCCGTATGGCGAAATCGCCGAAGCCGTGCAGGCGAATCTCGCTCAGGCCGGTATCAAGGTTCAGCTCATCCCCGGTGACAACAAGCAGACGCTTGCGAAGTATCGCTCGCGCTCGCACGACATCTATATCGGCGAATGGGCGGCGGACTACATCGATCCGCACAGCAACGCGCAGGGCTTCGCGTGGAATCCGGACAATTCCGAGAAGTCGGCGTACAAGATGCTCGCGTGGCGCAACTCATGGGATATTCCCGAGCTGACGAAGGAAACCAACGCGGCGCTCGCCGAATCGTCGACCACGAAGCGCGCCGAGCTGTACCAGACGATGCAGAAGCAGATGCTGGCCAACTCCCCCTTCGTGATCATGTTCCAGCAGGTCGCGCAGGTGGCCGCACGTCCGGGCGTGACGGGGCTCGAGGTGGGTCCGATCAACGACCTCGTGTCGTATCGCAATCTGAAGAAGCAGTAACGTATGCGGTGAAGGTGAAGCCGTCGTGGCTTCGCCTTCGACCGGGGAACCCATCATGTCGACTCCCCTCACGACGCTCGAGCGCATGCGTGTGCTTTCAGCCGAACGTACCAGCGTGCGCTGGACCTTGCGTCTCGTGCGCTGGATCATCACGCTCGCCATCACCTTCACCGGATTGCTGGCAGTCACATTCGTGATCGGTCGCAAGATTCCGATCGATCCGGTACTGGCCATTCTCGGCGATCGTGCGTCGGCGACAGCCTACGCGGCCGCGCGACTGCAGCTTGGGCTCGACAGGCCACTCGTCGTGCAGTTCCTGATCTATGCGCGCGATGTGCTGCACGGCAACTTCGGTATGTCGCTGCTGACGGCACACCCGGTCATCGAAGACATCCAGCGTGTGTTCCCCGCAACGCTCGAGCTCGCGACGCTGTCCACCATCATCGGTGTGCTGATCGGCGTGCCGCTAGGTGTCGCCGCCGCCGTGCGCCACAACCGCTGGATCGATCACGTTGCACGTTTTGTCGGTCTCGTCGGCAGTTCGGTGCCGGTGTTCTGGCTAGGGCTGATGGGACTCCTGCTGTTCTATGCAAAGCTGCATTGGGTAGCAGGCCCAGGGCGCATCGATCCCGTGTTCGACGGCATGGTCGATACGCATACGGGCAGCCTGCTGGTCGATTCGCTGATTGCCGGCGAATGGGACGTGTTCTTCAACGCGTTCTCGCATATCGCGCTGCCTGCGGCCATCCTCGGTTACTACTCGGTTGCCTATCTAAGCCGGATGACGCGTTCATTCATGCTCGAACAGATGAGCCAGGAGTACATCGTCACGGCGCGCGCGAAAGGTTTGCCCGAGCGTCGGGTGATCTGGCGTCACGCGTTCGGCAATATCGCCGTGCCGTTGCTGACCGTCATCGCACTCACCTACAGCTATCTCCTCGAGGGCTCGGTGTTGACCGAAATCGTCTTCGCCTGGCCCGGTATCGGTTCGTATCTGACAGGAGCGCTGTTGAATGCCGATATGAACGCCGTGCTGGGCAGCACGCTCGTGATCGGTGTCACGTTCATCGCACTCAATCTGCTGACCGATGCGCTCTATCGCGTGTTCGATCCGCGCGCCCGCTGATATCCCGGGGACTTCTTATCACTCAACGCAAACGCAGGACTGGCCGATGAATGCCACGCCCCGACGATGGAAAGACTGGCTGCTGAGCGACACGCCCGCGTCGCGCAAACAGGCGGCGTTCGGCCTCGCCTATCGACGCTGGCAACGCTTCGCGAGCAATCCGCTGTCCGTGTTCGGCCTCGCGATTCTTGCCTTGTTGATCATCGTCGCCGCGATCGGGCCGTTGGTTGCGCCGCACGATCCGCTGCAGCAAGTCCTCTCCGACCGCCTTCTACCGCCCGCTTCGCCGTCGCACTGGTTCGGCACCGACCAGTTGGGTCGCGACATCTTTTCGCGGTTGATCTACGGTTCGCGGCTCACGCTTTCGATCGCGATACTCGTCGTGGTGATCGTGGTGCCGGTCGGTCTGCTGATCGGCACCACAGCCGGTTTCTTTGGCGGCTGGGTCGACAATGTGCTGATGCGGATCACCGACGTGGCGCTCGCGTTTCCGAAGATCGTGCTTGCGCTCGCATTCGCGGCCGCGCTAGGACCAGGTGTCATCAACGCGGTGATCGCGATTTCGATTACGGCGTGGCCGGCCTATGCACGTCTTGCACGGGCGGAAACCCTGCGACTCGTGCAAGCCGATTTCATACACGTCGCGCGGCTACAGGGTGCGTCGCGGCCGCGCATCCTGTTGCGCTATATCGTGCCGCTGTGCTCGTCGTCGGTAATCGTGCGTGCGACGCTCGATATGGCCGGCGTCATTCTCACTGTCGCGGGTCTCGGGTTTCTCGGCCTCGGCACACAACCGCCAAGCCCCGAGTGGGGTTACATGGTCGCCTCGGGTCGCAACGTGCTGCTCGACGCGTGGTGGGTGGCCACTGTTCCAGGCTGTGCCATTCTGCTGGTGAGCCTCGCCTTCAACCTGCTCGGCGACGGTCTGCGTGACGTCTTCGATCCGCGCCACGGAGGCTGATCATGTCCGCCGATATGACCCAACCGTTGTGTGAAATCGACGACCTGCGCGTCGGCTTTCGCGGTCACGACGGCGAATTGACGGAGGCCGTGCGTGGCCTGTCGCTGACGCTCCAGCGTGGCGAGCGGCTTGGCATCGTCGGCGAATCCGGTTCGGGTAAATCGTTGACCGGACGAGCGTTGCTTGGCCTGCTGCCGGCTAACGCGCAATTCGCTGCGCAGACGATGAAGTTCGATGGTCAGGATCTGCTGACGATGTCGGCACGCAAGCGCCGGCAACTATGCGGCCAGCAGATGGGCATGATCCTGCAGGACCCGAAATACTCGCTGAACCCGGTGATGACCGTCGCGCAGCAGATGCGCGAGGCGTTCGTCCTGCATGGCCCGAAGCTCGGCCGCCGCGAAATGCGCGAGAAGATCGTCGCGGCACTGGCAGCTGTGCACATCCGCGATCCGGAGCGGGTCGCCGATACGTACCCGCACGAATTGTCGGGCGGCATGGGGCAACGCGTGATGATCGCGATGATGGTGTCGTCCGGCCCGCGACTGCTTATCGCCGACGAGCCGACCAGCGCGCTCGACGTGCTCGTCTCGATGCAGGTGCTTGGCGTGCTCGACGAAATGATCGCAAAGCACGACACGGGCCTCATTTTTATCAGCCATGATCTGCCGCTCGTGATGTCGTTCTGCGATCGCGTAGTCGTGATGTACGCAGGGCGCGTGGTGGAAACCTGTGCGGCACGCGATCTCGTCCACGCCCAGCATCCCTATACGCGCGGTCTGCTTGCGGCCAATCCCCCGCTCGTCAATCCGCCCGATGAACTGCCGGTGCTCGAGCGGGATGCCGCATGGCTTACGCATCCGCACCGGCAAACGCATCCGACGGGAACGCCAACATGATCGACGTCAACGCCCTAACGGTTCGCTTCAGGACGAAGACCGGTTACTTCGATGCAGTGCGCGAGGCGAGTTTTCATGTCGACGAAGGAGAAGTGTTCGGACTGGTCGGTGAATCCGGCTCCGGCAAGTCGACGATCCTGCGCGCGCTAACGGGCCTTGCGCCGATCGCGGGCGGCCACGTGAAGGTCGGCTCGCATGTGCCGGGAGAAAAGATCGACCGCTCGTTTCGACGCGATGTGCAGATGGTGTTTCAGGACCCGTATGGCTCGCTGCATCCGCGTTTCACGGTCGATCAAACCCTGCGCGAACCGCTCGCCATCAATCGCATCGACCGGCAGGATCAACGCATCGTCGACGCGCTGCGCGAAGTGGGCCTCGGTCCCGCGTATCGCTTCCGTTATCCGCATCAGTTGTCGGGAGGCCAGCGGCAGCGCGTTGCGATCGCGCGGGCGTTGATTGTCGAACCGCGCGTACTGCTGCTCGATGAGCCCACGTCCGCGCTCGATGTGTCCGTGCAGGCCGAGATTCTCAACCTGCTGCGACGGCTTCATCGCGAGCGTCATCTGACCATGGTGCTGGTCAGCCACAATTTCGCTGTGGTTGGCTTTCTCTGCCAGCGTGTTGCCGTCATGCGCAATGGCGAAATCGTCGAGCAGCTCGATATCGCGTCGATTCGCGCGCAGCAGGTCGAGCATGAATACACGCGCAGCTTGTTGCTCGCGACCTCGGGCTATCGGCGCGACGCGGTTCAGGCGGATAGCGTGGGTAGTGCGGATTAACGCGTATCGGTGCGGTTAAGCAAACGTTAACCTTTCATCGACTAGATTCGCAGGTTGTGCGATCAACCTCGCAGGCGTGCGGCGCAAGACCTTGTGCCAACAACGCCCCGCGAATCTTCGATAGAGAGGAACTCCGACATGAATGGAAGTAGTGTGAGCTTCGCGAGGCAGGCCGCCAGCAAGGTTCCCGAAGTGACGCTCGGTTTCTGGGTGATCAAGGTGGCCGCCACGACGCTGGGGGAAACCGGCGGCGACTGGGTGTCGATGTCGCTGAACCTCGGATACCTGGTGGGTTCGGCGATCTTCCTCGTGTTGTTCGTTGGCCTCGTTTCTGCGCAGGTAAAGGCAAGCGATTTTCGGCGCTTTCTGTACTGGGCAACGATTGTCGCCACGACTACGCTAGGCACGACGATGGCGGATTTCGCCGATCGGTCGCTCGGTGTCGGTTATCCCGGAGGCACCGCCATTGTCGTCGCGTTGCTGATCGCGAGCCTGGCGATATGGTATCGATCGGAGGGGACGGTCTCGGTCGGAAGCATCGTCACCGCCAAAGCCGAATGGTTCTACTGGATCACGATCCTGTTCTCGCAGACGCTCGGCACCGCGCTCGGAGACTGGGTCGCGGGCGACGACCGCGGCGGTCTGGGCATTGGATACGAATATGGTGCGATGCTGTTTGGCGCCGGTCTGGTGGTGGTTGCCGCGCTCTATTTCTCGACCCGCGTATCGCGTACGGCGTTGTTCTGGGCAGCGTTCATTTTGACGCGGCCACTCGGTGCGACCTTGGGCGACTTTCTCGACAAGCCGGTGGCGCAGGGAGGGCTGCACATCAGCAGATTGTCTGCGTCAGGAATCCTGCTTGCTTTTATCGTGGTGTGCATCGTGCTGATACCGCAGCGTGCCGCGAAGCAGGAGCAGGAGCAGGCGGTGTAGCCGAGCGAGCATCCGAAGAATCGACCAAGCCCATCGTGAGCGGCCGCGAGCTTGCACCCTTTGTACAGTTTGATGGCGCAATTGTCGCGAGCCTGCTAGATTTCGACTCAGCCGAATCGTTGCCCCGGAGAGATCGATGGCCGACAGACCGACTTCCAGCGCGTCCCCACTTCGCTCGCTGGTCCTGATTGCCGTTATCGTAGTTGCGCTTGTCGCAGCCTTTGCCTACACGGGAGGCTGGCTCAGCCCGAATCGCCTGACTCCTGCCAAACTCGTGAACGCACTGGCGCCGCCGGGCGGCCCAGCGCTCGGCTATCGCCGCAATCATGCCAAAGGCATCTGTTTCACCGGCAGCTTCGAATCGAATGGTGCGGCGGCGAGCCTGTCCACAGCGCCGATGCTTGCTACCGGCTCGTACCCTGTCACAGGACGTTTTAACCTCGCGACACCGGTTCCCACCGCGCCCGACGGTACGGTTCGGGTACGCGGCCTCAGTCTGCGCATCGTGGCCGGGAATGGAAGCGAGTGGCGCACGGCGATGATCGACGCGCCGTTCTTCGCGGTGTCCACACCTCAAGCGTTCTACGGCTTGCTTAAAGCAGTGGGCGACAAGAGCAACCCGGACGCGATGAAGAATTTCATCGGTGCGCACCCGGAGTTCGGCAATTTTGCGAAGTGGGCAGGCAGTGCGCCGTGGACGGCTTCTTATGCGCAGGAACAATACAACAGCCTCAATAGCTTCGTTTTCACCAATGCTGCTGGCGAGACGCAGGCTGTGCGCTGGTCTTTCGTGCCAGCTGCGCACCCCGAGGCCATCTCTCCCGATGAGTTGAAGGCACGCGGCGCCGACTTCCTCGATACGGATATCACGCAGCGTGTGCACAGCGCTCCGCAACGATGGACACTCGTCTTCACGCTAGCCAATCCCGGCGATCCGACCGCCGACCCCACCAAGGCCTGGCCTGACGATCGACGCAAGGTAGAAGCAGGAACACTCGTGGTCAACACCATCGAGCCCGAAGCCGACGGACCGTGCCGCGATCTCAACTTCGACCCGACCGTCCTGCCAGCCGGCATGCACGTTTCAGACGATCCGTTTCCCGCCGCGCGCTCCGCAGCCTATGCCGTATCGTTCGACCGGCGCACGGCGGAGGAGAAGAACTATCCGCGGCACCCAGCGGCAGGAGACACGCAATGAGCTCGACACTCAATCGCTTCACACCGCTGCAGCGCGCGCTTCACTGGATCATGGCGATCTGCATTCTGGCGATGCTGTTTATCGGCGTCGGAATGGTGTCGACTGTGCGCCCTACTTACCTTTCGCTGGTATCGGTTCATAAACCGCTCGGCATCGCGATACTGGTGCTGGCGCTGATCCGCGTTGTTGTCAGGTTGACGCGCGGCGCACCGCCGCTGCCCACGTCGATGCCGGAACCGATGAAACTTGCCGCGCACCTGTCGCATCTCGCGTTCTACATCCTGATGATTGCGCTGCCGCTGATCGGTTGGGGCATGCTGTCGGCGGCGGACTATCCGGTCGTGGTATTCGGCATCCATCTGCCCTCCTTCCTGCCGCATAGCGACAGCCTGCACACGCTGCTGTGGAACGCACACCGAGTGCTCGCACTGTGTTTCTTTGCGCTGATCGTGCTGCACCTCGCGGCAGCACTTTTGCACGCGCTGGTCAGACGCGATGGCGTGTTCCAGACCATGGCGTCCTGGCGGTAAGGCAGCGCAACACGCGATAATCCATCCCCCGACTAACCCCGATTGCAAATCGCCGCGCGACTCCGACGGAGTCGCTGCGCGTCCCTCTTCCCTGTGTTCGTGCTGCACTGCAATTGCCTGCATGCGGTAGCGCACATCCATCCTTAGCGCCCCCACTGCATTGATTGCCGTTTCGACGTCGCGCGTCATGTTGCGGCACGTCAAGACTTGCCAGGCGTCCATTCACGACACCTTATGCAAACCATAAAAATGTTTGACTTTTGCAATAGCACAAATGTCGCCACCATGCCTGAACGTCATTGCTTCCAGGCCCGTCGCCGCTTCTATCACCGCTTCTGTCGGCGGCGACACAAGAGCCATGCAGTGATCCGCAGTATGCGAAGTCATGAACGGAGACGAAGAATTGGCACAGCCAGACAACGCAGTGGCCGGCGCGTATACCGCGCGACGGCATAGTCGCTGGGTGCAGCTCGCGATCGGTGTGATCTGCATGGGCCTCGTGGCCAATCTTCAATACGCGTGGACGTTGTTTGTCGAGCCGATGAACGCGCAGCATCACTGGGGCTCGCTGCGATCCAGACTGCGTTCTCCATTTTCATCGTGACCGAAACGTGGCTCGTGCCGATCGAAGGCTGGCTCGTCGATCGCTTCGGTCCACGTCCGGTCGTGATCGGCGGGGCGATCTGCGCCGCACTCGGCTGGGTGCTCGATGCGTACGCACCGAACCTGCCGGTCCTCTATCTTGCCGCGGTGATCTCGGGCGTCGGTGCCGGTTGCGTGTACGGCACCTGCGTCGGCAACGCGCTGAAGTGGTTTCCCGACCGGCGCGGTCTTGCAGCCGGCCTCACGGCGGCGGGCTTCGGCGCCGGCGCTGCGCTCACCGCGATCCCTATCGGCAACATGATCCAGCACGCGGGCTATCAGCACGCATTCGTCTTCTTCGGCCTCTTCCAGGGCGCCGCGATCCTGTTGCTTGCCACCCTGCTCGTCCAGCCGAATCCGCCTGCCTTTGCACGCGGTATCAAACGTGTCGTCGCGACGAAGATCGACTACACGACCGGTGAAATGATCCGCTCGCCGGTGTTCTGGGTGATGTACGCGATGTTCGTCTGCGTGGCGACCGGCGGCATCATCGCCACCGCGCAGATCGGACCGATCGCGAAGGAATACGGTTTCGCTTCGATGCCGATGTCGTTCTTCGCCGTGACGCTGCCGCTGCTGACGATGACGCTATCGGTCAACAACCTCTGCAACGGCTTCACGCGTCCGCTGTGCGGTGCGATTTCCGATCGCATCGGCCGCGAGAACACGATGTTTCTCACGTTCCTCGGCGAAGGACTCGCGCTGCTCGGCCTGATGCACTTCGGCCACAACCCGACGCTGTTCATCGTGTTCTCCGGGCTGATCTTTCTGTTCTACGGCGACATCTTCTCGAATTTCCCGGCCACGTGCGCCGATACGTTCGGCAGCAAGTACGCGGCGGCCAATGCCGGCACGCTGTACACCGCGAAGGGCACGGCCGCGATGCTGGTGCCGGTTGCATCGCTGCTGTCCGCGCACGGTGGCTGGAACGTCGTGTTTATCGCGGCGGCGTGTATTGCGATCGCCGGCAGTGTCTCCGCGAAATTCGTGCTCGCGCCGATGCGGCGCCGCTGGATCGAGAACTCGGCGAAGGAAAGCGAACAGATCGCGTTCGCCGGTGCGTTCAGGCCGGCACCACTGGGTTCGAACGAGTGATGCCAGCGATCAACGCACATGCAAAACGACCATCAGAACCGCTCGCACAGCCACGAGCAAACAATCGGCGTGAAGTGACTCCACGCGACACCCGAACAGCCAACAACGAACCGGAGAAGAAGTAATGTCCACTGCCGAAATCGCCCGCCCTGAAATCACGGCCGACGAACCCCACCACGCTCCCGCTACGACCGATGGTTTTCATCTCGTCATCGACGCTCTCAAGCTCAACGATATCGACACGATTTTCGGTCTCGTCGGCATTCCGATCACCGACCTCGCGCGTCTCGCCCAGGCCGAAGGCATGCGCTTCATTGGCTTTCGCCACGAGCAGAACGCCGGCAACGCGGCGGCAATCTCGGGCTACATGACGAAGAAGCCGGGCGTCTGTCTTACCGTCTCCGCGCCGGGCTTCCTCAACGGCCTCACGGCCCTCGCGAATGCAACCACCAACTGCTTCCCGATGATCCTGATCAGCGGATCGAGCGAACGCGAGATCGTCGACCTGCAACAGGGCGATTACGAAGAGATGGACCAGTTGAACGCTGCGAAGCCGTATGCGAAGGCGGCCTACCGCGTGCTGCACGCGGAAGACATCGGCGTGGGCATCGCGCGCGCGATACGCGCTGCCGTGTCGGGTCGCCCCGGTGGCGTGTACCTCGACCTTCCCGCGAAGCTGCTCGCGCAGACCATCGATGCCGTAAAGGCCCAGCAGTCGCTGATCAAGGTCGTCGACGCCGCCCCGAGCCAGTTGCCCTCGCCCGATTCGGTCACGCGCGCACTCGATGTGATCCGTCATGCAAAGCGTCCGCTGATCCTGCTTGGCAAGGGCGCCGCCTACGCGCAGGCCGATGCGCAAATTCGCGCGCTAGTCGAAAAGAGCGGCATTCCGTATCTGCCGATGTCGATGGCGAAGGGCCTTCTGCCCGACACGCATCCGCAGTGCGCGTCCGCAGCGCGCTCGTTCGTGTTGCAGGAGGCCGACTGCGTCGTGCTGATCGGCGCGCGCCTGAACTGGCTGCTCTCGCACGGCAAGGGCAAGACGTGGGGCGCGGCGCCCAAGCAGTTCGTGCAAGTCGATATTTCACCGACCGAGATCGACAGCAACGTTGCGATCGCCGCACCGGTGATCGGCGATATCGGTTCGTGCGTGTCGGCGCTGGTCGCGGGTCTCGGTGCGGGCTTCCGGAAGCCGTCCACTGAATGGACCGGCGCGGTCGACGACCGCAAGAACAAGAACCTCGAAAAGATGGCCGCGACGCTCGCGAAGAACCCGTCGCCGATGGGCTTCCATAGCGCACTGCGTGCGATCCGCGACGTACTGAAAGCGCATCCCGACATCAACGTCGTCAACGAAGGCGCCAACACCCTCGACTACGCACGCTCGATCATCGATATGGCCCAGCCGCGCAAGCGCTTCGATTCCGGCACGTGGGGAATCATGGGCATCGGCATGGGCTTCGCGATCGGAGCCGCGGTGACGAGCGGCAAGCAGGTCGTCGCGATCGAAGGCGACAGTGCATTCGGCTTCAGCGGGATGGAAATCGAAACCATCTGCCGCTACGAACTACCGGTCTGCACGATCGTGTTCAACAACAACGGCGTGTATCGCGGCACCGACGTGAACCCGACTGGCGGCAAGGACGTCGCGCCGACCGTGTTCGTGAAGAACGCGCGCTACGACAAGATGATCGAGGCATTCGGCGGAGCGGGTTTCAACGCAACCACGCCCGAGGAACTCACACATGCGCTTGAAGCGGCGATCCGCTCGGGCAAGCCGACGCTGATCAACGCCGTCATCGACGAAGCGGCCGGTACCGAAAGCGGCCGTCTAACGAATCTGAATCCGCAAAGCGCGGCCATGAAAAAGTAAGCGCAAGAAAAGTAAGCCAAGCAAGCCACTCTGGAGAAATACCGTGAGCAAGAAACCACTCGAAGGCATCAGGATCATCGACTTCACGCACGTCCAGGCCGGCCCTGCGTGCACGCAGCTACTGGCGTGGTTCGGCGCCGACGTGATCAAGGTCGAGCGACCTGGTTCGGGCGACGTGACGCGCAACCAGCTGCGCGATATTCCCGAAGCCGATGCGCTCTACTTCACGATGCTCAACAGCAACAAGCGTTCGTTGACGCTCGACACGAAGAAGCCCGAAGGCAAGGAAGTGCTAGAAAAGCTGATCAAGGAATCGGACGTACTGGTCGAGAATTTCGGCCCGGGCGCGCTCGACCGGATGGGTTTTTCATGGGACGTGATTCGCGATCTGAATCCGAAGATGATCGTCGCGTCCGTAAAGGGCTTTAGCGACGGCCACCACTACGACGACCTGAAGGTCTACGAGAACGTCGCGCAATGCGCGGGCGGCGCCGCGTCGACCACCGGCTTCTGGGACGGCCCGCCGACGGTTAGCGCCGCCGCGCTCGGCGACAGCAACACCGGCATGCACCTCGCCATCGGCATTCTGACGGCGATCATCGGACGGCAACAAACAGGCAAAGGGCAAAGAGTGGCTGTGTCGATGCAGGACAGCGTGCTGAACCTGTGCCGCGTGAAGTTGCGCGACCAGCAGCGGCTCGATCGCCTTGGCTTCCTCGAGGAATATCCGCAGTACCCGCACGGCACGTTCAGCGACGTCGTGCCGCGCGGCGGCAATGCGGGCGGTGGCGGCCAGCCTGGCTGGGTGCTCAAGTGCAAGGGCTGGCAAACCGATCCGAACGCCTACATCTACTTCACGATCCAGGGCCACGCGTGGGCGCCGATCTGCCGCGCGATCGGCAAGCCGGAGTGGATCGACGATCCGCAATACAACACGCCGAAAGCGCGTCAACCGCACATCACCGCTATCTTCGACACGATCGAAGTATGGCTCGCGGACAAGACCAAGTTCGAAGCGGTCGACATCCTGCGTAAGTTCGACATTCCGTGCGCGCCGGTGCTGACGATGAAGGAACTCGCCAACGACGAATCGCTGCGCGCGAGCGGGACGATCGTCGAAGTGCCGCACAAGGTGCGTGGCACGTATCTGACGGTCGGCAGCCCGATTAAGTTCTCCGACCTGAAGCCGGAGATTACCGGGTCGCCGCTGCTCGGCGAGCATACCGACGAGGTCCTGACACAGCTCGGCTACACGCGTGAGCAGATCGCGCACATGCACGAAGGTCAGGCAGTCTGACGCCGAACTGATACTGTCGACGCATCTGCTTGCCGCCGCCCGCCCATCCAGCGGGCGGCGGCGCTTGAATCACCGGACTCCCCACCATGCCCACGACCATCGATTTCGAACAACTCGTGAACGCGATCGGCGACGCGGTCGTGATCTCCGACGCGCACGGCGCCATCACACTGTGGAATCCCGCGGCAGAGCGCATGTTCGGCTTTACCCAGGCAGAAGCGCTCGGCCAGTCGCTGGATCTGATCATTCCCGAACGGCTACGCGGCCGCCATTGGGACGGCTACAACAAGACGATGGCGACCGGCGAAACGCGCTACGGGCACGATCTGTTGAAAGTGCCCGCGGTCGACAAGAGCGGCCGCTCGATGTCGATCGCTTTCACCGTCGCGCTGCTGCATTCGCCGCAAGGTGATGTAACGGGCATCGTCGCCGTGATTCGCGACGAAACAAGTCGCTTCAGCGAAGACCGTGCGCTGCGCAAGCGTGTTGCGGAACTCGAAGCGAAGGTCGGCGTGTGAGACTCGTCGCGGCATGCCACAATCGATAAGGTCGAGTACAACCTTACGAGAGCTTCGGGATGCGCGAACGTTTTCTCATCCACTCACGTCGGCACAAGACACTTGCGTCATGGCGTGCTGTTGCACTTGCAGCCGCGCTTGCCACTTGTCTTGCTGCCTGCGCGCCGTTACAGGTCTCGCAGGCACCGACGGCGAACGTCGACACCGGTGCAGCGGCGACCACGTCGGTTGCGGTTCACGCCGACGGCTCATTGCCGGTCCCGTCAAACCTAGTTCCACTGACGCAGCCAGCCGGTCAGCAACGCCTGCTCTCGACGGCCGACAACCAGTCTTACTGGCCGTTATCCCAGTACTTCGAGACGCAGAAAAACGAGGCGTACTGTTCCGTCGCAACGTCGGTAATGGTGCTGAATGCGCTGAATATCCCGCGGCCAAAAACTGCGTTGTACCCCGGGTTCCCTTATTTCACGCAGGACGACTTCTTTCACTCCGTCGATCCGCAACTGGCCGATCCGCTCAGGGTGTCGCATGAGGGCATGACGCTCGACCAGCTTGGCGCCGTGCTTGGCCACTTCGCGGTCTCCGTGCATCCATTCCATGCCAGCGATCTAACACTCGAGCAATTTCGCGATCTTGTACGCGACACCACCGGGCGTCGCGACCGATTCGCTTTACTGAACTTCCACCGCACGCAGATTGGCGAAGCAGGCGGCGGGCATTGGTCACCGCTCGCCGCCTTTGATCCCGCGAGCGATAGCGCCCTCCTGCTCGACGTCGCGCGTTACAAATACCCGGCGGTATGGGTGCCGGTTACCCAGTTGTACCAGGCGGCGCTTGCTGTCGACTCCGTCAGCGGTCTCGCGCGCGGTATAGTGGTGGTGAGTCGACCATGACGCTCAGGCAACGCGGCGTCCTCACTACTCCGGACGCTTGATCAAACAGGTCGCCGACGCATGCGCGACGATCTTGCCGTCGGGCGTTTTCAGCGATCCTTCGGCGACACCGAGGTTCTTCGAGAGATTGATCACGCGGCCTTCTGCCACCAGGTCCACATCGCGCGGCACCGGGCGCAGCATCTTTACGTGTAGATCGATGGTGCCGTAGCCCACTCCCGCTTCTAGCATAGTGTGTACGGCACAACCCGTCACCGAATCGAGCACCGTCGCGGCAAAGCCTCCATGTACCCCACCCAACGGGTTGAGGTGACGGCCATCGGCCCGGGCGGTCATCTTGATGTAACCGCTGTCGACTTCGTCGAGCGTCATCGGAATCGTCTCCGAAATAGACGCACGAGGAAAATCGCCGGCGGCTCCGGCGCGCAACAACTCAAGACCTGACATCGAAAGCGGATTCATCGGGAAGCTCCTGACATTGATCTGCGGACACTGAGTTCTAAATTGGAACTGATTGTCAGCAGCGATACTTCCGATGTCAATGCAAAAGCTCCCAATAGATTCGAGAGCCAGTTCTATAATGGAACGCACTATTTGCATCGATGATCAAGGAAACTGTCCATGAAATGGAGCGATGTGGGCTCGATGCCCTGTTCGGTGGCGCGCACACTGGCTGTGATCGGGGATCGCTGGACCCTGCTGATACTGCGCAATGCATTCCTCGGCATGCGCCGCTTCGACGAGTTTCAGTCGCAACTGGGTCTCACGCGCCATGTGCTTGCCGAACGGCTGGCGCGTCTGGTCGAAGAAGACATTATGGTCAGAAGTTCGTATCAAGAACGACCGGTGCGCTTCGAATACCGGCTGACGGAACAGGGCCTCGATCTGTATCCGGTGCTGCTCGCGCTTACTGCATGGGGCGATCGCTGGAAGGACGACGGCAACGGACCGCCCATGTTGCTAAAACACCGTACGTGCGGCCACGTGTTTCATCCATTGACAGTCTGTTCCGAGTGCGGCGAGCCTCTCGATCCGCGCGAAGTCAGGGCGCTGCCTGGGCCAGGATGGAGAGTCGAGGAAAACGAAGCCACCGCACCCCACACCGAATAAGGACGATCCGCATGGCAATCGATGTCTCGTCTCTCTGGACGCGTTTATCTTCGAAGCCCGCTGGCAAGTGGCTTTTTTCTCGCCTGGTGTGCTTGAGAGCGCCGTACTTCGCGAGCATCAGTCCGACGATCACAGAGCTTCGTCCCGGGTATTGCCGTGTGAAGATAAGCAAGCATCGATCGGTGCTCAATCACCTCGGTTCGGTACACGCGATCGCCATGTGCAACATGGCGGAAGTGGCCGGCGGCATGTTGACCGAAGTATCGGTTCCGCGAACCCACCGCTGGATTCCGAAAGGCATGGCGGTTCAATACCTGAAGAAAGCGACTACCGATCTCGTCGCGATTGCCGAGCCCGTCACTCTCGCGCAGTGGCCGGACGCCGGCGAGTTTGAAGTCAACGTCAAGGTCGAGGACCGTGCGGGTGAAGCCGTCTTCAACGCGGTCATCACCATGTGGGTTTCCTTGAAAAAGACCGCTTGAAGCAACCACGATCTTCAGTACGCCTGTTGTTTCCATCTATCGCGCATTCTGTCGGCTACGCGACAAGTATTGCTTTCATGGGTATACCCCCATTTCCCAGGATTGCTTTTTCACCATAATGTTGTACGACGACATATGACAAAGAGCAAAATATCCGATTTCACCGACTCGATTTGATTCTTCAACGGTGCCATGTGGCGATGGGAGCCCGCCAGAGTCTTGTAGTGCGCATTCGGTTTCGGGGTGCTACTGAGCGCAAAGAATGATCGCTTTTAATTAAAGGAGTCCGCGAATCTGTCGGATTTCCGATCTCCGCAATCATTAACTCAGGTAACGCCATGTCAGAAAAAAATACTTCGACACCCTGCTTGCGCCTGCTGGTTTCTCTGACCGCACTCTCGTGTTCGATGCTTGCCGGTTGCGGTGGCGGCATCACTGCCGTGACCGCATCAAACACGGCTCCGCCGCCGGCTGGCGGCTCCAGTACGCCTCCCGCCCAGTTTGCCTCCGACAACGTCAATCAGATGCCCGACAGTGCGTTCGCCACGGTTTCAGTCGCAGTATCAACACAAATCGCCGCGGTGCCGGTTCTGCCGAATTTTATCGGCTTGAGTTGGGAAAAGTCAGTGATCTATTCCCCGTTATTCCACGTGCAAAATCCAGGCGATGGCGGCAATAACCTCTATAAACTACTAAATCTGCTTAGCCTGCGAGGAAGTTTCCGGATAGGCGCCAATTCACTGGCCTATGCGGTGTGGGATCCGAGCGGTACCGGAGGCTACGGCGATAAGCCCGGAGATATAAAGGATCGCGGACCGTTGATAAATGGTCAGCCATCACCTGGTGGAAAAGTCTCGCCTCCCGATATCGATGCACTGGCACAGATGATCCACAACACCGGCTGGAACGTAATCTATGCCGTGCCTGCCTCGTATAACTTCTTCAAATCGGATCCAACAGCTAAAACCTTTAATTCCCCCTCATACGCGAGCGATATCGCCGCCGACGTGCAGGAAGCCAGTTACGCCGCGGGTGCCCTGGGCAGCGCATTGTATGGAATGGAGATCGGCAACGAACCCGACATCGCGGGTATCGCTTCGACCTATTACCTTCCCGACTGGCTCAACTATGCGAAGGCGATTCAAGGTAGTCCACAAAAAATCGCAAGATTTGTAGGACCGGCCACGGGCAGTCTCACATCGTCGCTTATCAATACCATCGTTTCCGATTCTGTTGCGAGCGGATTGCTCACACAGGTCACCGCACATCGCTATCTGGGCTCCGGCGCAGCGTCTAGCTCGACCATTGCCGACATGCTATCCAAGGCTTGCCCGTCGTCTCTGCAAACGAGCATGGCAAGCCTGGAACAGGCAAGCAAGTCAGTGTCCGATGGCTGGCGGCTTGATGAAACAAACAGCTATTACGCCGGCGGTCGTGTCGGCGTGAGCGACAGTTTTGCTTCGTCGCTCTGGACGCTTGAATATATGTTTTGTGCCGCCCAGCAAGGCGCACATGGCATCAATTTTCACGTCCAGGACGACACGAATCCGGAGCAGCTAGACCCGACGTTGAACGGCACTTTTCAGAACGCCTATACGCCGCTTCAGATTTCAAAAGGGCAAGTCACAAAGGTCATGCCGGTGTTCTATGGCATGAAGCTTTTCTCGCTCGCGTTACAGGCCGACAGCAATTCTCAGGGAGCGTCTGTAGTTAGCCCTCAGAGCGTCGTCGTTTCTGTTCCGGATGGTTTGCAGGTGGTTGCTTTTGCCGTCATCCCCAACGCCGGATCGAATGGCAAATCTCAATCAGCGAGTGAGGTGGAATCGATTGTGATTATCAATAAAGAACCCACCCAGGCGATCAAGGCGAATATAAATCCCGGGATGACATCGCAGAGCGCGGATTATATCCGTCTGACCAGTGGCCCCGTGTCCACGTCGGGCGCGACAGCCGGTTTGCAAGGCGTACAAAATTCGGTCCTGAATAATCAACTTATCAACGTAAACGGGAGCTGGCAGCCGGAGTCGTATGCTCCGCTAACCCCAGACTCAAGTGACAACTATTCGGTAAAGGTCCCCGCTGCAAGCGCAATTCTGCTTCGTGTGCGGTAAAGGCGAAAAGGCGGCTAGCGATTCTGCCAGGAAGGTGGGCGTTCCCGCCTTCCCGCAGAAGTGTTGTATGGAGAAATGAGGGCCGCCATAGATGTCTGACAACAGATATCAAAGGCATCGCAAAATGTAGCGCGTAACAACACCGCAATGCCTACGACCAGGCGCCGCAAGTCAGCACGACAGGTCTACTTTTGAACCGTACGCGGTCGAAACGCCTCGTCACTCCCCTTCTTGAGCCCAAGCCGCATTGCAAGCCGCTGATTCCAGCGTCCGATGATTCTGCGTTGCCACCGTCGTTCTGCCGCGAGCGCCGAGGATTCGCTTCCGCTCCATGCACTCTGCAGCAGAAATTTGCCGGCGGCCAGCGCGTCAGGCGATCGTTGTGCCCACACTGCTATCTGTGCTGCAGCAGCCGCCAGCGGATCGTCTTCGACCCGGCTCGCGAGTCCCAACTGGACCGCTTCCGCGCCCGATACCACGCGCCCGCTCAACACCAGCTCTTTTGCCACATCGATCGACATCAGCTCACGCAGGAGCGTTGGGCCACCCATGTCGGGTACCAGTCCCCACTTCACTTCCATCAATGACATCTTCGCGTCCGCTGCGGCAATCCGCTGATCCGCACCGAGCGCAAGCTGCATCCCTGCCCCATAACAATGCCCGTGGACGACTGCGATGACTGGAAACGGAAGATCGCGCCAGCCCATGCTCCAGCGCTGAAAAATATTCCTGCGTGGCGCATACAGCGAGAGCACCGAGCGCAAGAGCTTGCGCTTCGAAGAGAACACGCTTTTGAAATCCAGACCCGCGCAGAACGATGGCCCTTCCCCGTGAATAATCGCACCGCGCACAGTCTTGTCCCGACGAAGTCGGCGCTGCACGGCGGCCATCTCGTCCAGCATCGCGAAGTCCACGGCATTGTGCTGCGCCGGGCGCGACAGGGTGACCCACGCTACGCTGTTCGCATCGATCGCGAGCTGTACGCGTTGATTTTGCACTGCCACCTCTCTGGTTCGATTCTTGTTCGGGAATTCGACGGTTGCGCATGAATCGCGCTCGCGTGTCTACCCGCACGATACACCTCGACGTTTGCCGCGCCTCAATACATCATTGAAATCTCATCGAACAACGCGAGATTCAGATGCTTCGTATCGTCATCGGTGGGCTGGGGTTGTGAGGAGAATTTGGCAATCACCGTCTCCCTGGTGGGGTCGACGTATAGCCACTGGCCATGTATGCCGACGGCAAAGAACGCGCCGCTCGCATTGCCAACCTGATACCACTGGTTCCGATACCTGCCGTGCGGCAACCAGGCCACGAAATTTCCGTGTTTCCATGCCTCGAAGCTGCCACCGGCAAGCGTATCGTTCACCCAGTCCGCCGATACCAGCGTTCGCCCGTTGACAGTGCCCCCGACGCGCATCAACTCGCCAATCCTCGCGAGGTCGCGGGCAGTCATGCACAGTCCGCCACCCGAGCGCGCGGTGCCGACGATATCCACGGTGACACGGCCATCCTGATGAAGCCCTAGCGGTTGCCACAGACGCGTTGCCGCGAAATCTGCATAGCGTTCCCCGGATGCGCGTTCGATCAGAAGGCCAAGAACATCTGAATTCGGCGAACCGTACTGGAACGGCCCCCGTGATCGCCTGCGCCTTTCTGCACGGAAGCGAGAAAGTCGATTACCGTTTGCGGTTTTTCTCCGTCGAGTTGCGGATCCAGCAGCCCCGCCCTGCGGTAGCGCGCAAAGTCGCCGCGCGGATCCAGATAGTCCTCGCTAAACGCGAGACTGGTGCGCATGTCGAGTACGTGTCGCACCGTGGCGTCACCAAAGGCCGAGCGCGCCAGTTCCGGCACATAGTACGAGACGAGTGCGCGAGGATCGAGAAGCCCATCATCGACCAGCATGCCGGCAAGAAGACCCGCGACCGACTTGCTGGCCGAGAACAGGATATGCCTGCTTTGCGACGTGAAATGCGGCGCGTGGAAATCGGCGACGAACCTGCCCGCTTTCATGACGATGAGTGCATCGGTCGATGTTTGCCTTAGCACACCGGCAATCGTCCGGCGTTGACCGTCCGCTATGAACTCGTGCGCGGTCAGCGCCGTGGCGTCGATAGGCGGTGTTTCGATCAAGCCGGGCATCGCCCGTATGTGCGCGGTCGGGACGAGCTCATGAACATGACAGAACGCCCAGGCATTCCACGGTGCTTCCCGCCAGTTGCCAAGCTGGACACTATCCCGGCGAAACCCGTAGCGGTTTTCGAAACTGGAATTGACCATACCTGCTGCACACTCCCCTAAAAAACCCCTACTTACACCTGCGCGCGATACATCTCCGAGCAAACCTAATGCACGTGCTGTAGAAAATCGCGAAAGCGTTCGCTGGGCGGCGCCGACAACAACTCGGCGGGCTTGCCGTCGTGGACCACGCGTCCAGCGTCCATGAACAGCAGGCGGGAACCGACACGTTGCGCGAAACCCATCTCATGTGTCACGACGACCATCGTCATGCCGTCGTTGGCGAGTGTCTGCATGACCCTCAGCACTTCCTGCCGCAACTCCGGATCGAGTGCCGAAGTGGGCTCGTCGAAGAGCATGAGTTTCGGCTGGACGGCAAGCGCACGCGCAATCGCAACACGTTGCTGCTGACCGCCCGAAAGCTGCGATGGATAGTGATTCATCCGCTCGGCGAGGCCGACTTTCTGTAGCAGCGCGGCGGCGATGTCGCGTGCCTCTGCCTTTGAACGACCGCGCGCCCACCTGGGTCCGAACATGACGTTCTGCATGGCCGTCAGATTCGGAAAGAGGTTGAACTGCTGGAAGACCATGCCCGCTTCGAGCCGGATCGACCGGACTTCGTTCGGAGAACCCAGTACGCTGACATTGTCGACACGCAGATCGCCGCCGCTGATTTTCTCGAGCACGTTGATGCAACGAAGCATCGTCGATTTCCCCGATCCCGAAGGACCGATGACAACTGCGACCTCGCCGCGTTCTATGGCGAGATCGATCGGCTGCAGGACGACGTGTGCGCCAAACTGCTTCGAGGCGCCCTGAAATTCGATCATGCTCATGGCAGACGTACTCCCCGTTCAAGCACCCGCAGACCAAGCGCAAGCAGACTGATCACGATCAGATAAATGACTGCCACCGCGGTCCAGATCTCAACCGCCCGGAAGTTCTCGGCCATGATTTCCTGACCGCGCCGCGTGAGTTCGCCGACACCGATGACGAGGAAAATCGAGGTGTCCTTGACCAGACTGACGAACTGGTTTCCCATGGCCGGCAGCGCGCGACGGAACGCAACCGGCGCGATAACACGGGCAAGAACCGTACGAAACGGAATACCCATCGCGAGGCCGGCTTCGCGCAACCCGATCGGCACACTACCGAGTGCCCCGCGAACGATCTCCGCGTTATAGGCGCCCGAATTGACGATCAGCGTGGTGATCGCCGCGCTCGTCGCGCTGATGCGGATCCCCATCATGATGGGCAACGCAAAGTATACAAACATGACCTGAACGACGATCGGTGTCCCGCGAATCAACGCGACATACGCGTGAGCCGGCGCGGCCGGCAACCAGCTCCCGTAGGTCAGGACCACGCCCGAGAAAATACCGAGCGCAACACCCCCGACCAGACCCGCCAGCGCAATCACAAGCGTAAGTCGCAGACCTTCGAGCAGATCCGGCAGCGCGGAAACGACGACCGTCCAGTCAAAGTTCATGACGCCGTGTCCTCTCCGAACCATTTCAGATTCAGCGCCTTCAATCGTCCATCGGCTTTCATCGCAGCAAGCTGAACGTTTACCGGCGCGACGAGCGGGCTCCCCTTCTGAAAGCCGATCCCGACGTCTCGACCTTCGAGCGCCGGCAGCACGACTCGCACCTTGCCTTTGCCGGCCGTTTTCGCGTAGTAAAGCAACACGGGCTTGTCGTAGACGACCGCATCGGTGCGACCTGCTTCAAGCGCCAGCAGCGCGTTATTGATGCCTGGCAACTGTTCGAGTGTCGCGTCCTTGATGTGATTCTTGATGTAGTCGACAGCGATCGTGCCCGTTTCGGTGCCGATGCTTTTGCCGGCCAGATCAGCGGAGGTCTTGATCGTGGCGTTATCGATGCGCGTCACCGCGATCAGTCCGCTGTTGTAGTACGGATCGGAGAAATCGATGACTTTCTGGCGCTCCGGCTTGATGAATAGCTGGGAAATCACGACGTCGATGTTGCGGGTCTGCAGCGCGGGAATCAGGGCACCGAACTCCATCGGTTGCACACGCCACTTGACGTTCAACCCTTTCGCCACCTCAGCCCAGGTATCGATATCGAAGCCGGTATAGGTATCGCCCTGTTTGAACGTAAACGGTGGGCCACCTACGTTGGAACCGACGATCAGTTCCGCACTGGCTGCTTTCGCGAAGCGGGAAAGACCGATTGCAGGAATGGCAGCAAGGCCGGTTTGCAGAAGTTGACGACGATTCATAGGTGCCTCCACGGGAGATAGGCGATCGAGAGCCTTCCAGAGCTGCACTAGCTCAGGTCGTCTCATGCTGCTTGGCTGCTGCAGGTTATAGATCGCCGCTATAGACGCAGACGAGGTTCCGGTGTCAATGTCACCGTGAGTTCGATCTCGAGCAGACCACTGTCCGGCAGACTCGCGACGCCGACTGCCGACCTCGCGCATCGTCCGCTTTCGCCGAATATGTCGTAGAGCAACGTCGAGACGAAGTCCATCACTCTGCCGTGATGTCTGAAATCGGGTGTGGAGTTGACGAAGCCGCGCAGGAACAGGATGCGTTCCACTGAAGCGGTCGGTGCGGCCGTCGCGGCCAGCACGCTCAGTGCGCGCAGCACGCAGGCCTGCGCCGCATTGCGGATAACGTCGTCGGGCGTATTCCGATCGACCGGGCCTGTGACGACCTCATCACCGACGCGGCTCACCTGCCCGCTCACATAGACGATCCCATCGTGCACGACCGCGCCGAGGTACGCCCCGCGTGGCGACGGCAGCGCGGGCAGTACGAGACCTAACTGTGCAACGCGTGTAGCGATATCGGCCATCATGACGAGGTCCTCCCGTTCTGTTCGAGCTGGACGATGCCGCCCAGCCAGGAGCGATCCGGGCGCCCGGCGTAGAGACTGAAGCGAACCAGAATCTCCGACGGACGCTGCATGACACGCCCCTGACGAATCGTAATGACGCGATCGGATGCCTCGACCATATCGTTTGACAGAAGCCCGAAGGCGAGAGCCGATGCCGCAATACCGGTCGCCGCATCCTCCGGATAGCCCGAAGATTTCGGAAATTGCCTTGCGTCGAAGATTTGCCGGCTCGCATCCAGCGTGACGTAGGGATAGAGCCCCGTGGACCCGATCCGCTCGCATAGCGCTTCTACCTTGTCGAGCCGCGGTTCAAGCGCATCGAGGTCGCTTGCGCTGGCCAGCGGAATCAGCGTCTTGACGCGACTGGTGCACGCGTTTTGAATCGGCAGTGCGGCTAGTTGCTCGCTGACGATGCCGAGTACATCGAGAATGTCCGCGCGATTCTGTTCCGCGTCAGGCAACGCTTCAATACGACCCGCCGGTTGAGAAATCTCAACAGCAGTGGCACCGGTCGCATCACGCGTAATGCGTGCATCGACGCGGCCACTTCGAGTCCAGATGGAAACATGATCCCGCTGCAACCGCCCGATCCGCTCGAGCAGCCAGAGTGCGCCGACCGTTGCGTGTCCGCACATCGACATCTCGTGGTTGGGGACCCAGAAGCGAAACTCGAAGTCGCAGCCTGAATCCGGCGCTGCGGGAAAGACAAAACCGCTCTCATGGCCATAGTGGCGGGCGACCTCGCGCATCTGCTCGTCGGACATACCGGCGGCGTCGACGACGATCGGCGCAGGGTTACCGCCGCCGGGACCCGCTGCGAACACATTGACCAGCTCGACTCTGTGGCGTTGATGCATGACGGTATTGCCCCGCTGACCGAGGAATGTTTTTCTGTTCGGTCAGTTTAGGGGGAACGACGGCAGACTGCGCGTTCGAACGGGCCTTACCTTTTGATCGAACGGGCCATCGGTGTACGCACATCGGATGGCGAATGCCCACCGATGCGGCGCATGGCGCGCGCGAGTGCGGCGCCGCTGTCGAATCCGACGCGGAATGCCACCTCGCCGACTGGAAGATCCGTTTCGGCCAGAAGCCTGCACGCATTCTCGTAACGCGCCCGCTGTTGAAACTCACCGATCGACAAACCGGTATCTTCGCGAAACAGGCGGGTGATGTGTCGCCGGGAGATGCCGAAGCGCTTCTCCAGCGCATCGAGCGGGATGTTCTGGTCGGCGTGCCGGATCACGAACGCTTTCAGATCCGTAACCAGTGCCATGCCATGCTCGCGCGGCGACGTGGCTGGCATCGTCTTGCCGGTGATCACCTCGGCAATGCACTGCATCAGCAACGCCGACGACAGCGCATGGCGGATGCTCGAGTTACCGTAAGCGCCGATATCGCTGCGCATCGACAGTTCCTGTAGCGCGCGAATCGCAGAGGTTCGGCGCACGAGCGCCGTGGTGCGCGTGCGCCGGCGGAATTCGTTGAGCGAACCGGTACCGGTATCGAGCCGGCGAAGTGCTTCGTCGGTAACGTAGAGCGCGATGTGATTGTGCGCGCCGCAGCCGGCCTGAGTCTGGTGTGCCCTGTCGGCCGGCACCACCGCAAAGCGGTCCTGCGACAGCCACGTGCCTTTACGCTGATCTTCATGCTTGAGTTCGACGGTTCCGTGGCTCGGCAGGATGAACATCATACAATCGTGCCAATGCCACGGCATCGCGTAGTTGCCGCCGCCCGCGAGCGTGGCGTGCCCGTCGTCGGCCGCTATCAGCGCATTCCTGTCCGCCGGCTGGCGGAGTTCTACAAACGATCGCAGCATGGCGATGCCCCTTGCAACGGGAAGTGGGACACACATTGCCGGCTTCATGACGCCGACGGCACAGGAGCGTGCTCCGAGAGCAATTCCGCTGCCGTACCGGCGAAGGATACAACGTCAATAACTCATGGTGAGCGAAGCAAAAGCAGCACGGCCCGCTGCCGGCGAATGCAGCGTCTGCACGCCGTCATACCAGACGTACTCGTTGTAACGGTTGAGCAGATTGGTTAGCTGCACATCTAATGTCACCGCTTTCGAAAACCGGTACGACGCACTCGCATTGAACCGCACAGAAGAACCGAACTTGCCGGTCGAATTGGTCGGTTCGAGGTAGTACGCGCTCTGCGCGTTGCCCCATGTCGACAGGCGCAGGTCCGGGGTGGCCTGATAGTCCGCGCCGGCGGATACCAGGTGATTCGGTACGTGGTCTACCTGCTTGCCGGAGCTCCCCAGACTGGTTGGGCCAGGATCGACAATGCGGGCCATCTGGTAGGTATAGGCAAACCACACGCTAAGGTCGCGCGCGAGCAGCAGATTGGCCTGCACGTCGAAACCCTTGCGCTTCGTCTTGCCGAGATTGTCGAAGTCGCCGGTGGGATCGTTCGCCTTGCGGCGCACCTCGTTGGAAGCAGTTTGCTCCCAGTACGCTACGCGTCCGTCCAGCCGCTCGAACGGGCTGAACTTGAGACCGACTTCCCAGCCGTCGTTGACCGAAGGTGCGAGGTCCGTCACGCGCGGCGGAATCTTGTAGGCTCCCGCACCGACCCCGATCTGAAACGTCCGCCCGTAGTTTCCGTAGAAGCTGTAGCCGGACCACGGCGTGTAGACCGCGCTGAACTTCGGCTGCTGGATCACGCCGTAGTCGTTCATGTCGTAGCGTTGGCCTGACAGATGGTTCGTCAGATGGCCGCTCGCCATATCGACGCGGTAGGCTGGAATCAGCTTGAGCGTGTCGAACGGCTTGAAGGTGGCCTGCACATAGGCGCCTGTGGTGTCGTACGAAAACGTCTGATCGCGGGTTTGCGACGTGCGTACCTGGTCTCGCGTCAGCCAGCGCTGGCTGCGATTGTTTTGCCACTCGCCGCTGACGCCCGCTTCCAGCGCGAGATCCTTGATCCATGGCAACCCCGTCGTGTGGGGGCGGTACGTCAGGGAACTCAGAAAACCTAACTGCTGTTCATCCGAGAAGCGCTCCTGCTGGCTGACGGATGCGGAGAACCTGACCCAGCGGCGATCCCTGTAGGTGTTGAAATAGGCTTTCGACGACGAGGACAACCGGTCAGTCAGATCGACATCGAAATACGCGGCGTACTGACCGGTTTCGCGCGTTGCCTGATCGGTGTTGTTGAATGCGTAAGAGCCGGTCGGATTGCTGTGCGCGTCGGCCTGGGTCAGATAGCCCGGCTCGTCGGCGGCGGTTCGACCGTAACGCGCGGAGAGTCCCAGTCGCACTGCCGCGCTCGGGCTGTAAAACCACTTGCCCGCGACCCCTACCTTGTCCATGTCCGAATGATCCCGGTAGCCTTGCGAACGACGATAGCCGAACGCATAGTTTTGCGAGAACGTGTCGCTCTCGTGACCGGCGACTGCTTCCGCGTTGTACGTGCTGTAGCTTCCGTAACCGACGCGGCCTTTGGCGTAGTTGCCGCCATTCAGCGTCGTGATGGTCGCGTTACCGGCAATGTTGTGCAGGCCATAGCGGGGGTCGTTGGTGCCGCGCACGGTTTCCAGCGATTCGATCTCGAGCGGAAAGACCGCATCCATGAACGGCATGCTGCCATCGTTGCTGTTCGATGGAATGCCGTCGATCAGCAGTTTGACTGCATTGATCTCGCTCTCGCCGTTAAAGCCGCGAAACGAGATCTTGCCCGAGGTCGTGCCTTGATTGAAGTCGGTGAGCAGGACGCCCGGCATCTGGCCAAAGAGCTCCCACGGGCTGCGCACGTTCTGGTTCTCGATACGGTTCGCTTCGACGCGATCGACAGAGCTCAGGATGTTTCGTGTCGAAAGCGGTCCGGTACGCACTGCGCTTACCTCGATGGCGCCTAGTACGAATGTCGAGTCTTCGGTGCTTGCGGGCGCGGTTCGTTTCGATCTTGCAGCGGCGGTTCTGTCCTGCTCGCTAGCGGCGGTTTCGTCCGTATCGGTGTCGGGATCCTGTCGGGATAGCGGCTCGGCCTGTGCCGTCAACGCAATGGCGAAGCAGGCCGGTACCAGCCATTTCTCTTTGTGCTTGCGAATCTTCATTGTCAATACTTGAGGATGTTCCGCGCCGGATCAATGTCGGCGAAAAAGAGCGACGCGCAGTATGGAGAAACTCTTGGGCAGGCCGCTTCGACTCGCGAGCC
Source organism: Paraburkholderia megapolitana (assembly GCF_007556815.1). Classification (NCBI taxonomy): domain Bacteria; kingdom Pseudomonadati; phylum Pseudomonadota; class Betaproteobacteria; order Burkholderiales; family Burkholderiaceae; genus Paraburkholderia; species Paraburkholderia megapolitana. Next base: position 2,692,948 of record NZ_CP041743.1, read on the forward strand.
GTGCAGCCTTCTTCGATGGACGTTGATGGTTTTTCTCAATCGCGAACTTTATCGAACTTGCGCTCGCGCTCATACGTCGCATAGCGCGGCAAATTGTCGCCAGAAATTGAGATGCCAGCCGAAGCCACCCCGGGAATTCCCTGGAACAGGAAGCTTGCTTTTTATCCCCTCGAGAATCTACTCTACTAACTCGCGTTAGCTAGGGTGTTTTGGCGATATTCGACGCACCGGTGGCTGTCAGCAGCCATTTTTTTGAATCTGCAGCTAACACGTGTTAGCTGGCCCAAAAAGTCTGATGAAAAGTCGATGAAGCGCGCCACCAGCCACCAGGTCGCAACCCTTGCAAACGTGTCCCGCACCACCGTCTCGTTCGTGCTCAACAATGTCCCCGGTATGGGGATCAGCGACGAGACCCGGGAACGCGTCCTCGCGGCTGCCCGGCAACTCGGCTATGTGCCCAATGCCATGGCGCTGTCGCTCGCGAGCGGTGCCACCCAGACCATCGGCTTGCTCATGCCGCACGACGATCAGGTACATGCCAATGTCGACGCCTACATTCCGCGCTTTCTGACCGGCGTCACGCTGACGTGCCAGGCAAGCGGCTACAAGGTGTTGTTCGAACCGCTCAATCACGCCGCCCCGGCCGGCGCGTGCCTGAACCTCGTCGACAGCGGACGGATCGATGGGCTGATCGCGCTGAACCCGCGTCAGGCCGATTTCAGCTATCTGAACGACGCCGCCGGCAATGGCTTCCCGCTGATCGTCTTCGGATCGAATCTGACCGGGCACGACAACGTCCACAGCATCGACGCGGACAATCGCGACGCCGCGCGTCGGGCTACCGAACATCTTCTTGCGCTCGGTCATCGGCGCATCGCGCACATCGCTTTCGCCCACGACGACTATCCGATCGTGCGCGAACGTCTGCTCGGCTTTCGCGATGCGATGCAGGCCGCCGATCTCGAGGTCGATCCCGCATGGGTCTCGTACGGTAACTACAGCGCCCAGAGCGGCGCCGAATCGATGCGCGCGATTCTCGCGCGCAGCTCTGGCGTGACGGCGCTGTTCGCAGGCAACGACACGATCGCATTCGGTGCGATGGCCGCGCTGCGCGACGCGGGCTTAAGCATTCCGGACGACATGGCGATTGTCGGCTACGACGACATTCCGCTCGCCGCGTACGCCGCACCGCCGCTGACGACGATGCGCACGGAGCCCTTCACCGAAGGCAGTGAAGCAGCCGCGATGCTGCTACGAATCATGGCCGGCGAATCGTCGGCAAGGGCACACGTGAAAGCGATCGTGCCGTTGGTGGTCAGGCGCTCTTGCGGTGCGAGCCCGACCTGAAAGCGTGTGCCGCAGAACGAAGTTGCAGTGATCGGTGGAACCGGTGGGCATGCGATACACCGGCAACCGTATCGCTATCTCTATCGTAGTCGACCAGAACGACATCCCCCGGAGGAGACAAGACTCATGAACAGCATCTCACGTGCAGGTTCGTCGAAACAGCAATTACGTGTTGGCCGTCTCGCTGCAATCGCCCTCTTCGCCTCGCTTGCCGCCGCACCTGGTGCAAGGGCGGCGACCACGCCGGTACTGCAATTCAACGATCAAGGTTTCGAGCAGGCCGGATCGGGCTACGCCTGTTCATCCTGGTGGGTTGTTACTTCCGGCGCAGGGTGTGCGACCAACAATCCGCATTCGGGCGCGCATCTGGCATTTCTCGATCAGGGCGACGGCTATTCGGTTTCGCAATCTGTTCAATCGACGGTCACAGGCTCCTACGATTTCTCGGCATGGATCGCAGCGTTGCCCAACGGCACTGGCGGAACGTTCTCGATCAGGAGCGGCAGCGCACCGGCGCAAACAATCACGCTCCCTGCAACGCTAGCCACCGGTGTGTACGTCAAGTACACGCTGCCGCGCATCGCCGTCACAGCCGGCGACACGGTCACGATCACGTTCGCCTCATCGAGCGGACGCGGCTGGATCAATATCGACGATATCGAAGTCGTGCCGTCCGCACCGAACGACCCGCAGATCACCTCGTCGAATCCGACCGTCGTGGCGATGTTCGACTGGGCGAAAGTGAAGGCCAATTCCTGGGTGCGGCAGACCGGCACGGCCGGTGTCGTCAACATGGATGAGAACAATCGCAGCGGCAGCGGCACCGGTGTCTACACACCGTCGTACTGGGCGGGCTATCCGTTCCGCTCGTATTACTACTCGCGCGATTTCGCCCATCAGTTCCTCGGCGCGCACATGCTCGGGCTCGATGTGCAGAACAAGACGATGCTCGAAGGTTTCGCTACCTCGGCAACCGCTAGCCGTGGCTATTTTCCGCTGTGGGCCATCAATTTCGACGGTTCGACCGGCACCACCGACTACAAGAGCGACACCAACTTCGTCCGCGAACTGCCCGCTCCGTTCGACCTCTCGCAGCGCATGAACGACGGCTACCGCTGGACCGGCGACGCCGACTACGCAACCAACCCTGCTCTGACAGGCTTCGTCGCCAACACCGTGAGCGCGTTCATTGCGGCGCACACGGGTCTCATCCCCGACGGCAAGGTACATGGCCGGCAGATCAATCTCGCGCAGGAGAACGGCGGCAACATCTTCCTCGGTGTAGCGAGCTATAACGAAAGCGCAGGAGACGATCCAGTCGAAGCCACCGACGCCGTCTCGACGCAATACCAGGCCTATCTCGCGATGTCCTCGCTCTCCGCGGCGCGGCGCGACTTTGCATCGGCAAGAACCTACGCTGAAAAAGCCGCCGATCTTTACAGCTACTACAACACGACGTGGAGCGTGCCGCCGTCGAACCCACTCGCGGTGATCCGCAGCTACAACATCGACTCGGTGGGCTCTACTGCATGGGGCTCCGAAATGAGCTGGTTCGCGCCGATGAAAGGCATCATGGCGCCCGGCAACCGACGCGACCAGTACATGTCCTGGCTCAACGCGACGGCCCTCACCTCCACGCCGCCGAATCTCGAAGCCGTCACGTATCTGCCCGACGCGTTCTTCACCGTCAACGACGGTACGACCGCATGGGCGTGGATGCAGTACGTCTATAACCGCATCAACGATTTGCATTCGGGCGGGTTTCTCAATGGCGACTATCCGGAGACTTCGTTCACGCTCGTGAGCCAGGTGATCGATGGATTGTTAGGCGTGCAGCCCGATGCGGCGCAGCGTGCAGTCTCGACGGTCTCGCAGTTGCCGTCCGACATCGGCTGGCTACAGGTGGCGAGTATTCCGGTCGGTAACGGCTCGATCACCTTGCGGCAGGACGGCAAGACTCGCAGCACGCTGACGAACACGAGTCAGACCCGCGCGGCGCCTTATCTGTGGCATGCCGGATTCCCCGGCGCCTATCTGTGCCTGACGGTTCGTGGACAACACCGGATCGGCCGGATCGTGCAACCCGAAGGCCGTCAAGGTCCGACGTTCACCTACGCTGATCTGACCGTACAACCTGGCGAAACCGCTGTCGTCGACGCACCGTCCAGTTGCCGTCTGAAAACCAACGATGTGAACGCATCGGCCACCACGGCAACCACGGCCTCCGCGCCGCAATGACGTCGTAACCAGACCCGCAGGCGGAGTTATTCATGGCAAGTATTGCGCTCAAGGGCGTCGGCAAATCGTATGGTCCCGCCGGGCGTCATGCGGCAGTGGTGCGCAACGTCGATCTGGAGATCGCGCCCGGTGAGTTCTGCGTGTTCGTTGGCGCATCGGGCTGTGGCAAATCGACTTTGCTGCGCATGATCGCCGGACTCGAAGCGTTGACGACGGGCGACCTGTTCGTCGGCGGCCGGCGCATGAACGATGTGCCGGCCGCGAAGCGCGGCATCGCGATGGTGTTCCAGAGCTACGCGCTGTTTCCGCACATGACCGTGTATGAAAATCTCTCGTTCGGTCTGACGCTGGCGAAGCTGAAGAAGAGCGTGATCGACGAGAAGGTCCATACGACAGCGCAGGCCCTGCAACTCGAACATCTGCTCGATCGTTTGCCCAAGGCGCTGTCGGGTGGGCAGCGGCAGCGCGTGGCGATCGGTCGGGCACTTGTGCGCCAGCCGGGCGTGTTTCTGTTCGACGAACCGTTGTCCAATCTCGACGCGTCGTTGCGACTGCAAACGCGCCATGAAATCGCCCGCATACATCGCGGCATCGACGGCGCATCGAGCATCTACGTGACACACGATCAGGTCGAAGCGATGACGCTTGCCGATCGCATCGTGCTGCTCAATGCCGGCACAGCCGTCGAACAGGAAGGCAGCATCGCGCAATGCGGGCCGCCGCTCGAGCTGTATCACCGGCCGCGCAATCGCTTCGTCGCGGGCTTTATCGGGTCGCCGAAAATGAACTTCATTGCCGCCCGGCTGGTGTCCGCCAGCGAACAACACGCGCAGGTCCGTCTCGACACCGGTGAAACGTTGATCGCATCGGTCGACGCACGACGCCTGCAACCGGGCGAAGCATTGACGCTCGGCATCCGGCCGGAGCACGCCGGCGTCGGTACCGGCAATGGCAATGGCAACGGCGCCGACGCGCAGCATCTGGTGCGCGAGGTCCGGTGGCAGGAGCGGCTCGGCGAAAGCACCTACGTCTATCTGGACAGCGGCGATCCGCTCGCGCCCTGGGTCGTCAAGCTGCCCGGCAACGCGAGCGCCGATGCCGGACAGCGACTGCCGATATCGATCCCCGCTACGTCGCTACATGTCTTCGATGCGCGCGGCGATGCACTGACACGCTGTACCGAAGATCTGGCACTTCCAATGGCATTTCCCCACTGACATATCAGAAACGCAACTGGAGGAGACACAATGAAAATGGCAAAAACCGCGCTGACCGGCGCCGCATCGCTACTGCTCGCGGCGGCGATGTCGTATGCCCAGGCCGGCACACTCGTGATCAATTCGAACGCGGCGGATACTTCGGTGAGAACCGCATTCGATGCGGTCGTGAAGGGTTTCTCAGCGGAGAATCCCGACGTCGACGTGAAGGTCAACACGTTCGACACCGAAGGCTACAAGACCTCGATTCGCAACTTTCTTTCCGCGGAACCGCCCGACGTCGTGACGTGGTACGCCGGCCACCGGATGGCGCCATTCGTCGATGCGGGCCTGTTCGAGGATGTGTCCGACATCTGGGCTAAAAACGGCCTGGACCAGAGCCTGAAAAGCGCCGCACCGGCTATGACGCTCAACGGCAAGAAGTGGGGCATCCCCTACACCTACTACGCGTGGGGCATCTACTACCGCAAGGATCTCTTCGCGAAGCTCGGCATCGAGCCGCCAACCACGTGGAAGGCGTTACTCGATGCGTGCGCGAAACTCAAGGCCAACGGCATCACGCCGTTCGCGATCGGCACGAAGCAGACGTGGACCACGGCGAGCTGGTTCGACTATCTGGACATGCGCGTGAACGGCTTCGCGTTCCACATGGATCTGACGAGCGGCAAGATTCCGTACACGGACAAGCGCGTCGAAGCCGTGTTCGATCGCTGGGACGAGTTGACCAAACCGGGTTACTTCCTTGCCAATCATGCGTCCTACACCTGGCAGGAAGCTGTGCCGGCACTCGTGAAGGGCGAAGCGGCCATGTACCTGATGGGCACCTTCGCAGTAGCGCCGATGAAAGAGGCGGGACTCGGTGAAGACCGACTTGGCTTCATGCCGTTCCCCGCCATTACGCCGAACCTGCCACGCGCGGAAGAAGCGCCGATCGAAACCGTTCATATCCCGTCGAAAGCAAAGAACAAGGCCGACGCACGACGCTTCCTGACGTATATGTCACGTGCCGACGTGCAGGCGAAGTTCGGTGCGATGACAGAGGAACTGCCGGTCAGCCGCAACGCACCCGCCCCCACCGACCCGTACCTGAAAGCCGGTGCGGCGATGCTGGCCGATGCAGCCGGACTCTCGCAGTTCTATGATCGCGATGCGCCCGCCGAGATGGCCAAAGCGGGTATGGACGGCTTTCAGCACTACATGCTGCAACCCGACGCACGCGAAGCGGTGCTGACGCGTCTCGAGCAGGTCCGTCAGCGGGTCTACAAATGACCGGACGGCATTCGGGGGCCGACGCATACCCGCACAGGCCCTCATCCGCGGAGTCCACCCCTCGCCGCAGCCTCGCGGCGTTCTGGGAGCGCCACCAGCGCTCGCTTGCGCCGTGGCTCTTCCTGGCACCGGCACTGATCGCATTCACGGTGTATGTGATCGTGCCGGTCATCGAGTCGCTCGCGCTGAGCCTGTACAACTGGGACGGACTCGGCAAGGCGAGCTTTATCGGCATCGCAAACTATGTCGAGCTGTATCACGATCCCGATTTCTGGGGCGCGTTGAGAAACAACCTGATCTGGCTGATCGGCTTCATGCTCGCCATCCCTGCCGGTCTCTTCATGGCGCTGTTTCTCAACCAGCAGGTGTTTGGCATTCGCCTCGTCAAATCGCTGTTTTTCTTTCCGTTCGTGATTTCGCAGGCTGTGATCGGGCTCGTGTTCAGCTGGTTTTACGATCCGACCAATGGCCTGCTCGCGCATCTCCTGCACCTGCTCGGCCTGCATGGCATCGCCGTGCTTTCCGACGGGCGCTACGCGACCTACGGCATCGTCGTCGCGGGTCTCTACCCGCAGATCGCCTACTGCATGATTCTCTATCTGACGGGCCTCAACAACGTGCGCACCGATCTGATCGAAGCGGCACGGCTAGAGGGCGCAAAGGGCTGGACGATGCTCACGCGCATCGTGTTGCCGCAATTGCGCCCGGCGACCTTCGTGGCGGTGGTCGTGACCGTGGTTGGCGCGTTGCGCAGCTTCGACATGATCTCGATCATGACGCAAGGCGGCCCGTACGGATCGTCGCGTGTGCTGGCCTATTACATGTACGAACAGGCGCTCAGCGAGTACGGCTTCCGGATGGGTTACGGCTCGGCCATCGCAACCGTGCTGTTCCTGATCATGCTGCTCTACATCGGCTTCGTGCTCGTGCGCATCTACCGGCAGGAAAAGGAGCACCGCTGATGTTTCCGACGCCCATCGCGCAAACCAGCCAACCGGTGCAATGGCTTTACCGCATCGCGCTTCCGGTATTGCTCGTCGTCTGGCTGCTGCCGCTCATCGCCATCGCGCTGACCTCGCTGCGCGGTCCCGCCGACATCTTCGCGGGCAATTACTGGGGCACCCCCACGCAGTGGCAGATTGCATCGAACTATCTCGCGATCTTTCAGGGCACGCCGTTAGCCCGCTATCTGCTCAACAGTTTTTTGATCACCGTTCCTGCTGTGATCGGTGCGGTCGCGCTGAGCTGCCTGTCCGGCTTCGCGCTCGGCATCTACCGGTTTCGCATGAACCTGCCAGTGTTCTTTCTGTTCGTTGCCGGCAACTTCGTGCCGTTCCAGATTCTCATGGTGCCGGTTCGCACGCTGAGTCTGCACCTCGGTCTGTATGACTCGGTGCTCGGACTGGTGCTGTTTCACACCGCGTTTCAAAGCGGCTTCTGCACATTCTTCATGCGCAATTTCATTCTGGAACTGCCGGGCGAACTTATCGACGCCGCCCGCATGGACGGCGCCACCGAGTGGCAGATTTTTCGGCGCGTTGTCTTGCCGCTCGTGCGGCCGGCCATCGCGGCTGTCTCGATCCTCATCTTCACGTTTGTCTGGAACGACTATTTCTGGGCCACCGTGCTGATCCAGGGCGATCACGCGATGCCGGTCACGGCCGGCCTCAGGGCGCTGAACGGTCAATGGGTCGCGCAGTGGCACCTGGTGGCCGCCGGCTCGCTCGTCGCAGCCCTGCCGCCCGTTGCCATTTTCTTTCTCAAGCAAAGAGACTTCATCGCCGGCTTGACCATGGGCGCCACCAAGGGATAAACGCATGCACGCAACACGCCTCATTCATCTGACTGGCGATGCCATCAGCCTCGTTCTCGAACCCAACGGCGCTCTGCCTGTGTGGCGGCATTTCGGCGCGAAACTCGGCGCGAGTGCCGATCCGCTCGCTACACCGCTTGTCGACGCGCTTGCCGATGCGTGGCCCGCCGCAGCTGCGCGGCCCCTTCCTCCGACGATACTGGCCAACGACCCACCGCTTACGTTGCTGCCCATTCACGGCCTGGGATGGTTCAACCAGCCGGCTCTCGCCGGCAGTCGACCTGCAAGCGGCGGCGACCTCGACTGGGTGCAGGATTTTCGCGAAGACGACCTGAACTGGGACGAGCACGCGTTGCGGATCGCGTTGAGTGACGACGTCGCGGGTCTTGGGTTGACGCTGAGCTATACGCTCGACCCGACTTCCGGTGTGGTCAGCGCATGGGCCGAAATCGAGAATCGCGCCGATACGCCGTTCCGGCTGGACTGGCTGGCCGCGGCCTGCGTTCCGCTTGCGCCTGGCATGGATCAGGTGCTGGGGTTCAGTGGCAGATGGACGCTCGAGTTCCAGGAAAACCGCGAGCCACTCGGTATCGCTACCTGGCGGCGGGACAACCGCCGTGGACGTACCTCGCATGACAGCTTTCCCGGCGTCATCGTGGGCAGCACACTCGCCGACGACGACGGCCCGGTGCTCGGCGCCCACCTGGGCTGGAGCGGCAATCATACGATGCTGATCGAGCCGCTCGCCGACGGCCGGCGACAACTCCAGATCGGCGAATGGCTCGCGCCCGGCGAAGTCGTGCTCGAGAAAGGCGCACGTTACCGGACGCCTACCGCGTATCTGTCGTTCAGCACGCAGGGGCTCAACGGTCTGAGCGCCGGTTTTCATCGGTTCGTGCGAGAACATGTCCTTGCGTGGCCCGGCGGCACGATGACAGCTCGTCCAGTGCACTTAAACACGTGGGAAGCCGTGTATTGCGAGCACGATCCGGAGGATCTGAAGTCGCTTGCGAGCGCTGCGGCGCAACTCGGCGTCGAGCGCTTCGTCCTCGACGACGGCTGGTTCCATCGGCGCGACAACGACCGCGCGGCGCTCGGCGACTGGTGGCCCGATGCGCGCAAATATCCGCAAGGACTGGCACCGCTCGTCGATCACGTGCGCGGGCTCGGCATGCAATTCGGCTTATGGGTCGAACCGGAGATGGTCAATCCGGATAGCGATCTGTATCGCGGGCATCCCGACTGGGCGATGCAACTGGAGGGCCGCCCGTTGATCACCGGTCGCAATCAGCTCGTTCTCGATCTGGCCAATCCAGCAGTGGCGAACTACCTGTTCGCGACGCTCAGTGTGTTGTTGCGCGAGTATCCGATTGCCTATCTGAAGTGGGATATGAATCGCGATCTCGCCTCGGCTGGACACCGCGGTCGAGCTGCGTATCGTCGTCAGACCGAGGCGTACTACCGCTTGCTGGCGCGCCTGCGTGACCATTTCCCCGCACTCGAGATAGAGAGTTGTGCATCCGGCGGCGGTCGCGCCGATTTCGGCGCGCTGCAGCACACGCATCGCATCTGGACTAGCGACTCCAACGACGCGCTGACACGTATCGGCATCCAGCGCGGATTCACGCGCTTCTTCCCGCCCGAGATCATGGGCGCGCACATCGGTCCCGCCGATTCGCACACGACAGGCCGTCGCCATAGCATGGCGTTTCGCGCGGCGGTGGCGTTACCGGGTCACCTTGGTCTGGAAATGGACGTGCGTCTGCTCGACGCCGATGAACGCGCCGAACTGACGCGCTGGATTGCGCTCTTCAAGGAGTGGCGCGGCGTCGCGCATAGCGGCACGCTCCGGCAGGGAGATATCGAACCGTCGCTGGCGTGGGTGCAGATCGTCGCTCGCGATCTCGGCGCGGCGCTCGTTACGGTTTATCGGCGGTTCGAAAGTGCGAATCGCTATATCGCACCGCTTCTCGTGCGGGGGCTCGATGCAGAGCGCCGCTATCGCGTGAAGATCCTGCACATGCCCGTGGCACCGCATTTTGCAAAGCCGTCGGGGCTTCTCGCGGCACTGGCCGATGAGGGTGTCGTGCTGTCCGGCGCGACGTTGCGCGATCTCGGCTTGCCGGTGCCGCCGCTGCCGCCGGAATCGGCGGTCGTGTTCAGTTGCGTGGCGGTGGACGATTGAGGGATTGTCCGGGAACGGGAAGCGCTGGTTACTCCGGCGCATTCTCGGTCCCTGCGATGTCGCCAGCGTCGCATCACTGCGCTTGACGCGCACCGGTCGATATCGGTCGCGACGTCGCCCACCACACAAACGCGGCCGCCACCGACAGCACGACGACAATGCCGAGCACTGCGTTCATCGCCGACTGGAACACGTGCACGGTCGAGATGAACGTGCCGACAATCGCAACGCCGAGCGCGGAGCCGCTTTGCCTGGCCGAATTCAGCACGGCCGCCGCCACGCCCGCGCGGCTCTTTTCGACAGTGCCGAGCGCTGGCGACGTGGCGGCCGGCGAAATGAAACCCGATGCCAGGCCGATCGCGAGCAACGGCAACACGGCACGCCAGTACGGCGAACTGGCCGTCGAAAGCATCATCCCGAGCGCACCCGCCGCATAGAGACCGAACGCGATACACATCGACTGCCGCGCGCCCAGAAGCTTCACGAACCGGCTCGACAGCAAGCCGCCGAGCGCCACCATACCGGTCATCGGCAGGAACGCGAGGCCGGTGTCGAGAGCGGAATAGCCGCGCACCTGCTGGTAGTAGAGGCTGAACGTGAACAGCATGCCGTAGAAGATAAACGCCGATGCCATCGACACGACCGTCGACCCCGAGAACAGCGCATTGCGGAACAACTGCAGCGGCAGCATCGGATTGCGCGTATGGGTTTCGATGAAAAAGAACGCTGCCCACGCGATGCAACTCGTCGCGATACCGAGGCGTATCGGCACCGATTGCCATCCCACCACAGGCCCTTCGATCAGCACGCCGATCAACGTGCCTAACGCGACGACAACGGCCACCTGCCCTGCCAGATCGAAATAGCGCGTGCGCGAGGCTGCTGTTCGATCCACCGAGAGCGTGAGCCACAGCCCCAGTAACCCAATCGGCACGTTTACGAAGAAGATGCCGCGCCAGCCGAACAGATGGATCAACAGCCCACCCACGAGCGGCCCCGAAGCCATCGCGACACCACCGCAGCCCATCCAGACGCTGATAGCCGCGGCTCGTTCGGCCGGTACAGGATAGGCATCGTTGATGAGCGCAAGCGAGCATGGCACGAGCATCGCGCTACCGACGCCCTGCAACGCGCGTGCAAGCGCCAGCGTGGCGAGGTTCGGGGCGAGCCCGCACAGCGCCGATGCAAGCGCGAATATCGCGAGCCCGGCAAAGTAGACGTTGCGTGCGCCGAGGCGGTCGCCGAGCGTGCCGCCCGTCATCAGCAGACTCGCAAACGTCAGCGTGTAGGCGTTGACGATCCATTGCAGACCCGCGACGTCGCTGTGCAGCGTGTGGCGAATTGCCGCAAGCGCGACGTTGACGATGGATGCATCGAGCAGAACGACCGTATAGCTGATGCTGGTCGCGGCCAGAACACGCTGTGCAGTGCTGCGGCCGGAAACGAGTTCGGCCATGCTCAGCGCCCGCTATCGGTGTGTGGGGTCATGGGGGTATCGCTTGGGCAGGAAGTGGCCCTAGCTTAAGTGTCTTTTTCTTCGGGATGCTTCGACGCGGATCGAAGCATATCGAAGCCCGCCGTTACCGGCTCTTTGTGACACCCATTTGAAATCCCCGCTCCAGAAAGCATTTCTGACAGAAACATCATCCTGAGATCACGTTGAGGATTCGTCTGAACGCCACACTGAAGTCACTCGGAGTCAATCACGGCACCGACCTTAAAGGAGGCTCAAATGAAAGTTCGAAACGTACTTGGGATTGGCCTGCTCGCCGCCTTCCTCTCCCCCCTGGCTTCCGCAGAAGTGGACCAGCACAAGTCAGCCCCGCACTCCCACGTGCACACCGGCGCTACGGACACGCACAAGAAGGTCAAGCCGAAGCATCACGGCAAGACGCGTGCTGAGGTCCGTCAGGAACTGATCGAGGCGCAACGAAATGGTCTCGTGCCGACGAACGACGTGAACTACCCGCCGAACGAACGCACCATCGAACGCAACAAGGCGCGCTATGCCGCGTACGAGCGCCACAACGCCGGTAAGTAAGCAACGTGGCGCTTGTGAGCGCCTTACTACTCAATCGGGAAGATGCGTCAATGGGCGCATGCCTGTCCCACAGATAACTGGAGTCGTACATGAAATCCATCACCACGCTCATCCTTGCTTCGGCCCTGCTCTTTTCTACTGCGGCCGTTCAGGCTCAAGGTCTCACACGCGCTGAAGTCAAACAGCAACTCATCGAAGCCCAGGCCAACGGGCTCGGCTACGTGACCGACGCGTCCTATCCGGCGGTTCATCCGATCTACGAACACCTGGTCAAGGCGCAAGCGGCAAAGAGCAGCTACGGCGGTGTGCCTGCCGGATCGCAGCAAGCTGGAGAGAAGCCGCACGGGCTGCCGATGCCGCACGGCAACCCGCACTGCGTCGGACCGGTTAGCTTCTGCAATATCTACTTCGGCTCGTAAATGCAGCTTGACTGGCACGGCGACGAAAGCGAAAGCCGGATGATGCATGTAGTTGCCGCACTCATCCGGCGCTGTGAGATTTCGCTAGCTGTGCCGTTTCTCTTGCCGGCTGGATCTAAGGCCGCTTGAAACTCAGCACGAACGCCGTGCGCACACCAGGCTCGCTTGTCACCGAGCACTCGCCATCGTGTTCGTCCATGATTGAACTGACGATCGCCAGTCCGAGCCCCGAACCCAACGCCGATTCATGGCGCGCCGGATCGACCCGGTAAAAGCGATCGAAAATACGCCCGAGATGCTCGGCGCCGATACCCGGCCCAGTATCGACAACGGCGACTTCCGATACCGCGTCGCGCTCCGTACACTGCACGAGGATTTCGCTGCCCATCGGCGCATGCGCGAGCGCATTCGATATCAGGTTGCTCAACGCGCGCTGCACGAGCAACTGGTTCCCGTCGATCTGCGCTTTCCCCGTTACGCGAATAGCGACACCCTTCTCGCTGGCAAGCGTCTCGTAGTATCCAGCAACCCGCGCTGCTTCCTCATGCGTATCTATCCGCACGAAGTTCACGCGATCCGCGCGATTTTCGGATCGCGCGAGGAACAGCATGTCATCGATCATCCTTGACAGGCGTTGCGTTTCATCAATGCCCGATTCGATCACGGTGCGGTACTCGTGTGATTCCCGTGGTCTCGACAAAGCCACCTGAGACTCGGCGAGCAGGTTGGTTAGCGGCGTTCGCATGTCGTGAGCGAGATCGGAGGAAAAGCGCGACAGGCGCGCGAAGGAATCGTCGAGGCGCTGCAGCATCCGGTTGAATGCCTGGTTCAGTGCGAGCATCTCATCGGCCATGAGAATGTCCGGCAACGGTTGTATCAACTTGCTGCACGACACCTGATCGGCGCGCGCCGCGAGCAACTTCAGCGGCCGTAGACCAAACTTCGCAAGTGCATACGCGATCAGCGCGGAAGCAATCGCACCAAGCAGGGTGACCAGCATGACGTTGATCGAATAGGTACGAAGCAAGGCCGCCTGACGGCTACCGTCGTACTGAACCACCACACGAACGGCGCGACCCTCCGAACCCACCAGCGGCACCGACTCGCTGACGTAGCGGAACACGCCGTAGGTTCGATCGACAGCTCGCGGACGATCGCGGCCCGAATCGACGAGGATGCCCTCACGCAGCCTGAAGCGCGCAGTGCGCACGAGTTCGCGCCCGTCCGCGGCATAGATCGCCATTTCGATGTTGTCGTGCGCATGGAATGGATCGAACCACGCGGGACCATGACTCGCAACAGACTCTTCGCTGTGCTCCGTGACGAGGTGCGAACGCGTCGCGGACAACGTCATATAGATCTGCTGTGCAGCGTCGGCGGTGATGTTCTGCTTGAGCGCCGCGTACAGACACAACCCGTTGAAGGCGAGCAGGATCGAGCTCGCGAGCGCGAACAGGATGGCCAGTCGAACGCTCAGCGTACGTGGCAGAAACCAGTAGGTCATCCGTTTCACTCGCGACACTCCAGCACATATCCCATGCCGCGCACCGTGTGGATCAGCTTGGTCGGATACAGATCGTCGATCTTCGCCCGGACCCGTCTCACGGCGGAATCGACGACGTTGGTGTCGCTGCTGAAGTTGATGTCCCAGACCTGCGACGCGATGGTCGAGCGCGGCAGTACCTCGCCTTCGCGCCGCATGAGCAACCACAGCAGCGTGAATTCCTTCGCGGTAAGAAGAATCGTATCGCCCTGGCGTGTCGCCTTACGACGCGTGATATCGAGTTCAAGATCGGCCACCTGCAGAACCGACGGATCGCGGCCCTTCCCTCTGCGCAGGATCGTGCGAATGCGCGCGAGCAGTTCGACGAAATCGAAGGGCTTCACGACGTAATCGTCGGCGCCCATCTCGAGACCTTTAACCTTGTCGCTGGTGTCGCCGCGGGCCGTGAGCAACAGCACCGGCGTCATGTGTGTGCGTCTTAACGCGGACAGCACCGACCATCCATCGAGACCCGGGAGCATGACGTCGAGCACGACGAGGTCATAAGCCTCGGTGCTCGCCTGGTGCAGGCCGGTCACGCCGTCGTGCACCCAGTCCGTCACAAAACCCGCTTCATTCAGGCCTTTTTGCAGATACGCCCCTGTTTTAACCTCGTCTTCAACGATCAGAATTCGCATTTCTATTTTTTCCATTGCAGGTATTGCACAGCGCGTTAGCACATGACGAATTTCTCATCTGGCGGTCATGCACGCGCACTGGGTCATCGCTAGATTAGGTCACTGAAGTCTCGATGTATGCGCCTTCGCTAGCGGATACATCGTCTCGATTCAGGCCTGTTGATCCGCCGGCAAGCGGAGCGATGAAGGCAAATTGTAATAAAAGTCCACTGCAACAGACATCCATCCGACCGTGTAGTTCCGCGCAAGCGGACAACACATCACTGGAGCACCCAATGAACCGCACGAAACGCATGCTGCTGGAAAACATTGCATGGGCCACCGAATCGGCGCACGGCGATCCGGCATTTTTCGAGGGTCTGGCACTCGGCCAGAGTCCCAAAGCACTCTGGATCGGCTGTTCGGATAGCCGCGTGCCTGCAGAGATCGTCACAAATTGCTCGCCCGGCGATCTATTCGTTCACCGCAACATCGCGAACCTGTTTTCGCCTACCGACGACAACGCCATGAGCGTGCTTGAGTACGCAGTCAAGGTCCTGAAGGTGCCGGACATCATCGTCTGCGGGCACTATGGCTGCGGCGGCGTCAAGGCTGCGCTGCTACCCGTGCCGTCGGATCTGCCGCATGTCGCGAGGCGTATTGCGCCGTTGTGCTCGCTTGCCCACACGCACGACGAGGAACTGGAGGAGCTCGCGGGTATCGACGAGCGGGTCAACCGTCTGGCGGAACTCAACGTGATGGCGCAGGTCCGCGCGATCCGCGCCACTTCGATCGTGCGCGACGCCGATCATGCACCGCGCGTGCACGGCTGGATTTTCGGGCTGCACGACGGCCGTATCAAAGTGCTGATGTCCGGAGATCCTCATCTGCCGCACGGTGCGACAAGTAGCCGCATGGTGTCGGTACGCGAGTATCTGCATGCGGTGGAGACGATGGCTCGTTGATAGCGCGATGTTCCAGTCGCGTGCCTGACATCGACCTTTTATCTCTCACAAAGAAACTTCTGGAATTCAAACCCTATGACCCTACGCGAACAGTTTGCATCGTTTCCACGCGACATGTTTGCCGGCACCGTCGTCTTTCTCGTTGCATTACCGCTGTGTCTCGGCATTGCCAACGCGTCGGGCGTCGAGCCGTTCGCCGGTCTGCTGGCCGGCATTATCGGCGGGCTCGTTGTCGCGCTGCTTAGCGGTTCGCATCTGAGCGTCAGCGGCCCGGCCGCCGGGCTCGTGGTGATCGTCGTCGACGGAATCGCAAGGCTCGGCAGTTTCTCTTCGTTCCTGATGGCGGTACTGCTCGCGGGCGCCATTCAGTTCGGCTTCGGGATGCTCAAGACCGGGCGTTTCGCCGCCTATGTGCCTTCGTCGGTCATCAAGGGCATGCTGGCCGCAATCGGTCTGCTGCTGATCATCAAGCAGCTACCGCTCGCGGCCGGGCTTGCCAACGGCAATGCAGACGCACTGAATGCAGCAGCCGGCACCATCGACACTCCGTTCGGCGCGCTCTCGCTGTCTGCCTGCGCGGTGGCGTTGCTGTCGATAGCGATCCTCGCCAGCTGGGACACCAAAAGCATGCGACGCTTCGCGCTGGTGCGTGCCGTGCCTGCGCCGCTTGCGGTTGTCGCACTCGGCATTGGAGTGACGTTGTTGCTGGACGTCGCTGCACCCGGCCTTGCGCCGCCAGCCGAGTATCGCGTGTCGTTGCCTTCGCTGGCTTCGTTTGCGGCACTGGAACAGGCGTTCAACTGGCCCGCGCTCTCGCAATTGATGAACCCCGATGTGTGGCGCCTCGCAGTCACCATCGCGATCGTCGCGAGTCTGGAAACGTTGCTTAGTCTCGAGGCGGTCGAACAGATCGATCCAAAGAAGCGCGCTGCGCAGCCCGACCGTGAGCTGAAAGCGCAAGGTATCGGCAACATGGTGGCAGGCGTACTGGGTGCACTGCCGATCACTTCCGTGATCGTGCGCAGTTCGGCCAATGTTCACGCGGGGGCGCAGAGCCGCTGGTCGGCGTTCGTGCACGGGGTGCTGCTGCTCGTCAGCGTGTTCGCGTTGACTGCCGTGATCAACCTGATTCCGCTCGCCTGTCTCGCCGCGATCCTGATCTTCACGGGGTTGAAGCTCGCCAAACCGTCGATGTTCGCGGATGTCGCAAAGCAAGGTAGTGCGCGTTTCGTGCCGTTTATCGTGACGATCGTAGGCGTGCTGCTGACCGACCTGCTGATCGGTATCGTGCTCGGCATTGTCTGCAGCATCATCCTCGCGGTTCGAGCGCACATGCAACGACCGATCACGATGGCGCGACACGACGATCACTTCCTGCTGTCTTTCCGCAAGGACGTGTCGTTTCTCGCGAAGGTGAGCCTGAAGGCGCATCTGAAGTCGGTTCCCGATCACGCGACCGTCGTTGTGGATGGTAGTCGTGCCGACTTTATCGATCCGGACGTGCGGGAGTTGATCGATGAGTTCGTGCGCGAGGCGCCTGCGCGCGGTATTCATGTCGAATGCCGGCAGCTTGAGCCCATAGTTCAGGAAGCCGCGCCGTATACCGGGTTCCGGATGTTTCAGCGCAGCCGGTAAGCTGGGAAATTCACTGTCACGTGTTGTACGTGGCAGTGCGTCAGTGTAGTGAATTCGTCTACGCCGCTTGGTGCCGTTCCGGTCAAGCGGCGTGTCTCATGTGGTCTGTGGATCTTCCCCGTCCGTCGTCATACGTCACCGCATCTCTTGCACGCCCTCAATGCTTCGAGTGGCTGTGAAGCGAATTCCTGTTAGCTTCGCTTTGCAAAGAGACGTTCGATTTCTTAGTCTCGTATCCACGCATCCACGCATCCACGCTCGTTCGTACCAGCTCGTCACCCTTCCACCTGCTACTCAGGCTTCCGACAAAAAGAGGGAGGCGCCCTCGCGGGCGCCTCCCTCGTCCATCAGCCTGGTGTAGCTCTACGCGTCAGAAGCGATGACGCAGGCCTACTGTTGCAGCCGTCTGATCGCGCGAACTGGACCCTACAGCGTTGAGTGCATTGCCGCTATAGATCGACGCACCTGCCCCGTCACCCGTCGCGCGCTGGTAGACCACCTGGGTGTACACATCCGTACGCTTCGTGAGCGAGTAGTCGGCCTGCGCGCCGATCTGGTGGAAGCGATTCTTGCTGTCGCCACCAAGCGCGGAATCACGCAGATCCGAGAACGTGTACGCGACGCCGAGACCAAGCGCCGGCGTCAGATTGTACTTACCGTTCACCTCATAGTTGTTCACCCGGAACGAGCCGCCTGTGGGCAGGTTGTCGATCCGTGCCTGCGTCCATGCAACGCCGGCTTCCACCGGGCCGTACGTGTAGCCTGCGCCGACACCAAACTGACGTTGCCGGCCGAGGGAACCAAAGTCCGAAGCACCGCCGTTGGACGCATCCGTGAAGACGTTAGTTGCACCTGCGTTGTTCTGCTGTGCATACGCTGCGGCGACGCGCAGCCCGCTGTTCTTGTAAGCCGCCCCCACGCTGTACTCGCGATTGTTGGCGAACGCGCCGGCTTGATTCGAGAAACCGTAGGTACCGCCGAACGTGAGACCGGAGTAATTCGCACTTGCGAACTTGACCGAGTTGTTCACCGACGAGCCGTCGTTCGTGTTCAGGTTGTCCAGGTTGCCCACGTGCGCGAAATAGGTGCCGCCCCAGCTACCCGTCGCGGTGAGCGGTGCCAGATAGTCCTGCACCGCGTCGTACTGACGGCCCAGCGTCACGGTACCGAATTCCCCTGAGAGACCAACGAACGCCTGGCGGTTAAACAAGCCGCCATTGTTCGCAACGCGTCCATTGCCCAGTTCGAAACCGCTTTCGAGTGTGAAGATTGCCTTCAGACCGCCACCGAGGTCTTCAGCGCCGCGCAGACCCCAGCGGCTCTGGTTGATGCTGCCGCTCTTCTGTTCCCAGTTGGCGTCGCCACCGACATTGCTCGTGTAGGTGAGGCCCGCATCGATCAGGCCGTACAGCGTGACGCTGCTTTGTGCGTGTGCAGTGCCGGCAAACGAAGCGGCAACTGCAGCAAATATCAGCGTTCTTTTCATGAGGGAGATTCCTTGTAAAAACAGGTCCTGCGACCTGGGTGGGACAGTGGAGCCCTATGGCCTCCAGTAAAGCGGTGTGTGCCTTGCGAGCCCAAACCTTTCAAAGTGAAAGTCTAGTTGATGGCCTTACGATTTGCATACGGAGTGCGAAGAAACAACGCTTGTCCGATGCGACAACTCGTCACGGAATACGCCCCGATCGCCATCAGTTGGCTGTCCCAAGTAGTTTCCCGCCGTATCTCACTAAAAAAACGAAGCATGACTCGCGCGGGAGATGACCGGAATGTCATCTGGCGATCATGTCGGCGCACCTTTCGTGTCGCAGAATCTGCTTTCTCACGTAAAGCGATGGCCTGCGCAGGTGCGTTTCAAGATAAGGAAACGGTATGCGACGTCGCACCCCGACGAGACACACGTGCATAGCGCCATTAATTAGCTTCGTCGATTATTTTTGCGATATGCACGGTCCAGATTCGTCGCCCCGATCGGGCGCTCGAAACCGGGAAAACCTTCATGACTCGAGGAGATCGACCTTTCCGGTGGACAGGCGGTAAACACCTCCGATCACCTTCAGCTTCCCGGCCTTCTTTGCCTCTTGAATGATCGCCGATTGCGCAACCAGGTTGGCCATGCTGTCGCGAACGTTCTGCGCGATCGCCGCATCCAGCAGGTTGGTGGTTTTGCCTTTGACCTTCTCCACCGCGGGCAGCATCGTCGTTACGAGTGAATGGATCATTCCGGGATACGTCGCTTCCTTCGTCGCAACCTTGACCGCGGCATCCACCGCGCCACACCGGTCGTGTCCGAGCACGAGAATGATCGGTACGTTCAACACCACGACAGCGTACTCAAGGCTGCCCAACACGTCGCCATTGACGAAATTTCCCGCGACGCGCGTGACGAATAGATCGCCGCGCGCGCTATCGAACGCATACTCGGGCGCGATTCGCGAATCGGCACAGCTCAGTACAGCAGCAAAAGGATTCTGTCCGTTGTTGAGCGCCTCTCGCTCGTGAACGAAATCGTGACGCCGGGTTACCCCCGACACATACCGCGCATTTCCCTCCATCAGACTCGTGGCCGCAGCGTCCGGTGACAACGCGTTTTGCGGCTTGGGGAGCACGATGGGTTCCGCAGCAACAGCCAGATTGCCAGTCAGCGCGGCGGCGAATGCCGACGCACCGCTCATGCGCAGGAACAATCGACGGGTCGGCGCTGATGCCATCGTCGTACAGGCTTGCGAATCACACATTCGACACCCTTGAAGTAGTTACGCATACTGTTCTGGACCGACATGTCCACTTCGGACTGTGAAAGGCGGTCCAGAAACGCCGCGCCGCGATTACCGTTTGCCGCTCGGCCGATAGACGAAGGTTTGATGGATGTCTGTCAATTGATGGCTCGTCGCACTGACGCGCAACGCGTGTCCCAAACCGGCAGCCACAAAAAAAGCGCCAGCCCGGAGATTCCGGACTGGCCAAGCGGAATGACTACTCTGACTCGGAGTGCGTCAGAGTTCGCGACAGTCATCCGTCCATCGCGCTACCCTTGAGACCCCTTCGACGCTGGAGAAATGCGTCGTCGGTGAATATATTCTGCAGAGCGAACGCTTTGCGGACGTGACCACTTCATGATTTTTCTGTCATCGAATGTACGAACGTCAGTGAGATGTTTCGTGCACTACCGCCCTGCCTCACTCCACCAGTCCGACCGTAAGAGGACGTTCGTCGTTGCGCCCGTGATCGTCGACGACGCGTACCCGGTAATTGCCTGCCGTGGCGGGTTGCCAGTACAACGCATCGCCAAGCGCCGCACGTCCCACATAGCCGTTGTTGACGAACCAGTACAGCGTATGCACGCTGGCGTCGGCCGTCGCCTTGAGCGCGATGCGCGTGTCGCCGGTTCGTGTCAAACGCATCGTGTACTCGCTGCCGCGCAACGGCGATGTGATCTGCGGTGGATCGTCGTCCGGTGCGCCTGCTCCCGTGCATGCTGGATTCTGTGGCGGCTTGCGGCGCGGAATCCCCGCTTCGGCAAATACCTGCTGCAAATCCGACGACCAGAATTCGTACACTTCCTCATGCGTGCGCTTGCCCGCATACGGCGGACACGCGGGCAATCCGGTCGCGTCGTCGATCACCATGGGCCGATGCACAGTGCTGACGCGGATCGGCGACGTACCGGGAATAAACCACGTCCAGCCTTTCTGCGGACACCATTGATTCGGCAGGTCGCCGCTCGCCAGACAGATCTGCACGCGTTTCACATTCAACTTTCCGCGCCGCACGGGTTCGACGAGATCGGGATGCTCGGCCTCCACACTATCGACGATCTGGAAAAACAGCGGCGCCGCCGCATCGACACCGACAAACGCCGGATTACTCGTACTGTCGAAGTTGCCGACCCAGACAATCAGTACATACGGGCCGAAGCTGCCGGCGGTCCACGCATCGCGAAACGCCCACGACGTCCCCGTCTTCCAGTACACCGGCAGATGCGACGGTTGCGCGCCCGTGGTTTCGTCCGGCCGCAGATGCTGACGCAGCATGTCCATGACCATGAAGCTGGCCTCGGCGCTCAATAGCCGCTTGCCTTCGACCACCGGATCGGCGGCATTCAACCGCAGCGGCCTCAGCACACCGCGATTCGCAAGCATGGCGTACATGGCGGCCAGCTCCTGCATGCTGACTTCACCGCCGCCCAGTACGAGCGCAAGACCGTAGTGCTGCGAACTCGCCATGCGCGCCACCCCGGCCTGCTGGAGGAACTGATACAGGTCGGGCTGATGCAACTGCGATGCAACCCATACGGCAGGCACATTGCGGCTACGGTTCAGCGCGTCCGTCGCGGTAATCGGTCCCAGAAAATGGCCGTCGAAATTCTCCGGTGCATACGGTCCGAACCAGCTCGGCACATCGCGCAACACGGTCTGCGGATGCAGTACGCCCTGATCGAAACCGAGTGCATAGATAAACGGCTTGAGCGTCGAGCCCGGCGAGCGGCGCGCGAGCGTGCCGTTCACCTGCCCCTGTATCGAGCGATCGAAGAAACCAGCCGATCCGACCAGTGCCTTGATGCCCATGTCGCGTGTATCGACGAGAATCGCCGATGCGTTGCGCACACCGTGCGTATTGTTGCGCGCAACATAGAGATTGATCTGGCGTTCGAGACTGCGCTGCAGATCGAGATCGATGGTCGTAACGAGGCGTGATGAGTCGCTCACAGCCGGGCCGTCCGAACGCTCTCCGAGCGCGCGTTGCGCGGCCAGTGCCTGATCGACGGCATGCGGCGCATCGAAGGGCAACTGCGCCGGTTGCCTCAGCGTCAGTGGCAACGCAAACAGCGGACCGAGTGCCGCATCCTGTGGATGCGACTTCAGCCAGCGCGCGTAGAGCCGGTTGCGCGACGTTGTCAATTGCGGGTTGATCAGTTCGGCTTGCGCCGCGTTACGCAAGCGGCGCACCGGGTCTTGGGGAATCACCGCAAGCGCGAGCACTTCGGGCAGGCTCAATGAGCTTACCGGTTTGTCGAAATAGACGAGACTCGCGGTCCCCGCGCCTTCGACATTGCGTCCATAAGGCGCGTCGTTCAGATACGCTTCGAGAATCTGCCGCTTCGAATAGAACAGTTCCAGTTCGATCGCGCGGGCAATCTGCTTCATCTTGCCGAGCGGCGTGCGCGTATTGATGCGCCACAGCGAACGCGCGAGCTGCATCGTGATGGTCGAGCCGCCCTGCGGATTGCCGCCGCGCACATAGGTCACCCATGCACCGCGCGCGAGTCCATAGGGATTGAAGCCGGGGTGCCAGCGATACCAGCGGTCCTCATGCAGCAGCACCGCGTCGACGAGCCGCGGCGACATCTGGTCGAGCGGCACCCACAGCCGGTAGCGATCGTCTTTAGACAGCGCAAGCCGCAGCAACCGGCCGCGATCGTCGAACACCGCAACCGACGACGGCTTCCAGCTCTGCAACGTCGCATGCGGCCACAGCCTGCATCCGACAAGCGCGGCCGCCACGAGCAGCAGCCCGGACAGCCAGTTCTGCCAGCGATGCATCCAGCGGCCAAGGCCGTACAGCACGGAACGAAACAGAACCATAGACTTCTTTGAAGACGGATTCGCGCAACGGGTCGGCCACGCAGCGGCGGGGTGTCATCGTCGACGCCCCGCACGCCGCATGTCGGTCAGGGTGTGGGCGCGACGACCGTGAGCGTTGCCCCGCCCGGCGACCTCGCCTGCACGCGGCGGTCGTACATCGACTCGCCGTATGCGGGCGGAACGATGTAACGCCCGGCATTGCTTGCCTTGATCCGGTAGACAAACTCGCGCACGTCTGGCGTCGCCGTACCGTAGATCACGACACGATCCTCGCGAATATCGGCATACTCCGGCTTCCATGTCGATGTCGCCAGACCGACCGGCGAGCGCCACGCCGGTGTCGCCGCAGCGCTGCTTGCTCCACTATCCCCACTATCGTCGCCCTGCGAGGACTGATCGCCGGAGTTGTCCGTGTTGTCGGTATTGCCGCTGTCCCCCTGCTGGGCTTGCGCAGCGCTGCTGTCCTGCGCGTCCGGCGCAGGCGGCGACGACAGCACCGGATCGAACCCGCCCGGCAACAGATCGACGATCGCGACATTGCCGACGCCCTTGTCGCCGGTCGCACGGATCTTCACATGCACATCGATTTCCTGACCGGTCGTGACCTTGTCGAGCGGCTTGCCGTCCGTACCGGTATATTCGCGCACGATTTCGAGCCCGTTCTTGATCGCCTTGTCCGGCGCGCCGCGGTCGTAACCGGACTGGGTGGCAATGCGCCAGGCAGGCAGCGGCCCACCGTTGACAAAGCGCAACTGGGTCGCCGCCTTGCTCCAGGTTCCCGCTCGCCACAGGTTGGCTTCGACCGACGAAATGTCCTTTGCGCTGCCATCGGCATGCAGTTCGTCGATCTCCAGTTTGTCGAGGCCAATCGCATTCGAACTCGCGTAAGCGTCGAGCGCCATGATCGTCATCGCCGACGAAAGCGTATTGAACTGATTGTCCGCAAGCGGTCTCGAGATGTTTTCCATCACGTTCGGCGACAGGTTGTGGGCGCGATCCGGGAAGTGCTTCGCCAGCAGATAAAGCACGCTGGCGTCGCGCGTCAACGGGTCGATGTAATAGCCGTACGCGTAAGCGTCGTCTTTAGGCTTGCGCTCGAGCAGCCGCTGTGGCCCGGCAATTAATTGACTGGCTGCCTTGTCCTGTTTGAGCAACTCATACGACGCGGCCAGCCACGCGGCGGCGAGATCGTTCTTCCAGTCATTCGGGAACGCCTCCTGCAAGCGCTTCTGCACGGCCGCGAGGCTGTTGGTCGTTACGTTGCCTTGCCGGGTCAGCAGATACACCGCGTAAGCGCGTTGCCGGATCAGCTCGAGCGACTCGAGGCTGTCGTCGGCGGCGAGTTTCTGCAGATACTGATTGCCCGCATCGATCATGTCCTTCGGCACTGCCATGCTACGGTCGCGCGCATCGATCAGCACGTTCATCGCGTAAGCCGAGATGAACGGATCGGCGTCCGGTGTCGCGGTCCAGACACCAAAGCCGCCCTGCGCGTTCTGCCGCGAGCGCAACACGTCAAGGAACTGCGCAAGCGCGGCGTCGTTCGTGATCGGAGCGTCGGCGAGGCGTGGCTGCAACGCGCTCGAGAGCGACGGCAGCGTCGGCCAGTTCTGCGCGATGAGACGCGGCACCGCGGCACTGACGAGTTGCTCGCTGCAATAGTTCTGGAGGTTGACCAGATACGACGTCAACGCTTCCGACAGTACGACCGGAACGGTCGAAATACTCGCCTCGCGCGACGAGTAAGCGTCGTACATGTTGCGCAGATTCGGCAGATTCGATTTCATCCCTGGGTCGACACGCGCGACGTCGACTTCGGTGCGGAACGGCGCCGCGGGGCGCACCGACAGATCGACGCTCTGCACGGCGGACTTGTCGCCATACCGTGCGCCGAAAGTCAGATTGCCCGAACCGGGTTTGTCGGTCGCCTTGACGCGGAATGTCACGACCCCTTCATGCATGGACGCAAGGTTCACGCTCTGCACGGCTGCACCGAGCACCTGCAACTGCGGGCCCGTCTTCAGCGCGACTGCAACCGGCACCGGCTTGTCGCCGCCGCCGGTCAGATTGTTCGCGACGCCAACGCTGACTTCTGCCTCGTCGCCGGGGGCCAGCGTCGTCGGTACGTTCGGCGACAGCACGAAGTCGCCGCGCACGATCGTCGAGCCTTCGAACGTGCCGACGAGGTCCGGCGACACCGCTACCGCCATCACGCGCAGCTTGCCGTTGAAATAATCGGGCACGGTGTAGCTGAACGCCTTGTCGCCATCGACGTCGACGATCCCCGACCAGTACACCACCGGCTTGTCGCGTTTGCGTTTGAACGGATTCAGTTGCCGGCCGATCGCGTCGTTAGCGTCGCCGCCCGGTGCGGCCGCCTGCATCAGCTTGGCGAAGTCAGGCAGGATCAGGTCGAGAATCTGCGACGTTCCGACCTCGAGCATCCGTTTGCGGAAGAAGTACTTGAGCGGATCGCCGAGCTTGTAGCCCGCGACCTGCAGAATGCCTTCGTCCACCGCGAACACCACGACTTTGGCGGGATGTGCCGAATGCAGATTGAACGTCACCGTCTGGCCGGGTTTGACGAGCGCCGGGCTATCCACCGTCAACGCATTGCGCCGCGCATCCACATTCACCGAGAAAGGCACGACGCCGTAACTAAGCGGGCTCATGAAGATCTCGTCGGACGACGGATCGCGCACGTACTGCACGTTGATGTAGCCGTTGCCCTCGAAACCAGCCGGCACTGTGATGTGCTGGACCGAACTGGTCGTGCTCGCATGGAACCACGCATGCGCGTAGACCTTGTCGCGCTCGATCGTGATCAGGCCGCTCCCCGCATAAGGCGCGCGGATCGCGACGTCGACGGTTTCTCCAGGTGCGTAGTCCGTCTTGCTCAGATTGATCTGCAATTCCGCGTTGCGATCGAGCGAGCGCGATACGTTGGCCTGGCCCGCTACCGAGAACTGCACGCGGTTGACTTCGGTGCCGTCCGCCGTGCGGATCAGCAGCGCGTAGTCGCCGGGCTTGTCGGTTGGCAGCGTGTAATCGAGGCCGGCGGCCGGGATTGTCAGCGGCTTGTCGTCGACCGGCACTTCTTTCAGACGCGAATCGTATTTGTAGACGCCAGAATCCTGCTTCGTCAGCACCGAGATGTAGCGACGCTCGACCAGTTGCGCGCGCAGGTCCTTCAGCTCGATCGCTTTCGCGTGAGGGTCGATGGCGATCAGTTTCACCGTGCGTGGACTGCCTCGTTGCACGTAGCTGAGATCGTCGACGCTCTTGTAGCCGACGAGCCAGTTGTTGCTCGATACAAGCGTCTGCGCATTGGCCGCGACGTTACGGCCGCCGTCGGCCTCGTAGGCTTTGGTCAGGAAATACAACTGATACGTCGCATCGGCATACTTCTTCAGATCGAGGTCGAATTCCGCGTGGCCTTTGTCATCGGTCTTGCCGTCCTGCAACGTCGTCGTGTAGCCCTCTTTCGCGCGCCGTACATCGAAGAAGTAATACCCCTGCCAGCTGCGGAACGTCGGCCACACCGGGCGCAATGTCAGCGAAGCTTCGACACGCCGATCCGCTGCGGGCGTACCGAACAGGTTCTGTGCATCGACAATCCCTTTCAGCCCATCCGGTTTGACCCAGCCGTCGGCGACCTGCTGCGACAGCTTTGCCTCGACCTTCATGCGGTCGGGCAGGAATTCCTTGACCTGCACGGTGGTCGAGCCGATCGGGTCGTCGGCCACCTTGCCGTCCTTGACGATGTAGAGGTTCACTGTCCACGCACCGGTCGGCGCCGTGTCGGTCGTCGTGTATTGCAGCTCGCTAAAGCCCGATGCATCGACGGAAACCGGCTGCGTCTTCACCGTGATGCCGCGCGGGTCCACGATCTCCGCCTGCAGCGGAATGCCGGCCGGGCTACGCGTCCAGTTTGCCGCGCGCACGATCGTGCCGATATGGAACAGATCGCCCGGACGGTAGATGCCCCGATCGGAGAACAGATAGGCGGACAGCTGCCCCTGGCTCGTCGGATTGCGTTCGCCGCCGACGTCGAAGCGCGAGAAGTCCAGTTGCCGGTCCTGACCGGCGACCGGCAGGAACGACAGGTCGTCATCCTTCTGCACGGTGTACAGCTCGGGGCGCTTGTCGCGATCAAGCCCCTTGAGCGCCGGGAAATGCACCATGCCGTCTGCAGCTGTTGTCTGCGTGTAGAGCGCCTGGCCGTTCACGGCGAGCACCGAAACGCTGGCGCCGCTGACCGGCTGACCGGTGCTGATCGACTGGATGAACACGTCCTGGCTGCCGTCCAGCCCCTTCTTGACCAGCATGCCGAGGTCGGTCACCACGATCATGCGGGTGTCGGTGGGCATGGCGCTGTCGTCGCTATCGCCGCTGTCGGAATTGCTGGAACTGTCCGCGCTATTCGAGTTGTCCGAGTCGGAATTGTCCGAGCTGTCGGCATCCTGCGAATCGCCGTCAGCTTTCGCCTTTGCAGCCGCGTCCGCTTTCTTCTTTTCCGCCACCGGGTCGTAGCCCGATAGATGCAGCAGGAATACCCCGCGCTTGCCGCTCTTCAGATACTGGCCAAGATCGATCCCTTCGTAGTGCGCCTTGCCGGGGTCCGCGGCCGGGAACACGCGTTTCTGGTCGAAGCGCTCGACGATGTGGTCTTCGCTGAAGTTGTACGAGAGCTGCGGCTGCGAGTACGTCCCCTCGTTGAAGCTCACCAGATGCTGCAACTGACCCGGCAGCACGCGGCCGATTTCCAGCTTCATGCCAGGCAGATTGCGCGACACGACCGACACCTGCTTGCTGCCCGTCAACGACAGTAGCGAGCCGTTGGCCATGAAGCGCAGCAACTTCGGATAAGGCGGCACCGTAAAGGCCTGCGTCACCGGACTGCCGAGCAGATATCCGCCGAAGCCCTTCAGGCCGGCTCCCACCTGGACGTACACGCGCTGCCCCGGATCGGCGTGGTACTTGAAGCTTTGCAGCGCCGCGTAGTCGTCTTCGGTCGGCACCAGCGCGAGCGCGAGCGGCTTCGATTGACGCAGAACGGTTTCGCTGACTTCCGACGGCCCCCATTCGTACGGCGGATCGTCGTCGGATTGTTCGACCTTGGGGTTGCGCTTCGGCAATACCCAGGCCTTCACGCGGCTACTCAGATCCGCACCCTGCACCGGGTTGCTGATCTCCGTCAGCAGCACCTGCTCGGGTTCATAGCGATCGTTGTCGACGAGCGTTGGCGCAATATTGCTGACCGTGAGGCTGTACAGACCCGGCACGCGCACGGAGGTCTGTAGCGGGTCCTTCGTACCATCGCCGCCGCGCGAACTGCGCAGGCCCTTGTCGAGCGTGAGCGCCACCGATGTGTCGTCGTGCGGCAGGCTGAGCGGTTCCGAATGTATCCACGCATTCAGCTTCGCCGCGTCGTACACCACGGTGTAGCGCAGCGGCGACGACTTGCCATCGCGGCCGACCAGTCCCAACGCGATGCGCTTTTCGAACTGCGCGGCATCGACCGGGTAGTTGAAGCTGATCGGGATGATGGTTTTCTTCGCGGTCTCGATGCGCGGGTCCTGATAGAACTCGCCGGAGCCGATCGTTGCCGTGAACGCCTGCACGTCGAAGTCGATGTGGTCGTCGGCCATCAGCACGTGCGGCGCGAATACCTGAGCGATGTCGAACGTCACCGTGACATGCACGCCGACGGGCCAGTCGGCGGCCGGGGTAAAGCGCAGCGTGTGGTCGTCCACCCAGATCCAGTCGCCCTTGAGCGCCGGCTTCATCGTGATGCCCTTGACGACCGGTTTGCCGACCAGCTCGATGGGCGCCGCGGAATGCGACATGTCGATCTCGAGCGGCGAGATCGTGATCTTCGGTGTGCCGTCATCGCCGACATAACGGGTGACCGGCGGCGCCTTCACGCTGAAGGTGATGTGCTCGGGTTCGACCGGTTTCGGACGATGCTGATACCACTGCCAGCCAAACCAGCTTGCCAGTGCGAGCACGATGACGGCGAGCGCACCGCCGCCGACGTGCCATGGCCGCCGCTTCGTGAACGCCACGGACACCGGCAGCCAGGCCGGCGCGGACCACGACACCTTACCCACGATGGGACGAAGTACCCAGCCGAGCAGATGCATCAGGCCGGCAACGATCCGGATCGGCAACATCAACAGAAAGCGCAGCAAGCCCATTTGTTATATTTCCCGGTTTTCGTTGGCGAGCATGTGCCGCCTGTCTTCTTCATATTCGGATCGAACGATGCGTGGCCCTTATCGCCCGAAGCCCCGTTAAAAACACCTTTACCCCAGACTGCTGCGAAAGCCCATTGCAGGCAGCGTCAGCGTTCTCACTTCGTCACAGCGCATCACCCATTCTTCGGCCTGCCTGCGGATATTCGCGGCCTGCCGTATCGCCATGTCCACTTCCTGCAGCGACGTCGTCATTGCGCTGGCCTTGCGCGCCAGCATGTCGCCCATCGTGCCGCGATCGGCCATGTCGTCGACGATCCCGATCGTGGCCGTTTCGACCGTCAGCGTCATCCGCACGCGCGAGAGCAGATCGTCGATCGTGTCGACCTGGGTAAGCGACTGCCGGATCGCCTGGGCGATGTCCGTCAGTTGCAGCATCGCGGCTTGAGGATCGAACGTGTGGCTGACCAGCAGGTTCAGCATCGATTTGTGTTTGCCGGCGTTCCCCGCCTTCTCGAGAATGTCCTTGATCAGATCTTCGGCGCCGAGATCGTGCAGGCTCTGACTGACCTTCACGACCTGCCCGATCAGATCCGCTGCGCGCGACAAGGTATCGCTGCCGAAATCGGTGAGCGTGCGGAAATCGAGCGGCACGATCCGGTTGAGGTTGTTTCTCACCAGATAGCCGTAGTCGCGCATCACGTCCGGAAACTTTTCCGTGCCGCGTACCATCGCCTGCGCGATGCTGGGATGCTCGTCGATGGGAATCGCGGCGCTGGCGGTGGCGGTCATGGGCGACGCCGTCACCGGTGCCGGTGTCGGTGTGTCGGGACCAAGGTCGAGTGCAAGGTCCGGTGCAAATGAGCGAGCCGGCGCTGGGTCCGGCGTACCGGACAGATCAAGCGCCGCAACTTGCGGTGCTTGCGACGTTTGCGGTTGGGTTGGCGGCTGTGGCGCAGCCGCCGGCGCATCGGGAAATTCAAGCGGCAGCGGCGTTACCGTGGCCGATCCCGTATCCCCGAAGAGCGGCTCCGGTTTGAGCGGCTCCTCTTCATCGAACAAGGGTTTGGGGTCCACGACGTCGTCCTGATCGGGTCAGCTGCGCAAAGCAGCGGTGCCGCCCGTCTGGACGGCACCGCTCGTTGCATGCGCAACTCGTTGATGGCTCGCTTATTCCTCGTCTGCAGCCTGCAGGCCATAGGCGCTCAGGAATGCGGCAAGGCCCTTATTGTAGCCGGTGCCGATGGCCTTGAAATGCCAGTCGCCGTTTTCGCGCACGAACGAGCCCATCTGTACGGCCGTATAGGTCGCATCGTCTTCGGTCAGGCGGAACTGCGCGATCGGCGTCTTCGTATCGGCGTCGTTGATGACCGCGGTCGTGTGATTGATGTGACCGAAATTCTGCCTGCGCTTCAGGCCTTCGTAGATCTCGACGATCAGCGACACTTCGTCGACACCGGGATTCTGCGCAGCCAGGATGTCGAGGTCGAGCGTCATCGCATCGTCGCCGTCCTGCCAGTCGTCCGGACGATGCACGACGGCGCCGGTCGGATCCTGGCGGTTGTTGTAGAACACGAAGTCTTCGTCGCGGGCGGCCAGCGGCTTGCCGGTCTTGTGATTGAGCAGGAAGGCGCTGACGTTGACCTCGAACTGGTCGAGACGGCTTTGTGCCGCCGCATTGACGTCCCACTTCGTGTCCACGAGAAAGCGCCGCACGTGGGCATGATCCTTCGAGAGGTTGATGCCCTGGTTTTTTTGCAGGTTAATCACGTTCGAATTCCATATAGAAATGACTCTGGTGTCCTGCGGGAGGTGTCGAGCCTTGCACGTCCCGGGTAGGTTCTGGAGTGCCTGCGAATACCGCAGTTATCGCGGTTATCGCGGTTACATGGGCGGGTGACCCTTCAACCACTGCACGAGCTTCGGACTCACCAGCTCCGCATAGAGTTGTTCGTCCGAGATGTTCAGGTGCTCGAGATCGACGAATTCGGAATCTTCGAACTCGCGGTCCATGCGCCGCAGAAACTCGAAACGATGCTCGCCCACGCCGACCAGCGACCAGAACACGTTGAAATCCTCCGAGCGCCGGATAGCCACTTCCGCTTCGCGATGGTCCTCGTTGTCGCCATCGGTAATCAGCAGCCCCAGCACCGGAATCTTCGCGAGCGACGGGTCGACCTGCGGCTCCGCGCCTGACTGATGGTGAAAGAGCCGTCCGAGCAAGCCCGGTTTGTGCTGGCGGTGTTCCTGATGCTTCGGATCGAGGCCGAAGTAGTGATCCTGAAACGCGTGGATCACGCCCGAGTAGCGCGTCGTGCCGAACTTCGGTATTTCGTCTTCGGTCAGGATCTGGCGCTCGACGTAATCGTGGAAATTGTCGGGCGTCGCCGGCAACGGCAGTTGCGCGTACTTGTGGTCGAACACGAAGACGTCGAGCCGGTGCGTTGGATCGAACGCCATCGCGAGTCCCAGCACGTGATTGACGACCTCCTGAACGGTACCGTCGTTATAGAGCCCTCGCATCGAGCCCGAGATATCCATCATCAGACCGACGCGCAGTCTTGGCGGACTGGCGATGCCCTGCTTCTTCAGGACAATACCCGCGCGCTCGGCTTTTTTATGCAGATCGACAGCCATGTGGAAAAGTATCCTTAAGTGATCACCGCGGATTCGAAACCTGCGCGAGCAGCCGCTGTTCGATCTCAGTGCGTTTCTGACCGTCAGCGATACGCTGCTGACGCCCGGCTTCCTCGAGCTGCTTCACCTTGTCGGCGCTCGCCTCGAGGATCTTCTGGCAATCTTCGAGCGTCGTCGTGCTGATCAGCGACTTTTGCTGCAAGGTCGCCACCTGCACCGTGTTTTCGCCGAGCGTCTGGGCCGACTGACGCATGGCGGCATCGAGTGTGGAGCGCAGCATGTCGTCGGTTGCCAGCGCGTGCTTCTGTTCGATCTGGATCAGTTGTTGCGTCAGCAACGAAGTCAATGCCGGGATCACCGTCGTCTTGGCCCGCTCGAATTCGTCGAGAATCGCGCGCGCATTGTCCTGCGTCTGCTGGATTTCGAGCGCCTGTTGCTTCGCGAGCGTCATGCCGTTCTGCAAGTCGTTGACGGCGACTTCGAGCCGCTGATTGGTGTGCTGGATGGCTGTGCGCTGTTGCGCGGCGAACGGATCGGTCGTATCGAGCGGTGCCGCCAGCGCCGTGGCGATCGCCTGCAGCCAGGTCTGTCCTTGCTGGACGGCCGCCTGCAACTGCTCGTGCTGATGCAGGTTGGCCTGCTGCAGATCATTGAGCGTGTGGATGCGATCGCGTTGTTCGGCGGCCATCCGGTCCATTTGCTCGGTGAGCGTATTCATGCGCGCCTGGACCGACTGCATGTGGGCGAGCAGCTGTTCGCGCTGCCCTTTGAAGAACCCGACCGCCCTGTCCATTAGCCCATGCTTCGCCTGCTCCGGGTCGAGCCCCTTGGCCGTCGAGATCAGTTCGGTGAGCTTCGCGCCCATTTCGCCGGCATCGGCCGATTTGTGCTGCGACAGCAGGCTGCTTGTGATCGTTGCATACGTATTGCGGCTGCTCGCGCCCAGATTGGTGATGTCGTCTTCGCTCGGCAGAGATGCCGGCACGACCGCCGGGGACGAAGCGGCCACGACGGCGTCGAGCGACGCCGAAAGGTTTTCAGTCCGCTTGTCCGGCTCGGGGGATTCTGCATCGAATAACGGTGTAACCGTAACGGTCATTATTTACTCCCTGCTCAAATCGGTAGCGGCAAAAATTGCAGATTATCTAAAACCGGCGCGCGTGCGCCGCCCCGGTTTTAGTCAACCGACAATTGCCTTTGCGTTGCGCGGATAATAATTTCGAAGGGCACCCGTATCAGCACCAGACAGTCTGGTGGAGCATGTCATGAATATGAATATTGCCTTTCAGAAACGGATTGATGGACTATTTTCGTCAACTCGTCTCAGGCATATCGCAATGCTTGGTATTTTCTTTCAAATGTCTCACAGCCGCCATCGAGCGGCGATTTGAAGCGATTGAAATGCATAAGTGGAGGTTTGTCAATCCGGCGATTCTCAGTCAGTCCGTCTGAAAGACCGACGAGTAATCGCAGCAAGGACTTTCACGTGATCTTTGTATTTTCCCGGCACCCGAAAGCGATATTGGCGTGAAATTCGCTTGGGTATTGAGCACAGCGGAACACAGCAGATCGCCAACCACACCCGCGGGTTATTTTTTTCTCGAACCACCCGTTTTCCCGTCCACACCGGGTTAGAAACTGTAAGGTTGATTGGGCATAAAAGCGATAACCCACTGAGCCGAAAAGACTTTCAAATCCGGCGGCGTCCGGCTCGCTTGCCGTACCAGCGGAATGTGACAAAGAGTCGCGAACGCTGTGATATTGTCTCGCTCCATTCGGCACGACCCCCGAGTTCTCTACGTCATTAATCGCCGCGCGGAACAGACCGCCACGGCACTCCGGTTGTGACAGGTAGAGCCTGTTTAATTAGCTTGACTAAAAAATATAAGAAGCCGCTGCGCGGAGACACCCTCGCGCCAGCGCGTATTGACTTGCGCCAACGTGCTGGGCAGACACGGCACTCTCACGAAGAGGAAAGGAAGCGATGCAGGGCACCCACGATTCACAACACCCGTCACTAACGGGTTCGTCGAACATTCGCCAGATCCAGCGCCATCCGCGCGGGCTCGTTACGCATATCGGTCTTGGCGTCGCCGCGCTGACGGCAGCACTCGCGCTGACCGGATGTAACGACGACATCACGACGCCGGCCGACCAGCCGTTTGTCGACAACACGGCCTACTCGTCAAAAGCCGGCGACGGTCTCGCTGCGGCACAAGTGAACGAACATGCGGCCGTCATGCATCACCAGTGGTCGGCCAACGGCACTACCGTTAACTACACGACGACGATGGGTCACCTGACCGCGTCCGATCCGGGCGGCAATGCGGAAGCGAGCATGTCCTACGTCGCGTACACCGCCCCCAGTGCGGATGGTTCGCCGCGCCCCGTCACGTTCGTCTATAACGGCGGCCCGGGTTCGTCTTCGGTCTGGCTGCGCCTCGGTTCGTTTGCGCCGACCCGCGTCGCGACACCCGACCCGCTGCTGACCGGCTGGCCCAATTTCCCGATCGTCGACAACCAGGAAAGCCTGATCGCGACGACCGATCTCGTGTACATCGACCCGCCCGGTACCGGTCTGTCCGAAGCGATCCAGCCGAACACCAACAAGACGTTCTGGGGCACCGATCCGGACGTCAGCGTGATGCGCGATTTCATCCGCCGCTACCTGACGGCCAACAACCGCGCCAGCTCGCCGATCTATCTGTACGGCGAATCGTACGGTACGCCGCGCACGGACATGCTCGCGCTGTCGCTCGAATCCGCCGGCGTCCATCTGACCGGGATCGTGCTGCAGTCGTCGATCCTGAACTACATGGCCTCGACCGGCGACACCTCTGCCGGTTCGATCCCGTCGTACGCCGCAGTGGCTGCGTATTTCAATCAGGTCTCGCCGTCGCCGACCAATCTCGGCGCGTACACCCAGCAGATCCAGAGTTTCGTGACCGGTCAATACGCACAGATCGTGCAGTACTCGACGGCGAACCCTCAGGTGGTGATCGATGCCGCGACGCTTGCGTCGTGGTCGGGTCAGACGGGCTTGACGAATGCGGCGTTGAGCGGCTACTTCCAGTACTACTACGACACGGAAGCGTCGCCGGGGCAGACGGTGCTCGTGCCCGGCTCGACGATCGGCCGGTACGATGGACGCGTCATCCTGCCGAACAGCGATCCGCGTCTCGCGAGCGACAACGATCCGTCGGACATCCTGATCAACACGCCGTTCACGAACGCGCTCGCCACGCAGATGCCCGGCTACCTCGGTTACACAGCACCCAATGCGACGTTCTCGCTGCTGAACGACGACATCATCGGTGTGTGGAATTTCAGTCACGGCGGCCAGCCGCAACCTGACACGATCCCCGATCTGCTCGCCGCGCTGACGCTCAATCCGCAACTGAAGGTGCTGTCGGAAAACGGCTATCACGACCTCGCGACGCCGTACTTCGAAACGGAAAAGGAACTGGCACGGCTGCAGACGGTTCCGGGGCTCAATCCGAACATCCAGCTGACGTTCTATCAGGGCGGCCACATGATCTATCTGGACAACGTCGCGCGGCCGAAGATGCAGGCGGATCTCGTGTCGTACTACCAGAACAAGCCGCTCACGGCTTCGCTGTCACTGGCGCAACTGTCGGCGCCGTGGACTGACGAGCATCCCGCGAACACGGCTACCACCGTGGCTGCGATGAAAGCCACTGTCAAAGCCGCCGCCCGTTGACGACGCCTGGGCTCGCGTGCAGCTGGTCGCACGCGAGCGCGACTCCTCTTTAGATGAGAAACACCATGTCGAAGCATAAATTTTTGTCCACCAGTCTTTCGTTCCTGGCACTTGCGGCCGTTGCTGGCGGCGCGTTCGCTGTGCCGCTGCAAGCCGTGTCGACGGCGACCCCGCCCAAGGGTGGCGGCGTCGACGGCCCGTTCTTCCCGCGTGTAGCGGTCGCCACGCCCGCCTCCGAGACGACCGGCGCCGACCTCCAGCGTCAGGCGCAGATGCGCCTGTCCACGAGTCTCGCCGCGAACGGTGCGCTCGCTAACGGCGCCACGCTGACGAAAGCGCAGGCGCAGGCGAGCGGCCTTGACTACGTCGCGAAGAACTTCTCGCAGATCGATACCGCGGGAAGCGGCAAGGTCTCGCTGAAGGACGTCCAGCAGTATCTGAACCGGCAATGAGCGGGAAATAAGCCGGCAATAAGCGTTGACTTCGGACCGGCCCACCCGGTCCCGGTTACGTCGTCGATAAACCCAGAAAGTCAGCGGGAATCGACACCTTCAAGGTCACGTTCGACGACCTGAAATGTTGTGTGAAACCGTACGGCCGCCTGCTTGCAGGCGGCCTTTTTTTATGTGCATTCGTCGCCGTGTGACAAAACAAACCCGCCACCGGCAGTCATTTCACTCAGCTTTCAACAAAACGCTACAAATCGCGACAAACAACACCGGCGCGTCCGATTACGCTCCGTACCTGACCACATCCGGTGTTCTGGATATGGCGCACAGGGACCTGTTTCCAGTTGCGCAAAGCGTGGCCTGAAAATGGTCAGGACAGAAACAAATGACCGGTTCACGGTATCTCGGTGTGCATAAACAATGAAGCGATCATTTGATTCATTTTCTCGACCCATACCCGTACTGACTTACCACCATGTCTCTCCGACGGGCGGACCGCTGTCTATTTCCACGGCGTGTCTCGACTCGCAGATGAAATGGCTGGCAAGTAACGGGTACGTCACGCTCACAGCCGACGAGTTCGCCGGTTATCTGCACGGCGAGCGCATGCCGGACAAGTCGATCCTGCTGACGTTCGACGACGGGTATCTCGACAACTATCTGCACGCGCATCCCGTCCTCAACCGCTACGGGCACAACGCGCTGATGTT
Source organism: Paraburkholderia megapolitana (assembly GCF_007556815.1). Taxonomy (NCBI): domain Bacteria; kingdom Pseudomonadati; phylum Pseudomonadota; class Betaproteobacteria; order Burkholderiales; family Burkholderiaceae; genus Paraburkholderia; species Paraburkholderia megapolitana. Next base: position 2,729,536 of record NZ_CP041743.1, read on the forward strand.
TCTCGTGACCGAGCGTATTCACGACGGTCCGACCCGCTCGCTCGCCGAGCGCCCCGCGCACACGACACCCTCGCATGAAGAATGCGAACGGCTCATCGAGGCCGGTCGCGCCGATGACGTAACGGTACGCTGGAGCGAAATCGAGGCGATGCGTGCGGCCGGCACATTCGAGTTCCATAGCCATACGCACAGCCATCGTCGCTGGGATCTGTCCTGCAATGACACGGGCAGCAAGCGCGCCATGATCGGCGCCGACATCGAGACCGCGAAATCGATCCTGCGCGAACGTCTGGGGATCGAATCGAAGCACCTGTGCTGGCCCGAAGGCTATTACGACACCGACTACATCGGCGCGGCCATCGACGCCGGATACGAGTACCTCTACACGACCCGCAACGTGCGCCTCAACGCGCCCGGTAGCGACCGGCATCAGATACAGCGCGTGGTGGACAACGGCAAGGGCGACGAGTGGCTGGCCCGCAAGCTCTGGCGTTATCGCCACCCGGTATGGGGACCGGCGTATTACGGCATCAAGCAACTGAAGCATGCGGTACGCGGCGCGGTGGGTACATGAAAATACTCTACACAAACTTTCACAGCGGGGATGGGGGCGGTCATACGACCTATATCCTCAATCTGGTTCGCGTGCTGAGCCGACGTCATCAGGTGGCGGTTGCTGCGCCGCGCTCGAGCCGGCTGTATCAGAGCGCGCGCAACATGCCTGGAGTCGAGGCCTTCGACTTCTCATTTCGCAACACGCTGGGCTGCATGACCGGTACCGCGCTGGCATTGCGCCGTCTGATCGAATTGAATGGCTACGATGTCGTGCACGTGAACGGTTCCGCCGATCACCGCGTCGCCGGCCTGGCAACACTCGGCATGTCCAGAAACCGCCCGCGCATCGTCTTCACGAAACACAACGATCTGCCCGCGAGCGGCCTTGGCACATGGCTCAAGGGGACGCTGGGAACCGACTCGGTCATTTGTGTTTCCGAATACACGCGACGCTTCCTGACGCCAACGGTGTACGGCCGCAAGACAATGCGGGTGGTTCATCATGGGGTCGATCTTTCGCGTTTCATCCCCGCGAGAGCCTCCGCCGTCACCCGGACCCGGCAATTCTGGTTTCCCGAGCTTTCCGACGATACGCTGATCGTAGGCAGCACCGCGGGCATGGACGACAACAAGAGCTGGATCGATATGGTCGCCGCCGTTGCGTTGCTGCCCGAAGCGCAACGCGAGCGCATCCGCATCGCGCTGGCCGGTCACCTGCCCAATGAACGGCAACGCGCGCGAGTCGCGGAACTCGGCATGACCGATCAGGTGATTTACGCGGGCCTGCTGCGTGACGTCCGCTCGCTCGTGACCGCCTTCGATGTCGGGTTTGTCCTCTCGCAACGGGAAACGCTGTCGTTCGCGTGCCGGGAGATGATGGCGATGGGCAAACCGATGATCGTCTCGGACGCCGGCGGCCTGCCGGAGAATATCAGCGCCGGTGTCGACGGATGGATCGTCCCGCCGCGCGGACACGCGCATCTGGCACAACTGCTCGCGCACCTGCTCGACAACCGCCCGGAGCTCGCGCGTGCCGGCGCGGCGGCGCGGACTAAAAGCGAGCAGCAGTTTTCGATGGAGACGTTCGCGGAGCGGACCGAAGCGGTCTACCAGGAATCTCTGCGGCGAGCGGGCGGTACCGTGGCCAGCCAGAATCGTGCACGGGCCGGCGCGCTGCGGCGTGCCATCCGTGCGGCGATTACTTCGCTTCCGCCTATCTGAATTGCTGTATCCGGGACGGCGGTGAGTTGTGCGCCGCCGCCCGGATCAGGATGTCGGCGCTTTCCTGCCACATCGATCGATAGCCCCTAACACTTGCCGAAAGTGCTAACCGGGCTCGTCACCGCGAGCGCTCTCTCGTTGAAGATCACCGGCACGCCGCTCAATCCGAGCTTCGAATTCATACGATCGAGCTTCCAGCCATCGACGCGCAGCCCCGCGCCCGAAACCGGTTTACCTTTCGCATGCGGCACATCGATGACGATCTGCGTCGATGCGCCAGGCACCAGGTTCAGATAGTTGTCGCTGAAGAAGGCGGGCAGGATGCGCTGACCGCTCGACGAATCGAACAATTGCAAATGCGTCATCAGCGCGATCGAACTGCCGATGTTCTGCACGTTCGCCGTAATACGCGTGGTGACATCGTCGAGTTCAGCCGCCGATGCGCGGATCGCAATAGCCGCAGCCTTCATCGTGTCGAGCAACGTGTAGTCCGTATCCTGCCCATTCTTCTGACACCAGTAGAGATTGTCCGCAACCGTCGCGCCGCTCGCGTCGCGCAGCGTGAGCGTGACAATGCAGACGTCGGATGTCGCGGCAGCGATCTGCGTGCCGAGGTTCGCTGCGACCTGATACGACGTCGACGCAACGCTCGCGATGTTCTGCGTGACCTTCCCGGCCAGTGTGCTGTCCAGGTTGTACACGCGCATCTCGACGCTACCCGATACCGTCTTTGCCGTATGGTTGGCAATCGTCACATCGAACGTACTTGCATCGAGAATGGCGTTGATACGACGGCAACCATGCTGGACCGCGAAAAACGACGCGTGCTGTTCGAGATCGTGGCTGTACATCTGCCAGACGAAGCTCGGTTGCGCGGGATTCGTCATCCACATGATCACGCCGGTCGCGGGCGACGTGATCTTGCCCGTCGCGGGTCCGATCATCACGGCGGCATTCGCTTCGTAGAGCGACCTGATGCACTCGTAGTTCATCATCTGCGCCTTGCGGACGAAGTCGGCGAGATTGGCGATCGCGCCGTAGCGCGCGCCGGTCATCGCGATGTAGCCCCCACCGCCCTGCTGTCCCGCCAGGTACGCCCCGTTGCCGTTGATATCGCGGTCCGCCCAGAAATCGTCGGGGCATTCCCACGATGACGGCGGCAACATCGCCTGGACGAACTCGAGCGTCGGGATCGAGTGCGAACCGACCTCGTTGTGGAAAGCCGTACTCGACGTACCGTAGCCGCGGCTGAACGCAGCCGACGGCGGCTCCCAGTTGTACGGGCCGCCCGACGAGTAGCCGTTCACCGCACCGGCGCCGGTGTCGCCCGCGGAACTCGTCAGGCACAGGCGCTTTGGATCGAGCGTCTTGACGAGCGAGTCGAGTCCGCTGACGAGCGCCGCCGGCGGCGAGCCCTCATTGCCGCCGCACCATAACAGGACCGACGGATGATTGCGGTAATGGACGATGACGTCGCGAATATTGTCGAGATCGCGCGTGACGTTGACGGGTGCCGGCCCTTCCGTCGAATAGAAGAAGTCCTGCCAGACGAGAATTCCGTACGTATCGCAGGCGTCGAAAAAATCACGACTCGTGCTCTGTCCGTTCCAGTTGCGGATCAGATTCAGATTCGCGTCGCGATGCAGTCGGACCTGATTGAACAGCCGTTCGCGCGGAATCCGTTTGAGAGCTTCATCGAGCCCCCAGTTGCCACCCATGATAAGAATGGGCAGCTTGTTGACGGTGATGCTCAGTTGCGGTCCGAAGCCGATGTTGCGCGAATACTCGATACGGCGCAGGCCGATGTTGACGCTCCGCGTATCGGACACTTGTCCCTGCAGCGCAATCGATACCGACACCGCGTACAGATTCGGCTCGCCATAGCCGTTCGGCCACCACAGCTTCGGATTGGCCAGCGACAGTTGCGGCACATCGGCCGACGTCAGCGTGATCGTGGTCGGCTGGTCGGCTGCGGGGATCGTGATCGCGTGGCTGAACGCGATGTCCGTACCGATTTTTCCGGTCACCGTGGCAGCGAGGCTCGTGCCCGAGCGATTGTCGAGCGAGAGATCGAGTTGCAGCGCGGCACTGCCCAGGTCATCCGCGAGCGTGCTGTCGACGCGCAGATCCGCGATGCGTACCGCGCCGGTCGTGAACCACGACACCGGTTGCCAGATACCGATGTCGCGGTCGGGGATTGTCGGCAGCCAGTCCCATCCGGCGGTACAGAAGAACGTCGGGCCGTTCTTCAGCGTGACGCCGGTCGGGCCGCCGTTACGGCCGCCTCGCGTGACGCCGCTCGCATAGCTCGGCTTGAGCGGCCCTTCCGAAAAGTCGAGCTTGATCGCGCTGACCGCGAGATACGCGACACCGCCTGTGGCCGCGACGAGCTTCGTCACATCGAAATAGCCGTGCTTGAACGCGCCTTCGAGCGTGCCGACAAGCGCGCCATTGAGCCATATGCTGGCCATGTAGTTGACGCCGTCGAAGCGCAGCCACAAGCGCTGGCCGGGCCGCAATGGCGGCGTCGCGAAGGTTGTCCGGTACCAGTAGTTCGTGTCCTTCAGCGTGTCCGGAATCGTATCGGTGACGATCTTGCCGTAGAACGGATCGGGGTATTTGCCGTTCGCGATCATGCTGGTCAGCGCGGTGCCGGGCACCGTCGCGGCCGACATGCCGGGCGCGCCGGCAGCGCTTGCCAGTTGCGCGCCCGTGAGGGTCGGACGTTCCGATGCGGCAATGAACGTCCACTGTCCGGCGATCTCGCCCGATGCCGCGAGGTTCGCGGGCGGCGATGCGGGTATGGCGCCGGGTCCTGGCGTGCCGGGTGTCACTGGTGCCCCTGGTGCCCCTGGCGTCACTGGCGCTGCGGGCGCAGCCGGTGTCGCACCTGCTCCCGCTTCCCCTAGCGCCCTATCCGCGCTCTGGAGACCATCTCCGCATGCGGCCAGCCAGCCGCTTCCGGCCAATGTCGTGCTGTACACAAGGAATCTACGGCGCTGTTTCGATTGCATGCTGTCTTCTCCATTTATATTTTGTTTATTTATTGTGCTAAACAGATTCAATAGAACAATGTTTAGTTGACTGCATAAACATTGATTTATAAACTCATGCCTCTTCAACGTGTTACTCAGTTTATATGGCTCGATTTATACAAGTCAAGATGTTTGAATTAATCCATGATTTTCGAATTGCAACAGATATTTGACAAAATTTTAGTAATTTTAATAAACACCGGGCTCCTGTTGTTCAACGCACCGTATGCAAGCTGCATGTACCTACATCAAAGCTTCCATAAGAATCTCACCAGCATAAGTTGAGAATTATTGAGAATTCAGCAGAATGTGCCAATGTTTAAAAAGGGTTAACCATTACAGGAATCCCATCATTAGTGATGTAATTTCTTTTCACGCCAAAAGCGTTTTTCTTTTCATGCCCTGATATCCCACAGGCCAAAGATCGCGCGAACCCTTCCACATCCCTCACCGCATTAGAGATTGCCCGTTTCCGTTTTGATTGCATGCATGCGCTTCGCAAGCTGTGCCGATACGTCAACACCATCTCAACCCCATTTTCTGGAGTGCGAACATGAGGCATCCTGGCGTTCTTTGCGCCGTCGCTCTGTTGCTGGCCACCTGCGATCCGTTCGGATCGAGCAGCGCGGCTGCGGCGTCACTACAAGAAACAACATCATTAAAAAGCATTGCTGCGGCGCTCGATGACAGCGCCGCGATCAGGGCGGCAAAAGCAGGCAGTGGCCCGGACGCCAACGCCCCGTCGTTGCTCCCGGTTCCGGTGTTCGAACACGCTCTGCCGAGCGGCAGCTTCACTCTCTCCGCGGACACCCGCATCGTCACCAACGGAAGCGCCGATCTGACGGCCGCTGTGTCCTATCTGCGCGGCATCGTCGGCAAATCGACCGGCTTCACCTTGCCGGCGGCCAATGGCCGTGACGACGTGCGCCACGAGAACTTCATCGTGCTGGACGTGGACGCGAGCCGCCAGGGCGCGCTCGGACAGGAAGGCTATACGCTCGTCTCCGGAAAACTCGGCGTGGTGATTCGCGCGGCGACCGCACACGGCGTGTACATGGGCATCCAGACGCTCCTGCAGTTGCTGCCGAACGCCGTCTATAGCACCAGCCAGCAAGTCGGCGTGTGGTCGGCGCCGGGCGTGGTGATCGCCGACTGGCCGCGGTACGCCTATCGCGGCGCGATGCTCGATGTCTCGCGACGCTTCTTCACCGTCGCTCAGGTCAAGCACTACATCGACGAAATCACGCTGCTGAAGATCAACACGCTGCACCTGCACCTCGCGGACGATCAGGGCTGGCGTATCGCGATCTCGGCCCTCCCGTCCCTGACGGCGATCGGTGCGAGCACGCAAAGCGGCAGCACGCTGAGCAGCTTCCCGACGGTGCCCGCGCGTCCCTGGTACTACACCGCTGACGACTACCGCGGCATCGTGCGCTACGCCGCCGATCGCTCGATTACCGTTGTGCCGGAAATCGACGGACCGAGCCACGTCAGCGCGGCCCAGGCTTCGCTTGCCAACCTGAACTGCAGTAACACGGCGCTGCAGCCCTACTCCGGTTTCGACGGTCCTGGGCTGAGCCTGTTGTGCCTGACGGATCCGGCCCATCTGGCCAACATGCGCAGTTATCTGGGCACGGTACTGAGCAGCCTGGCCGGCATGACGGCGGGACCTTACGTGCATGTGGGCGGCGACGAAACCCCGACGGGTATCACGCCAGCGGAGTACGGCGACTATGTCAGCGCCGCAACCGGCACGGTCACCGCGGCCGGGAAAACGCCGATCGGCTGGCATCAGATCGGCTCCGCGAAGATTCCCGCCGGCACGCTGCTCGAATACTGGGGCGACGATACGGACCGCGCAACGATCGGTACCGCGACACAATCTACGGATGTTCAGGACGCCGTATCGGGAATCGCGCAAGGGGCGAAGTTCATTTTCTCGCCGGCCGACCATGCGTACCTCGACATGAAGTACAGCCAGCTCACGCCATGGGGTCTGCTGTGGGAGGGCTACACGAGCGTGCAGAAATCCTACTCATGGGATCCGACTACCGAGCTCTCGTCGACCGATGGTTCGATCAACCTCTTGCCGGCCCGGCAGATAGCCGGCCTCGAGGCGCCGCTGTGGAGCGACCGGACCTACGTCGGCTCGACTGCCCTGCCCGATAACAACACGGTATGGGCGACGCAGCAGGTCTATGCCGATTACATGGCGTTCCCGCGCATGGCGTCGATGGCGGAGATCGGCTGGTCGAAACTGTCCTCGCACGACTGGACGGCCTTCCAGCAACGACTGATCACGCAAGGTCAGCGCTGGGACGCGTTCGGTGTCGCGTTCTACAGGTCGCCGGAGATTGCGTGGAAATGAGCTAACGCACCTGTGAATTGATCGAAGCGCCGTTCCTGCATAACGCATAGGAACGGCGCTTCGCACTGGCGATCCTGATCAAGCCGAAACGCCGCCCCCCGCGCTGCACGACCCGCCCCACCTCCCCGCACTCCTCTGCGTAATCTTCCCGCAACCTTCGACGCGTAACATGCGCCGACAAGCGAACTCATCGCGGCGCGGTCTTCCGCAACCCTGACTCAGGACTTCACTACACGACACATGCCCTCTTCTGTCCGTGCCACCCCAAACCAGCCCACCGCTTTCTTGCGAAATCCTGGTTTCTTTACAGAGCGTTGCGGCAGGCTGCTTTCGTAACGGCTTGCAACCTCTAGAAGCAGGCGGGTATAAACACGCGACGTGCGATTCGCTAGACTCTCTCGTCAAGCGCTTGCTGAGTTAGCTATCTTGCATGGCAATTAAACACCCGGCACCGGGTCCTTTCGCAGCGGCTGCTCTCATTTGTCTGCGGCAATCACTCTTTACCGAGGTTATATGAGCGAGGTCGGGTCCAACCAACCAGGACAGCGTCGGCACTACGGGCGCATCGTGCTCGTACTGGTACTGCTGATCGTGATCGCGCTGGTGCTCGTTCACGTGTTGCGCGGGAAGAAGCCCAAGGTCGCCACACCGGCGCAGGTCGTCACCGTGGCCCCGGCGACCCTTGGAGACATGCCCGAAGTACTGAGCGAACTGGGCACCGTCACGCCGGTCGCAACCGTCACCGTGCTGCCGCAGTTAAGCGGCTACCTCACACAGGTCGCCTACCACGAAGGCGAGGATGTGGCGAAAGGCCAGTTCCTCGTGCAGATCGACCCGCGCCAGTACGAGATCGACAAGCAGCAGGCCGAGGCGCAACTGGCGAAGGACCTCGCGAGCCTCGCCCAGGCGCGCTCCGACCTCGCGCGCTATACGCAGTTGAACCAGCAGAAATCGATCGCCGAACAAACCTATGTGGACCAGCAGTTCACGGTCCAGCAGGACGAAGCCGCGGTCAAGGCGGATCGGGCCAATATCGCGCAGTACGAACTCGATCTGGTCTATTGCCACATCACCGCGCCGGTTGCCGGCCGCGTGGGCCTGCGTCTCGTCGATCCCGGCAATTACGTGACCGCGTCGAGCACGACCGGCGTCGTAGTCATCACCACGATGAAGCCGACCACCGTCGAATTCACCGTGCCGCAGAACTCGCTCGCCTCCGTGCTGACGCGTTTCAATTCCGGCGCAAAGCTGCCGGTGACCGCGTACACGAGCGACACCAACAAGGAAATCGCAACCGGTACGCTGTATGCCATCAGCAACCAGATGGCGACGAGCACCGGCACCGTCACCTTACGTGCGACTTACGATAACGATAACGAAGCGCTCTTCCCCAACGAGTTCGTCAACGTCAAGCTGCAGGTCGACACGCTGCAGAACGCCGTGCTCGTGCCGACGCCCGCCGTGCAGAGCGGCGCGCCCGGCAACTACGTGTTTCTCGTCAATGCCGACAACACGGTCTCCGTGCACAAGGTCACGCTCGGCCCCAACGACGGCAAGAACACCGTCATCCTGACCGGACTCACCGCCGGCAACCGCGTCGTAACCGACGGCATGGACCGCCTGAGCGACGGCGCGAAGATCAGGGTGGCCGGTGCCAAACCCGCCGCGCCGGCAAGCGACGCCGCAGGCGCATCCGCCGCTCGTGCGCAACACGCCGCGCATCGCCAGGCAGGCGCCGATGCATCGCAAGCCTCGTAACCACGGACCCGCGCGCCGATGAATATTTCCCGCGTGTTCGTGCTGAGGCCGGTAGCGACCTTGCTGCTGGTGATCGCCCTCGTGATGGTGGGTCTGGTCGCCGTGCGCTTTCTACCGGTCTCCGCGCTGCCCGACGTCGACTACCCGACGATCCAGGTACAGACCTTCTATCCCGGCGCGAGCCCCGACGTGATGGCAACGACGGTCACCGCGCCGCTCGAGGTGCAGCTCGGCGAAATTCCCGGCCTGCAGCAGATGACCTCGTTCAGCTCGGATGGATCGTCGGTGATCACGTTGCAGTTCGATCTCGCGCTGAACCTCGACATTGCGGAACAGGACGTCCAGCAGGCCATCAACGCGGCGAACAGCTACCTGCCGAGCGGCCTGCCCGCACCGCCCACTTACGCCAAGGTGAACCCGGCCGACCAGCCGATCCTGACGCTCGCCGTCACGTCCACGTCGATGTCGCTGACGCAGTTGCAGGACGCCGCCAACAACCGCCTCGCGATGAAGATCTCCGAGGTGAGCGGCGTCGGTGTCGTCACCACCTCGGGCGGCAACGTGCCGGCTATCCGGGTCGAGGCCGACCCGCAAAAACTGGCCGCCTACGGCCTGAGTCTCGACGATCTGCGCACGCTGCTCGGCAACGTCAATGTGAGCCAGCCGAAGGGTAACTTCGACGGCCCGGAACTCGACTACACGATCAACGCCAACGATCAGATCGCCGATCCGCAACAGTACCTGGACACGGTCATCGCCTATCAAAACGGCGCGCCCGTGTTCATGCGCGATGTCGCCCGCGTCAGCACGGCCGCGCAGGACACGGCCCAGGGTGCGTGGTTCAACCACTCGCCAGCGATCATTCTCAACGTGCAGCGTCAGCCGGGGGCGAACGTGATCGCCACCGTCGACCAGATCACGAAGCAGTTGTCCACGCTCGAAGCGTCGTTGCCCGCAGGCGTAAAAGTCACGGTCGTCGCCGACAGTACGAAGGCGATCCGCTCATCGGTCTCCGACGCCGCGTTCGAACTCGCGCTCGCAATCGGGCTCGTGGTGATGGTGATCTTCGTGTTCCTGCGCAATGTGCCGGCAACATTGATCCCGAGCATTTCCGTACCGGTCTCGCTGATCGCCACGCTGGCGATGATGTACGAGCTGCACTACTCGATCGACAACCTGTCGCTGATGGCGCTGATCATCGCGACCGGCTTCGTGGTCGACGATTCGATCGTGATGATCGAGAACATCGTGCGCTATCTCGAGGAAGGCAAGACGCCGCTCGAGGCCGCGCTCGAAGGTGCCGGGCAGATCGGCTTCACGATCCTGTCGCTGACCGTGTCGCTGATCGCCGTGCTGATCCCGCTGCTGTTCATGGGCGGCGTGATCGGGCGACTGTTCAGCGAATTCGCGGTCACGCTCGCGGTCACGATCGTCATCTCGGCGGTGATTTCGCTGACACTCGTCCCGATGCTCTGCGCGCGCATTCTGCGGGCCCAGGCGCAACGGCATCCGAGCCGCTTCGAGCGCGTCAGCGAGAACCTGTTCAACAAGACGCTGAACGCCTACGAGAGCGGTTTGCGCTGGGTGCTGGATCACCAGAAGCTGACGCTGACCGTGGCCGTGCTCACCCTCGCGCTCACCGGAATCCTGTACGTCGTGATTCCGAAGGGGCTGTTCCCGGTCCAGGACGTCGGCGTGATCGAGGGTCTTAGCGTCGCCGACAACACGGTGTCCTACCAGGCAATGGCGAAGCGGCAGTCCGCGCTCGCCGAAGCGATCCTGAAAGACCCGGACGTGACCTCGGTGACGTCGTACGTGGGGATCGACGGCACGAATACGACGCTGAACAACGGTCGCTTCCTGATCAACCTGAAGCAGAAGGACGACCGCTCGTTGAGCGCGGTAGAGATCGCGCGGCGGCTGCAGCAGGAAGTCGCCGACGTCCCTGGTATCAAGCTGTTCCTGCAGCCCGAGCAGGACCTGACGCTCGACACCACGGTGTCGCCGAACCAGTACAAGTTCGTGCTGCGCGGACCGAGCCAGCAGGCGTTCCAGAAGTACGTCCCCGAGCTGATCGCGCGGATGCAGAAGATTGCCTCGATCACCGACGTGACGAGCGATATGAACAACGACGGCCTAAGCATCAACGTCGAGGTCAACCGGCAACTGGCCGCGCGCTACGGCATCACGCCCGCCACGATCGACAACGCACTCTATGACGCGCTCGGCCAGCGCATTGTGTCGACGATCTTCCAGCAGTCGGATCAGTACCGCGTGATCCTGGTCGCAAAGCCTGAATCCCTGCCGACCGTGCAGTCGCTCGGCAACCTGTATCTACCGAGCCAGACGAGCAGTAGCGGCCAGGTGCCGCTCAACGGCATCGCGACGATCAAGGTCGTCAAGTCGCCGCTCGTGATCAGCCATCTGGCGCAGTTCCCTGCCGTCACGGTGTCGTTCAACCTCGCGCCGGGCTCGTCGCTGAGCACGGCCGTGGACGAGATCAAGCGCGCCCAGCAGGCCGTGAACCTGCCGCCGTCGATCACCTCCACGTTCCAGGGCGCCGCGCAGGCGTTCGAGGATTCGCTGTCGAGCGAGGTCTACCTGCTGGTCGCCGCGCTGGTGGCCGTATATATCGTGCTCGGCGTGCTGTACGAAAGCTTCGTCCATCCTGTGACGATCCTCTCGACGCTGCCGTCGGCCGGTATCGGCGCGTTGCTCGCGCTGATGATCGCGGGCAGCGACCTCGACGTGATCGGCATCATCGGTATCGTGCTGCTGATCGGTATCGTCAAGAAGAACGCGATCATGATCGTGGACTTCGCGCTCGACGCCGAGCGCAACCACGGCAAGTCGCCGCGCGACGCGATTTTCGAAGCCTCGCTGCTGCGCTTCCGGCCGATCCTGATGACCACGCTCGCCGCGATGCTCGGCGCGCTGCCGCTGCTGCTCGGCACCGGCACGGGTTCCGAGCTGCGCCGGCCGCTCGGTCTGGCGATTATCGGCGGGCTGACGCTGAGCCAGTTGCTGACGCTGTTCACGACGCCGGTCATCTATCTGTTCTTCGATCGCCTCGCCGAGCGCGTGCGCCGCAGGCGCAATTCGCAGCCCGGTATCGCTGAGGGCGCGCAGTGAACATCACGGCGCTCTTTATCGGCAGACCGGTCGCCACGACCTTGCTGGCGATCGCGATTGCGCTGTCCGGCTTGCTGGCCTACTTCCGGCTGCCGGTCGCGCCGCTGCCGAACATCGCGTTTCCGGTCATCGTCGTGCAGGCGAGCATGGCCGGCGCGAGTCCCGACATCATGGCCTCGACCGTCGCGGAGCCGCTCGAACGCCGGCTTGGGACGATCGCCGACGTGGCCGAGCTGACCTCGACGAGTTCGGTCGGCTCGTCGCTGATCGTGGTGATGTTCGGTTTGAACCGCGACATCAACGGCGCCGCGCGCGACGTCGAAGCCGCGATCCAGGCCGCCCGCGCCGACCTGCCGAGTACGCTGCGCAGCAACCCGATCTACCGCGAATACAATCCGGCCGATTCGCCGATCATGGTGCTCGCGCTGACCTCGAAGACGCTGACGCTCGCGCAGCTCTACGACTCGACCGATTCGGTCATCCAGCAGCAGTTGTCGCAGGTTACCGGCGTGGGCCAGATTACGCTTGGCGGCGGCGCGCTGCCGTCGGTGCGCGTCGAACTGGACCCGGGCAAGCTCAACAGTTACGGCGTCGGCCTCGAAGACGTGCGGGCCGCCATCAGTGCCGCCAACGCCAACAGCGCGAAAGGTCATCTCGATCTAAATGGCCAGCGCTACCAGGTCACTTCCAACGATCAGGCCACCAAGGCGAAGGATTACCTCGACCTTGTCATCGCCTATCGCAACGGCGCGCCGCTGATGCTGCGCGACGTCGCGCAGGTCATCGATTCGAACGAAAACATCCGCAACGCGGGGCTCTTTAACGGCAAGTCCGCCGTGCTGGCGATCATCTATCCGACGCCCGGCAGCAACGTGGTCAACACGGTCAAGCAGATCAACAACGTGTTGCCGTCCATCGAAGCCACGTTGCCGAAAGACGTGCACGTCGAAGTCGCGATCGATGCGTCGCAATCGGTCGATGCCTCGGTGCAGGACACGTTGCGCACGCTGTTCATCGCCGTGCTGCTCGTGATCGGCGTCGTGTTCGTGTTCCTGCGCTCGCCGCGCGCGGTGCTCGTGCCGGCTGTCGCGTTACCACTGTCGATCATCGGGACGTTCGGGCCGATGTACCTGCTCGGCTACAGCATCGACAACCTCTCGCTGATGGCGTTGACGATCAGTACGGGCTTCGTGGTCGACGATGCCGTCGTCGTGCTGGAAAATGCGACGCGCTACCTCGAAGCCGGCCTCAGTCCGCGCGAAGCCGCCTTGCGCGGCAGCCAGGAGGTGAGCTTCACCGTGGTCTCGATGAGCCTGTCGCTGATCGCGGTGTTCCTGCCGATCCTGCTGATGCCCGGCATCCTCGGCCTGCTGTTCCACGAATTTTCGGTGACGCTTTCTATTGCAATCATGATCTCGCTGGTGGTCTCGCTGACCGTCACGCCGACCATGTGTGCGTACGTGCTGACCCGCAAAAACGCGGGACATTCCAGCGCGCGCTGGGGGCTCTGGGTGGAAAACCAGTTCGAGCGCTTCAAGGCGGCCTATTCGCGCTCGCTCGACGCCGTACTCGATCATGCGCTGATCTGCATCCTGACGCTGATCGGTCTGCTCGTGCTCAACATCTTCCTGCTGCGCTTCGTGCCGGGTACGTTCTTTCCGGAGCAGGACAACGGCATCCTGATTGGCCAGATCATCGCGGACCAGAGCATTTCGTTCACCGCAATGGAGAAGAAACTCGCGCAGTTGCAGGCGATCGTGCAAACCGATCCGGCTGTCGCGTCGGTGGCCGGCTTTACCGGCGGCCGCGCGCTCAATACCGCGCAGGTCTTCATCGAGTTGAAACCGCTCGCCCAACGCCACGCGTCCGCCACCGAGGTCGTCAACCGCCTGCGTCCGCGGTTGAGCCAGGTATCCGGCGCGCAGCTGTTCCTGCAGGCTGCGCAGGATCTGCGCATCGGCGGCCGGCAGTCGGCCGCCGAGTATCAGTACACGCTGACCAGCGACGATTCCGCGGCGTTGTTCAAATGGACGCCGTTGCTCGTCGACGAACTCAACAAACACCGTGCGCAGATTCAGGATGTGAACTCGGACTTGCAGCAACACGGCTTGCAGACCCTGATCAACATCAATCGCGCGACTGCGATGCGCTACAGTTTTCAGCCCAACCAGATCGACAACGTGCTGTACGACGCATTTGGCCAGCGCACCGTGTCGACGATCTATAACGCGGTCAACCAGTACTTCGTCGTGATGGAAGTCGCGCCGAAATACTGGCAATACCCGCAGACGCTCAACCAGATCTTCATGAGCACGGCCGCGGGCAATGCCAACGGCACGCAGCAGACGCAGATGCCCGGCGGCACGGTGAGCGCTGTCAATACCGCGCAGAGCACGGCCGCCGGCACCAACTCGCTGAACTCGAACGCCGAAGCGAACCAGACCACCAATAGCATCGCCAACAGCAAGGGCGGCAGCTCGAGCGGCAGCGCGGACAGCACCTCCGCCGAAACCATGGTGCCGTTGCCGGCGTTCATGACTTACAGCAACAGTCAAACGGCGACCCAGGTGAGCCATCAAAGCGGCCTCGTCGCCGCGACCGTGTCGTTCAATCTGCCGCTCGGCGGCTCGCTCAGTACGGCCTCGGCGATACTCGACCAGGCCTCCCGCGACATTGGCATGCCCGCCTCGATTCACGGCTCGTTTGCCGGCGCGGCGCAAGCGTATTCGCAATCGGCCGGGACCATTCCGCTGCTGATCCTCGCCGCGCTCTTCGTGGTCTACCTCGTGCTCGGTATCCTCTACGAAAGCGCGATCCACCCGATCACGATCCTCTCGACCCTGCCGTCGGCCCTGATCGGTGCGACGCTCGCCATGCTCGTGTTCGGCACGTCGTTCTCGGCGATCGCCTTTATCGGCATCATGCTGCTGATCGGCATCGTCAAGAAAAACGGCATCATGATGGTCGACGTCGCGATCCACCTGCAACGCACCGAAGGGCAGAATGCGCGGGAGGCCATGCATAACGCGGCCGTCGTGCGGCTGCGTCCGATCATGATGACGACCTTCGCCGCCGTGCTCGGCGCCGTGCCGCTCACGATCGGCATCGGCCAGGGCGCGTCGCTGCGCCAGCCGCTCGGTATTACGGTGATGGGCGGTCTGATCGTCAGCCAGGCCTTTACGCTGTACACGACGCCTGTGATCTATCTGTACCTCGACCGTTTGCGTGCGAGGCTTGCACGGTGGTCTGCACGCATGCCGTGGAGCAGACAGCAGGAAAACCCGCATACGCCCGATACCCCGGCTACACCGGAAACCAAGGCATGAAGATGAAGACACCCCGTCTGCCGCTGGTCGCCGCGCTCGCCTTGCTGCTTGGCGGTTGCATGGTCGGCCCGGATTATCGCCGGCCCCCCGTGCCCGTCGCCGCGACCTACAAGGAACTGCCCGGCTGGACCCAGGCCGAACCCGCTGCGTCCGCACCGAAGGGCGACTGGTGGACTGCGTTTAACGATCCGCTGATCGATCAGCTCGAACCGCTCGTGTCCGTGTCGAACCAGACCGTGCGCCAGGACTACGCGAACTATCAGCAGGCGCTTGCCGAAGTGCGGGAGGCGCGCAGCCAGTTGTTCCCGACCATCGGAGTCACGGGGTCGGCCACGCGTGCGCGTAGTGCGACCGGCTCCGCCAGCACGAATCTGCCACCCATCAATTCCGGCACGCTCGAAGGCACAGCGAGCTGGACACTCGATCTGTGGGGCCAGGTGCGACGTACGATCGAGCAGAACGCGGCGACCGCCCAGGTCGACGAAGCGACGCTCGCCAACGCGACGCTCTCGGAACAGATTTCGCTCGCGAGCGACATCATCCAGTTGCGCATCAGCGATGCGAACATCGATCTGCTGCAGAAGACCGTCGAGGCGTACCAGCAATATCTGCGCGTCGTCGCCGATCAGGATCACGCCGGCACCGTGCCGCCGTCGAACCTCATCACGGCGCGCGAACAACTCGAAAGCGCGCAGGCGAGCCTGATTTCACTCGGCGTCGCGCGCGCGCAGTACGCGCACGCGATTGCGGTACTGGTCGGCAAGAACCCGGAAGATCTGGACATTCCGCATAGCACGGCGTTGCCGACGCTGCCGACAATTCCAGTCGGCGTGCCGTCGACACTGCTCGAACGCAGGCCCGATATCGCCGCTGCCGAACGTGCGATGGCGGCCCAGAACGCCGCAATCGGCGTGGCTGTGGCGGCCTACTATCCGACCATTTCGTTGTCCGCACTGGACGGGTTTTCGCAGGCGCCGCTGTCCGGTTTGCTGCATGCGGCCAATCGTGTGTGGTCGCTCGGCGCAAACGCGACCGGGACGCTATTCGATGGCGGCGAACGCCACGCGGAAGTCGACGCTGCGAAGGCTGCTTATGACGCAGCGGTGGCCAGCTATCGCGGCACTGTGCTGAACGCATTCGCCAACGTCGAGAACGACCTGTCCGGTCTGCGCATTCTCGCGCAGCAGGCCGACGCGCTGGACAGCGCCGTGCGCGATGCAACCGAGGGTTCGAAGATCGCATTCAACGAGTACCAGGCCGGTACGGTCGACTACACCACCGTGGCGACTGCGCTCGCCACGCAGTTGAGCGATCAGCAGACTGCGCTGAATGTGCAGGAACAGCGTCTGCTCGATGCGGCTTCGTTGTTCGGCGATCTGGGTGGCGGCTGGTCTGCCGGTCAGTTGTGCGATCCGCGGCATGCGCAGTGCGCGGGGACGCCGAAACAGGCTTCCGAGCAGGCTGCGAAGTAGTGAGTGCAGCGGGCGGTTCGTCATAGAACCGGGCGGGCCTGCGCCATACACACCGGCGCAGCCCGCCCGCCTACATACCACTCAGATCCGCATACGAATCATCACTGCGCGAAGTCCGGCGTTTTCTGGATGAACGCATTCAGGTTCGAAATATCGATACTGCCGAACCCCGTCGTCGCATCCCACCCTGCTTTCGCGTTGTAGCCATATCCGCCGCTACCGTTATTGCCCGACGTTACGTCGTTTACCACCGACGCATTCGAGGGGAAATATTGATAGATGCTGCTGGCCGGGAAGCCGAGGTTGTTGCCGTTCGCCGATTCGAGTCGCGCCCAGATGCCCGTGAAAATCGGCGCGGCAAGGCTCGTGCCGCCTTCGTTGTTCAGATAGCCCGAACCCCAGAGCGTATCGCTCGTCTGGCCGGATACCACGAGGATCGCGCCCGTGCGCAAATCGGCGTCAAAGCCGACGTCCGGCAACCCACGCTTGGTCGATCCCGTGAGGCTCGACGACTGCCACGACGGTGCACTCTCGTACGCACTGAAACCGCCACCCGTCGACCATACGGTGCCCGGCTGCCAGCTCGGATCGTTCCACACGATCTCGCTGTTGTAGGTCCCCGTGTTCGACGCCTGCGTGAAGACTGTCGTGCCGCCGACGGCAATCACATACGGCGAGGTGGCCGGTTCGCTGACCGTGTAGGTCGAGCGCGACGGACTGCCGCCTGCGCACTCATACGCGCCGTGATCTCCGGCCGACACCGAGAAGGTCTGACCTTGCGCGACGGCCTGCTTGAAGATCGTATCGTCGGTGGCCTGTGAACCCTGGCTGTGCGCGGACGATTCGCATACGCCGAGCGACACGTTGATCACCTTCGCCACGTTGTCCGTCACGACCCGGTTGTAGGCCGCCGTGATGGCCGACAGCGTCATCGCCGGGGCGTCGTAGAACACGACCTTCTGCACGCTGCCGCCCGCCGCACCGACAATCGCCTGGCTGTCCATATTCCACTCGACCGTACCGCTTGTGTCGGTGTACGAGCTACCGGAAGAACCGGTCTTCACCACCGAGCTGCTGATCGTGCCGAGTCCGTTGTTCGCGGCAAACGTGTTGAGGTCGGAGACGGTTTGCGTCAGATTGCCTTCGGAAATAATCCCGACCGTGGTTTGCGATGCTGTCGGCGTGGTGCCCGCGTCGTAGATCGACGAGAACTCGGTCGGATTGTGCGGCACTGCGGCAGCGCCCGACGGAATCGTCAGATTGCTCGTGTCCCCTTCCGGCTGGCTCGCACCCGTGTGCATCAGTTCGACGTTCTGCAGCCCCAGCACCGAACCGACGATACTGCCCAGCGCGTTCGGCACCTGCGCGGCATCCGTGTTGGCGTAGACATGGCGGCCGTTCTTGCTGAAGCCTTTAAGCCCCGTGCGGAACGCCGCTTTGACCGTGGCTGCGGTACCGGATGCCGAGACCAGCAGACGATTCGGCGCCACGACGATGTTGACGAAGCCGGCCTTGCGCAAATGTGCGACGACGGCGTCGACCTGCTGCTGGGTCGGCGCGTACTGCGAGGCGAATTGTTCCGTCGTGACGAAGCGATGGTATTGCGGCGAACCCGGTGTGTGCAGATCGCGCAGGAACGTGTCGAGCTGCGTTTCGTTGCGCAGATTCAAGCCGAGCAACACGTCGATCGTTTCGCCGGGCGCCAGATCCACGGCGCTAGCCGCCGCCGAAGCGACGTCCGTCGAGGCTGCGGTGGCCGCCTGTTGCTGCACGAGCGGCAGGAAGCCTTTGGTTTTCGTTTCGGTCCACCCGCCATCGGCAGCGTGCGCGGTGGCGGCGCCGAATGCCGCGGCCATGGCGACGGCGATGGCCATCGTTAATCGGGCGTTGCGTTGTTTCGTTTTGACTGAAATCTGATTCATTTGACATTACCCCTCGGTTAGCAATTCAAAGTGACAGACAACAACTTGCCCCCATGCATCGGCATGACGCACGGCGGTTCCCCACGAAACCCGATGAGACACCGGGCCGTCTCAAGCCAGCCCGGCCCGGTCAGGAAAGAAGGCGTTACGGAAACACAAACGAAAAGATGCCGTTTGAGTTTTGATTCGTTCTACTGGTGATTCGTCCGATTTCTGATGAACTGAAGTATCGGAGATAAAAAACGAGCGTCAAACTTTTTTTGATGGAATTTGTAATTTATTGAAGTTTAATATGCAGGAAATTGAATGTGCTTTGTAAAAAATAAGATATGCAAAATGCACCGTGCGCTCGTCATCCATTGCCCACTTCGCTGACGACGGTTTTGCGCAGCGCGTTAGCTTCCATTTTGCTGACAAAAACGAGGCATCCGCCACGATGCCCTGCGTTGTGAGATGATGCTTTTTCATTCAACACAGGGAGGGAGTGCCATGGGAATCCTGGACACGGTTGGCGAAATCGCCGGTGCTGTTGCAGCAGTCGAGGCAGCAGAGAAAGTCGACCCGGATGCGGGTCTACTGACCAAAGGCATTGCAGCGGTTGCGGGTTTCGAAGGAGCGGGCAAGCTGGAATCGCTCCTCGACAAGAAAGAGGAAGCGCCGGCAACGGACGCGACGAACGCAACTGACGACACCGCGCCGCAAGCCTGATAGTTTTTTGCTAGAGACGTACACGGGCCAGCCGCCTCAAAAACGGCTGGCCTGTTTTTTTGCATCGAAGGAGCCGGGACGCGATGAAAAGCCATCTTATCCGCAGGCTGTGCAGGTCTGGTGCGATCGCGCTCGTGCTGTGTTGTGCCACCGCCGCCAGGGCAGAACCGGACGGACAGATGCCGAAAGTCTGGTTCAGTATGGGCGCGATCTCATCGCCCGCCGGTCATCAAAGCTGGGACACGCTCTTCTATCAACCGGACGGGACATGGCCCTCCTACATGGATCACGTCACTACCGTCGGTATCCTCACGCAGGCGCTGGTCAAGATACCGGATGCGGATCTGGCGAAAGTAGTCGCGCGCCTGAAGGCGAAGCATGTTGCGCTGGGCATCGAGATGCTGGCGCAGGCTTATGACGCATCAGGTTGCGGCGGCGGAGTGGAAGGCTATTTTCCGACCGACCAGGTGGCAACGCTGGCAGCAAAGCTGAAACGGGCTGGCGCAGAGGTTGGCTATATCGCGATGGATGAGCCGCTGTGGTTTGGGCATTACTACAGCGGGAAGAATGCCTGTGACTCGTCGATCGACAACGTGGCTGAACGCGTGGCGAAGGACCTGAACGAGTATCTGAAGGTATTTCCGGATGCGATCGTCGGCGAGGCCGAGCCGTTTCCGTCCATCACAGACCAGCCGACGTGGAAAGAAGATTATCGCCACTGGATGACGGCATTCCACGCGAAGGTCGGCAAGCCGCTCGCATTCACCGACGTCGATATCAACTGGGGTGTGCAACGGTGGCCATCCTCCCTGCAGCAGGTGGCGGACTTTGCCCGGGACGTCGATCTTCCGCTCGGCATTATCTACAACGCGGGGCCGCCACCGGCGTCGATGACCAACCAGGCGTGGCTCGACGCAGCGGTCCGTAACTTCACGCACATCGAGAACACCTTGCACGTCGTTCCGCAGTGGGCGGTTTTCTCGTCATGGGAAAAGTATCCTGGCCACGCATTGACCGACAGCTACGGGCCCGGAGAAGACTATGTGCTCAAGCAGTACCTGAGCCTGCACCGCTGAGCGCGACGGGTATCTGAACCGAACTTGCCTGCGCCACTTCGCGCATCAACTGTCTGAACCACATCAACGCTGGATCACGCTCCTGGAACTTGTTGTACTGAACCACCTCGACAAGTTTCGGAATCGGATACGGGCAAGGCAGCACACGCAGCGATGGCGAATAGCGCTGTAGCAACGATGCAAGACGGGTCTGCAAGGTAGCGATCCGGCGCGTGCCGATCAGAAAGTGCGGGACAACGTTGAACGTCTCCACGGTCACCTCCGCTTGACGGTTGTATCCCAACGCTGCGGCTGCACGGCTGTCGGAGGTGACGATAGCGCCCCCTGCCCACTCCATGATCACGTGACCCGCCTCGAGGTATTGAGCCAACGTCAGCGTCTCGCCAATCCGGTCGTTGTCCGCACACACAACACACGACCACGAATCCTCGAATAACAGTTCAACGGGCTGGGTCGACCCGGCGCGGAAGTCCGGCGTAATGAGCAAATCGATCTCGCCGTTTTCCAGATGCACGACACCGAGCGTTGCCGCGGTACGCACACGGAACGTCATGCGCGGCGCTTCGATGGAGGCTCGCCGCAGGACTTCGCCCAGAAATACGCTCGTCACGTAGTCGGATGTTTCCACCACGATCTTCCGGTCTGAACTGACGGGGTCGAAGGCGGGATTGTCGTTGGTGATGGACTGAATCTGCAGCAGCACCTCGCGGACCGGATGTCTCAGGCTCTCGGCTCGAGGCGTCAACACCATCGCCTTGCCGATCTGCACCAGCAACTCGTCCTCGAAATACTCGCGCAGACGCGCCATGGCGCAACTGGTGGCGGACTGGCTCAGAAATAGCCGTTTCGCTGCTTTCGTCACGCTGCATTCGTCGAGTAGCGCGTCCAGCACCACCAGCTGATTCAAATCGAGCTTGTTGAAGCGCATCGCGTCTGCCTCATGAATGGCATCAATACATGCAGCGTGGAAGATCAATTATACAAATCCCACGCTCCGAGGCATTGTTTGCGCATCAACCAAAGGAAATTTCTCGTGTCGATC
Organism: Paraburkholderia megapolitana; assembly: GCF_007556815.1. Lineage (NCBI taxonomy): Bacteria > Pseudomonadati > Pseudomonadota > Betaproteobacteria > Burkholderiales > Burkholderiaceae > Paraburkholderia > Paraburkholderia megapolitana. The sequence continues at coordinate 2,751,151 of NZ_CP041743.1, forward strand.
TCTAAAGTCATACGATTTGCCGCGGGCGTGCTTGCGGCATCGGTCCTCAGTTTCTCCGCAGGCGATGTCCAGGCGGCTAACGACGTCTCATACCAGTACGCGAACGTCGACGGCATCAAGATCTTCTACCGCGAGGCCGGGGACAAGTCGAAGCCGACCCTGTTGCTGCTGCACGGCTTCCCCTCGTCGTCGCACGAGTTCAGGGATCTGATTCCGCTGATTGCGCAAAACTTCCATGTCGTGGCGCCCGACTATCCAGGCATGGGTTATAGCGATGCACCGCCCGCCGACCGCTTCACGCCGACGTTCGATAACGTCACGGCCGTGATCGAAAAGTTTGTCGCGAGTCTCGGCGATCCGCATCTGATCGTGTACATGACCGACTTTGGCGGTCCGGTCGGCATGCGTATGGCCGTGCATCATCCGGAGTGGATCTCCGGACTGATTTTCCAGAACGCGATCGTCGCCGAAGCCGGCGTCGATCCCGCACGACGCAAGCGCGACGAAGCGATTTCGGGCGAGATCACACCGGCCAAGCGTGCATTGGCCGAAAGCCATGTGTCGCTTGCGACTGCGCTGCTGCTCTATCAGCACGGCGCACGCAACCCGGCGGCACTGAACCCCGATGCGTGGACCAACGACGCAGTCGCGCTAGCGAACCCCGATAGCCGCCGCATCATGACCGACCTGCAGCTCGACGTTCCGCAGAACGTCGCAGCATTTCCCGCGTGGCAGGCATATTTGCGCACGTACCAGCCGCGCACGCTCGTGGTGTGGGGCAAGAACGATCCGATCTTCCTGCCGGCGGGCGCCGAAGCCGTGAAACAGCTCGTTCCCGATGCCTCGGTCCGCTACTACGATACGGGCCACTTCGCACTCGAAGAGGACCATGTCGATATTGCTGCGCAGATCAACCAGTTCTTTGCGTCGACGCATGTGCGAGGTCGGATCGAATCGGTTCAGGGCCGTGAGCTCACCGTGTTGACCCGTGAAGGCGCACGTGTGCAGCTAACGCTACCTGGCTGGGCGCGATTCGCCGCGGTCAAGCCCTTCGATCGGGCGCTCATCAAACCCGGCAGCTACATCGGTACGGCCGCAACGGCAACGGCAACGACGAACGGCGTCGAAGCGCTCGAGGTGATGGTGTATCGGGAGGAGCGGCGCGGCACCGGAGAAGGACATTACGACTGGGACCTGGCGCCGGGGAGCACGATGACGGGTGCTACGGTCACGTCGGTCACCGAGAAACCCGACGGGCGTGATCTCAACCTCAGTTATGGCGGCAATACGCTCACTGTCTCGGTGCCGAAAGAGGCGCCTGTCGTCACGTTCGCGCCTGCAACTGTCGACGACCTCAAACCAGGCGCCGCCATTTTCGCAGTCGCGGCTCCCAGCGATCACGGACAAACGAGTGCGATCAGCCTGCTGGTCGAGAAGAATGGCGTCAAACCGCCGCTGTAACTGGCGAGCCAACGGCGCATGACGAGCTTTAAGGTGATACGATGATTTACCGTTACTCGTAAATCATGTTTATGCGAAACGCGTCCCGCTGGCTCCTCTCCGCCGCCCTGGTTTTACCGCTGCCCGCCATGGCGTTCGGCAGCAACGCTCAATACGATCAGTGCATGCTGCTATCCCTGCGAAACAGTCAGGGCAGCGCGGCGGCAAGCATGATCAAAAGCTCATGCCAGGCGCTCTATCAAAACGGCAACATGGCGCTACCTCGTGAAGTCGGTTTTCATCAGTGCATCTTGCAGAACATGCCAGGTGTGAGAGACAACTTTTCGGTGCAGCAGATCCGGCAGACCTGCCGGAGTCTGAACCCGATGTAACGACTGCTCACAACGCGACAGCCTGCGCCGACGGCTTCATCGTCGCGAGCAACGCTTCGACCTTCACGCGATCGATCTTTGCGTCACTAAAAAACTCCGCCACTTGCGCAGCAAGCGTCGGCACGCTGTCGATTGTCGTCAGGTCTGCACGCGACGTGTTTGCGCCGGCGGCCAGTGCCGCGCAGACCGGCTGCAGATCGGCGGCCAGTGCGCTCAACCGGCATCCGTGCGGTCTGTCGATCGTGCGAAGCTCGTCGCGATTGCGCGCCGCTTCGTCGAACGCGGCCAGCGCCAGCAAGCAAGCTGTCCAGACTCTACCGTGACTGAGAAACAACTGCGCTCCGGTCAGAAAATCCAGCCCGGCTGGCTGCAAAAACATCTGCTTGAACCCGGCGAGCCGATCCATCTCGTAGAAATTCGGCAGCGCGCGTACCGCATTGCCTGCATCGAGGATCTGCCGCAGCTCGGGGAACCACCAGAAGTTCACCGACACCGCGACATCCGCGGCCTGCACGTGATGCCACCAGAACGCCGGTAGAAACAGCAGTTCGCCAGCATCGATCGTGAAGCGCATCGGTGACGCATCAGCGAAATCCGGGTAGCGCGCAAGATCGGGTTGCAGCGCATCGACATGCGACAGATGCGCGGTCGCCGTTTCATGGTGATAGGGATAAAGACGCTCGCTCTCGCGCGGATCGAAGATGATGAACTGCTTGCTGCCGTAGAGTTGCGCAAAAAAATTGTTCGAGTAATCGAAGTGCAACTGGGTGGTCGTCCTGCGACCGAACCACAAGTGAATCGCCGGCCGGGACGATGCAATCCATTCGGGAACGATAACGTTGTCGAGTAGTTCGGGTAGCACATCGGGTATCGACTGCTGCATCACGTAGATGTGATCGCCCGCGTTTTCGTCGAGCATGCGTTGCGCGGCGTCGCCGAATTCGACCTCCGTCCTCTCGAACGCATGCGATCTGGCGCTGTCGTAAGACTGGTCGAACAGATACTGGCCGTCGCGCGAGGTGCTCATCGTAATGGGCCGCGTTTTCGCTATCCGGGCAATGTATTCGGGTGCCCAGCGCTCCGCAATCTGCCAGTCATGCAGCGCATCCGTAATGATGGCTGGCCGCCCCTGTTTGAAGAAATCAGCCGAAAATTCGCTGCGCGTCACACGTGCAATCATGGTGTCTCTCGTGTTCGTGGTGATCGTGTCAGCCATGCTCCGCGACCTCCAGGTTCGATGTGCTCAACGTATCGCTGATGCTTTTGCCCAGCACGTCTGCATGCATCTTGACGATGGTTTCATGGTTACCCGGAATCGGGATGACTGCGATGTTCGAAGGCTCGAGCACCGCCTGCCAGCCGAGATCGAACGGTAGTTCCGTGTACCCTTCCAGCGGCGTGATGCTCGCGTCCTGTGCCGAATAGACATGCGCTTTCACCGCGATCGGCTTCGGCCGCCACTCGTTCATCGCATTTCCGTGTGCGACCAGCCGTTCGAGAAAGAGCCGGTTCTCATCGGCCGATTCATAGGCAAGATGCCACAGCGGATTGCCCTCGCGTTTTCTGCGTTCGATCTGTTGCACGATGCGCTCGATCAGCGCGTCCAGGTCTTGCGCGCCTTCGATATCGAGTATTTGCGGATCGAAGTTCTCGAAGTTGTTGACGACAAACGAGTACAGCGTGATCAGGCTCGCGTAGTGTGCGTCGACGTTTTCCGTCCGGTAAGGCAACGTCGTGTCGAACACGCCGAGGAACTCGATCTCGTCGTGCTGCGCGATCAACTGGGTGGCAATTTCATACGCGATCAGTCCGCCAAACGACCAGCCGGCGATCCGGTACGGTCCAACCGGTTGAACCGACTTGATGATCTTGACGAAGCGGGCCCCTATCGCTTCCAGGGTTCGCGGTTGTGGCATTTCCAGTGGCAAGGGCGGCAGACCGTAGACGGGAATGGAGGCGTCGATATGCCCGGCCAGATGTTCGAAATACCACGAATAGCCTTGCAAGGTATGCGTGAGGAACAGTGGCCGCTGTGTGCCCGAGGTATTGAACGCTTCGAATTCCGCTGCAGGTTTATGCGTGCGTACGTCTCGTGACGTCTCGGGACGCAACTCCGATTCGACCAGCAGCGCGAGCTTATGCACACTGCGCGTATCGAAGATGCTGCGCACCGTCAGCTTGACGCCCAGTTTCTCGCCGATCCGCACGGCAACCTGCGACGCCATCAGCGAATGCCCGCCGAGCGCAAAGAAATTGTCGTGACGCCCCACTCGATCCACGCCGAGCGCATGACTCCATATCTGCGCAATCGTCGTTTCGAGCGCGCCTTGCGGTGCCTCCCAGGTTGCCGCATCGACAATGTCGGCGCCCGGTTCGAGTGCTGCCAGCGCGAGCCGGTCGAGTTTGCCGTTGGGCAACGCCGGTAACGCATCCAGTGCGACGAAGCGGCCTGGCACCATGTGACCGGGCAGGCGCTCCGACAGCCACGCATGGATCTCGTTGCGATCGGGTCGCGCGTTGGGAGCTGGAACGTAAAAGGCGATCAGTTGAACCGTTCCGGTGCCCAGGTCCCGACCCAGTGCCGCTGCCCTGGCAATGCCGGGATGCGCGGTCAATGCGAGTTCGACGGCCGCCAGTTCGACGCGCTGGCCGCGCACCTTGATCTGGAAATCTTCGCGGCCGAGGTGCAGCAACTGACCGTCGGGCAGCCATTGCCCGATGTCTCCAGTGCGCAGCAGACGCCCCCCCGATGGATGCTGCACGAAGCGCTCCGCCGTGAGGTCCGGCCGGTTCCAGTAACCGGGCCCGACGCTCGCTCCTTCGATGAACAGAGCACCCGCTGTACCGACCGGCACCGGTTGCAACGCATCGTCGAGCACATGCACACGGCAGTTGGCGATCGGACGCCCGGCGGACACGACCGCCTCGCGACCGTCCAGTCCTGCGCCTTCGCAGTAACTGATGTCGTTCAACTCGCTGCAACCGTAGTTGTTGTGCAGCTTCGCGTGCGGGAGCAGTTCGGCGAAACGCTGACGGATGCGTCGATGCAGCGGTTCACCGGCCGTCGTCACGTGACGCAGCGACCCGAGATCGTCAGCGTGATCGAGCAGCACGGCGAGATGCGAAGGCACGAGGTTCAGACGTGTGATCTTATGCTCGCGCAATGCCGCGGCAAAAACGGGGGCGTCCTTCACGACGAGATCGGCGAAGATTACCTGCGGCACGCCTGCCAGCAGACCCGACAGCATCTCCTTGATCGAAGGCACGAACGACATCGAGGTCTTCTGGCCGACTACTTCGTCCGCGGCGAACGGCGTGCGCTCCCACAGCGCGTGCAGGCAGTTCAAAACCTGCCTGTGCTCGACCAGCACGCCCTTCGGCTGGCCAGTCGAGCCCGACGTGTAGGCGATATAGGCGAGATCCTCGGGGCGCGATTGCACTGCGTCGAACGGAGCCGGTGCTTCTGCTTCTGCTTCTGCTTCTGCTTCTGCTTCGAGGTCGAGATCGAACCGCAGCACCGCCGGTCCCGCGTCCCCTGCCGCCACCAATGCTGCAAGATCTGACGTGCTGACCACCACAGCCGGTTGCGCGTCTTCGAGCGTGCGGCGCACATAGGCCGCCGGGTAGGACGGATCGATCGGCACATACGGACATCCGAGCTTGAATGCGGCCAGTATCGCGCCCAGAAAATCGATCGAACGCGGGTGATACAGCGCGATCCGCATGCCTGGTTCGATGCCGCGACGGCGCAGCGCATGCGCGATGAGATCGCTGCGCTGGTCCAGTTCCGCATACGTTGCAGTTTCGTCTTCGAAGCGGCAGGCGAGCGCATCGGGCTGCCGCGCCCGCTGTCGTGCGAAGCGTTCCACGAGCGTGGTTTCCTCGAAAACGCGGGCAGTATCGTTGGCGCGTGCGATCAGGGCCTGCTCGATCGCTGTCGGTTCGAGGAGCGTCGTCAACCGTGCGTCCGGTTCGTCGGCGAGACGCAAGAGTATCTCCTGCATGACGTCGAGCATCAGGTCGATCTGCTGCACGCCGAAACGCGCGCTGTCGAAATTCGCCACGATCTCCAGTCCGTGTGCGTCGCCGAAAACTTCCAGATCGAGATCCGACTGGGCGGGACACGCGATGCTCTCGGGCCAGAGGTCGACCGTCAGCCCCTCCCCCCAGGCGGTCATGTCGATCGGTGGAACGGTCTGATGCCGGAGCATGATCGGCACCGGTGAACGTCCGTCGGCCTGGCGCAGCGCAGGTTGTGCCGCAATCATCTGTTCGAACGGCAGCGCCTGATGATCGAGCGCGTCGAGCAGAACCCGACGCGCCTGGTCGAGCAGATCCACGGCACGCGGATTGCCCGCGAGATTCATGCGCAACGGCAGGATATTGACGAAGAAGCCGATCAACGGCTCGAGCAACGGATCGTCCCGCCCGGCTGTCGTTGTGCCGATGCACAGATCGTCGCGACCGCTCTGCCGGTGACACAGCACATTCAGTGCGACGAGGAAGATCGTGAACAGGCTCGTGCCGTGTTGCCGGCTGAGTTGCCCGAGCGCGGCCGCGAGGCTGTCCGGTAGCTGTCTGCGCACGATGGCAAGCGGTCCGTGCTCCGCACCCGAGGGCGTACCGGGCACAGCGAGGTCGACGGGCTCGCGATAGCCGTCCAGTGCAGCCGTCCAGTAAGCGACGTGTTCCTGCAAGTCCTGCTGTCGCTGCCAGTGTGCGTGATCGCCATATTGCAGCGCCAGCGGCGCAAGCGCCGAGGTGGCATCGAGCCCATGCAGATGCGCGATGTACAGTGCGTGCAGATCGCGAACGAAGACCCCCAGTGACCAGCCGTCCGAGATGATGTGATGCATCACGATCGACACGACGTGCTGCTGCGGTGTCAGCCGTAACACGCGCACCTGCAGCAGCGGGCCGCGTCGCAGATCGAATTCAACGGTTGCGTGAGCGTCCAGCGCCGCGGCTACGCCATCGAGCGCGACCTCATGCAGCGGGAGCTCAACCGGAAGCGGCGCATCGATGAATTGCGACGGCACATCGGCATCGGCGGCGAAATTGAAACGCGTGCGCAACGGCTCGTGCCGCGCCACCAGCGAATCGAACGCTCGCTGCAGCGCCGGCAGCGACAACGTGCCATCCAGTACCAGCGCGCCGTTCATGTTGTAAGCCCGACCGCCGTCGCGTTGCTGGATCAGCCACAGCCGCTCCTGCACATACGACAGCGGGAACGTATCGCCGCGTTCTGCGCGTTCGACCGGTACGCGCAACGGGCTGGCGTTCGCCGTAGTTCCTCCGCTGCCTAACCGGGTCGCACACTCAGCAAGACTCTGGGTTTCGAACAGCGTACGCAGCGTTGCGGCATCGCCGAACCGCTGACGCAAGCGGCCAATAACCCGCACTGCGAGCAACGAATGGCCGCCCAGTTCGAAGAAGTTATCCCCGCGACCGATCCGCTCCACACCCAGCAGTTGCGACCAGATCTGCGCGAGCGTCTGCTCGACGTCGCCCCGCGGCGCTTCGTATTCGCGTTGCCCGTATGCGCCGAAGTCGGGCGCCGGTAACGCCTTGCGATCGAGCTTGCCGTTTGCCGTGAGCGGCATCCGCGCAAGCGCCACGTAGGCGGCGGGCACCATGTATTCGGGCAGGCTCCCACGTAGATACGCGCGAATCGAATCGACGTCCTGCGCTTCGCCGAGGTAGTACGCGACGAGCCGCTTGTCTCCGGGTGTGTCTTCGCGTGCGATCACGACGGCGTCGCGCAGACCGTAGCGAGCCAGCTTCGTCTCGATCTCGCCGGGTTCGACACGGAAGCCACGAATCTTGACCTGCGCATCGTTGCGACCCAGATACTGGATGTTGCCATCGGGTAGATAACGCGCGAGATCGCCGGTCCGGTACATGCGCGCGTTCTCCGTCGACGAGAACGGGTCTGCAACAAAGCGCTGCGCCGTCAGGCTATCGAGGTTCAGATATCCGAGCGCGACACCGGCCCCGCCGACGTAGAGTTCACCAGGCACGCCGACCGGAACCGGTTCGCCATACGCGTCGAGCAGATAGACACGCGTGTTTGAAATCGGCCGGCCAATCGGCAGCACGTCGGCGGGGCTCGCATCTGCCCGCAATTCGTAGGTCGTCGCGAACGTGGTCGATTCGGTTGGACCGTAGCAATGCACCAGATGCCGCGGTGCGCTGTTCTGCATGATCCGCTGTACGGCACGAACGTCGGCTGCATCGCCGCCGGTGAGCAGGTAGCGCAGCTTCACGAAAACCGGCGCGAGCGTATCCGCATAGGAACTCAGCAGTCCCGCGACCAGATGCAGGATGCTGACGCGCTCTTTCTGCAGCAACGCGGCCAGTTGTACCGGTGCGAGCAGATCGGCATGCGACACCACGACGAGGCAGCCGCCGTGCAGCAGTGCACCCCACACTTCCATTGTGCTGGCGTCGAACGCCGGGTTCGATGTAAACGCGATGCGGTCCTGCGCATTGAAATCCGCGTAGCCGTTGTTGAGCGCGAGACGATTGATGCCTCGATGCGCGACGATCACGCCTTTCGGCTGCCCGGTCGAACCCGAGGTGTACATGATGTAGGCCGGCGTATCGCCGCCGGCATGTTGCAGTTGCGGTGCCGTTACGTTGTCGTTGCGTGCGTTCGCATGCAGCAGCACCGTGTCCAGATCGATGCGCCGTGTCTGTGTACCCTGCGTACCGTCCGGCACTGCGAAATCGCTGATGGTCAGCACGCGCCGCGCGCCGCAGTCGGTCAGCATGAACGCCTGCCGGTCGGCCGGTGCGTTGCGGTCGAGCGGCACGTAGGCTGCGCCGCATTTCAGAACGGCCAGTTGCGCGACGATCAGTTCGATCGAGCGATCGAGCAGGATCGCCACCCGGTCGCCGGGCACCGTGCCCTCTTCCACGAGGCGACGCGCGGCACGATTTGCCTGCGTGTCGAGCGCCGCATAACTGAGCGACCGGTCGCCATCGACAACCGCAATTGCGTGAGGCGTGCGGGCCGCTTGTGCTTCGAACAGCGTATGCACACCTTCATCGAAAGGACATGCCGTGCCGGTGGCGTTCCAGTCGTCCAGCAACTGCTGCCGCTCCGCATCCGGCAACCACGCAAGCTCGCGCATGCGCGTATGTGGCGCCCGTTCGAGTGCGGCCACGAGACTGACAAGACTGCGATGCAGATAGCCGCATATACGCTGCGCATCGAAGCGCGCGACGATCTGCGTGGTCAGGCGAAACCCATGACCGAGGTCGTCGACACTGACCGCACACGGATAGTTGGTTCGTTCCTCGCCGTCGAGTACTTCGATACCGTGCCAGCCTTTCGTCTGCCCCGTTTCCACGGGGTTCGGCTCAGCGCTGTGCCGGTAATTCAGCAACGCGCCAAAGAGCGGCGCGGGCGCCGCCACGCCGCTACATCGCTGGGCGAGTGCCAGCGATGCATGTTCGTGGCTCAGCAAGCCAGCGACACTGCGGTGTGTGCGCAGCGCGGCTTCCTGCACGCCAGCACTGCCTATATCTACCCGGATCGGCAGCGTGTTGATGAACAGCCCCATCGCACGCCCGGTGTTCGCTACACCTTGCCAGCGACCGAGCAGGACGGTGCCGAACACCACGTCTTCGCGACCGGCCAGCTTGCCGAGCACATGCCCCCACGCAAGATGGAACAGACTCGCGACGCTGACGTTCAACCTGCGAGCCTGTGCGCGTAACCGAGTAGACAACGCATCGTCGACGGTGACACTGGCCGTTGCAATTTCATCGCTATCGCTGTCGAAACCGGAGAGACCATAAGGCAGTGTCGGCTCGTCGACATCCGACAGCATTGCGCGGAAGAACGCCTCGCTCTTCTGCTCGCGTCCACCGAGGCGCGCATGCGCCACATAGTCGCGAAACGGCGGCGGCGTCTGCAGCGTCGACCAGGTGTCGTTCAGATGCGCGTCGACTTCCTGCAGCAGGATATCGACACCCGTGTGATCGAGCGCGATGTGATGGAACAACAGCATCAGCACCCACCGGTGGTTTGTCGCATCGTGCGCGAAATGAACGGCCAGCGGTGGCGCCTGGCGAATGTCGAGCCGGTGATGCCGCGGGTCGAAACGCTGCAGCAGTTGCCCGGCGACATCATCTTCGTCGCCCGCCAGTTCCACTTCGTCTACCGGCAGTGTTGCTTTACGCCAGACCACCTGCACCGGTTCGCTCAAGCCTTCCCAGGCCACGCTGGTACGCAGAATGTCGTGCCGCGCGATCACGGCCCGTAGCGCGTCGACGAAGCGCTCCAGCGTCACGCGGCTGTCGAACGCGAGCCGTGTACGCAGCAGGTACGCATCGCCGGTCGTTTGTGCGAGATGGTGATACAGCAACCCTTCCTGCAGCGGTGCCAGCGGATAGATGTCCTGCACGTTGGCCGCGCCGCCCGACACGGTCGCGACAATCGCATCGATATCGGGCTGACTCAGATCGACGAGGGGCAGCATCGACGGTTCGATGTGATTCGTGTCTGACGGGATCAGGTTTGGCGGTACCGTCACTTCGTCGGTTTCACCGAGCGCAGCGGCAAGATCGGCCAGCGTCGGCGCACTGAATAGCGCCTGGACGTCGGCGTTCAGACCGGCCCTGCGCATCTGCTCGACAAGACGTACTGCGAGCAGCGAGTGCCCACCGAGTTCGAAGAAGTTGTCGTGGCGGCTCACGCGCTCGACGCCCAGCAGCGTCTGCCAGATGTGCGCCAGCGTCTGCTCGGCTGCGCCTTGCGGTGCTTCATGGTCGCGCGACGCGTAAGCGTGCGCATCGGGTGCAGGCAACGCCTTGCGATCCAGCTTGCCGTTCGGCGTAAGCGGCATCTGCTGCAGCGCCACGTATGCGGACGGCACCATATGGCGCGGCAGCGACTGCGACGCGTGGGTGCGCAGTGCATCCGTTGCATCGGTACCGTCCGCGCTCGTGTAGTACGCAACGAGCCTCTGGTCGCCAGGGGCATCTTCACGTACGAAAGCAGCTACCTCGCGTATGCCCGCCACTTCCGACAGCCGTGTTTCGATCTCGCCCAGCTCGATACGGAAGCCGCGGATCTTCACCTGGTCGTCGTTGCGCCCCAGGTATTCGACATTGCCATCCGCAAGCCAGCGACCCAGGTCGCCGGTGCGGTACATACGCGCCGACGGGTCGGCGGCGAACGGATCGTGCACGAAGCGCTCCGCGGTCAGCTCCGGACGATTCAGATAGCCGCGCGCAACCTGTGCACCGCCGATATGGATCTCGCCCGCCACACCGATCGGCATCGGCTGCCCCTGGCCGTCCAGAATGTAGAGACGCGTGTTCGCGATCGGCCGGCCGATGTGCAGCACGGCGTCGTCCCGTTGCAGCAGACCGGATGTGGCAACCACGGTGTTTTCCGTCGGACCGTAGTTGTTGACGAGCGACTGCCCTTCGGGCATCGCATCGGGCCAGCGCTTCAGCCGGTCTCCGCCGATCAGCACCGTGTGCGCATCGGGGTTCGCATAGCCGCTCGCATAGGCCAGCTCCGCCAGTGGCGTAATCAGGAAGCTGACATCGAGCTTCTGCGCGTGCCACCAGCGCAGCAGGCTCTGCGGATCGCCCGCCGTCGATGCTGGCGGCAGCAGCAAGGTTCCGCCGCCGCACAGCACCGGCCAGATCTCCCACGCACTGCCGTCGAAAGCGATACCGGCCGTCGCGCTCGACCGGCTGCCCGGTTGCACGCCGAATGCGCGGTTGTGCCAGGCCACCAGATTGCCGAGGTTGCGATGCTCGACCATCACGCCCTTCGGTTGCCCCGTTGAACCCGACGTGTAGATCACATACGCGAGGTGTCGTGTGTCGAGTGTGGCGAGGTTCGGGTTGTGCGTCGCGGTTTCATCCGCCGTAGGCGCATCGTGCGTATCGATGTCGATTCGCGGGACATCGCCTGCATCAAGAAGGCTCGCCGTTCGCGCATGCGTCAGCACTGCCGCGGGGGCGCTGTCGTTCAACATGTAGGCGAGCCGCTCGGCCGGATAGCCGGGGTCCATCGGCACGTAGCCTGCGCCCGACTTCAGGATCGCGAGCAACCCGACGATCAGTTCCGGACTGCGCTCCACGCAGATCGCCACCCGGTCGTCCGGTTTCACGCCGAGCGCGATCAGGCGATGCGCGAGGCGGTTGGCCCACACGTTCAATTCGCCATACGTCAACGACCGCTCTTCGTACGTGAGCGCGACTGCTTGCGGGTTCTGCGCCGCCTGCGCCTCGAACGACCCATGCACTGTGCGATCCTGCGGCCAGCCAGTCCACGTCGCGTTGAATGTTTCGAGCACCTGTCGACGTTCATCCAGCGGCAGCACCGTCAACGCACGGACCGGCGTCTGCGGCGCGCTTTCCAATGCGTCGACCAGACTTTCCAGCGCAGTACGCATATGGCCACATACGCGCTGTGCGTCGATGCCGGACAACGCCTGTACGGTCAACCCGAAGCCCACGCCAAAATCGTCCACCGACAGCACGAGCGGATAGTTGGTCCGCTCATGCGATTCGAGCATCTCGATGCCCTGCCACGTCTGCTGTCCCGCAACCAGTGCCTCGTGTCCGTCGCCATGGCGATAGTTGAGCAGCGCGCTGAAGAGCGGCGCAGGCGCCGCCACACCGCTGCAACGCTGCGCCAGTGCAAGCGATGCATGTTCGTGTTCGAGCAGCGCCGCCAGTCGCGCGCCGGTCTCCTTGACCGCGGCTCGCACGCCCTGCGCTCCTGCGCTGACTCGCAACGGCAACGTGTTGATAAAGAGCCCCAATGCCCGGTCTGTGCCCGACGTTCCCTGGAAGCGGCCCAGCAGCACGGTGCCGAACACCACCTCTTCGCGTCCCGACACCACCGAAAGCACGCGCCCCCATGCAAGATGGCACAGGCTCGCCGCGCTCACGCCCAGTTGCCGCGCCTGCGTACGCAAGCGACCGGCCAGTTCCGCCGAAAGCGCTTCGCTGCGCTCGGCGATATCGCCGCCATCGCCTTGCACCTCGCCGCGACCGAACGGCAACGTCGGCTCGTCGATCGTCTGCAGCATCTCGCGGAAGAATGCTTCCTGAGCTTCGCGTCCTGCACTGCGCCGCGCGCCGTGCGTTGTCTGCGCAATGTACGCGCGATAAGGCATCGGCTCGGGCAACGACGCAGCTTCATTCTGCAGATTCGCCTGCACTTCCTGCTGCACGACACCGAGCGCTGCATGATCGAGCGCCATGTGGTGGAACCGCAGCATCGCGAGCCAGCGACCGTGCTGCGAGTCTTGCGCATAGGCGAGCCGCATCAGCGGTGCCTGGCGCACGTCCAGCCTGGTTTCGCGCGTGTCGAAACGCGCCTGCAACTGCCGCGCGATGTCCCCATCGTCGGGGTTCAGCGCAATCTCGTCGAGACCCAGCGATGCTTCACGCCACACCACCTGCACCGGTTCGTCGAGCCCTTCCCACACAATCGCCGTACGCAGGATGTCGTGCCGCTCGATCACGCGCTGCAACGCGCGTGCGAAGCCATCCAGATGCGCACGGCTAGCGAAACCGAACAGTCCGTGCAACACGTACGGATCACCTCGCGATGCCGAACGATGGTGATACAGAATCCCTTCCTGCAACGGCGCGAGCGGATAGATGTCCTGCACGTTGGCCGCGCCGCCCGGCACTGTGGCCACGATGACATCGATCTCGTGTTGCCCCAGTGCAATGAGATTCAGCAACGCGGGGGTGATGTGCCGCGCTCCCTGTGGAATCAGGTTAGGCGGAATCTCCACTTCGATATGTGTGGCTCGCGCGTCCGCATCGGCAGGCGCATCCGCATACACGGCAAGTTCGGCCAGCGTCGGCGCGGAGAACAGCGTGCGAATATCGGCACGCAGCCCCGTTGCCCGCATACGTTCGATCAGGCTCACCATCAGCAGCGAGTGACCGCCCAGTTCGAAGAAATTGTCGTGACGGCCGATACGCTCCACCTTCAGGACCTGCGACCAGATCGCAGCAAGTGTCTGTTCGATGCCGGTTCGTGGCGCTTCGTACTCGCGCCGGACATACGCATCGCTATCCGGTGCCGGTAGAGCCTTGCGACTCAGTTTTCCGTTCGGCGTAAGCGGCAAATGCTCCAGGTGAACATAGGCCGCCGGCACCATGTATTCGGGTAAGGTCTCTGCCAGATGAGCGCGCAGTTCCTCAACGCCGATCGGCTCATGGGTCTGGCTCGATGCTGCGCCCAGCGTGTAGTACGCGACGAGCCGCCGGTCCCCTGCACCGTCTTCACGCGCCATCACCACGGCCTCGCCGACTGCCGCGTGCTGCGCCAGTCTCGCCTCGATCTCGCCGAGTTCGATGCGGAATCCGCGAATCTTGACCTGATCGTCGTTGCGCCCCAGGTACTCGATGTTCCCATCCGGCAGATAGCGAGCCAGGTCGCCGGTCTTGTACATCCGCGCGCCCGGCACGTCGCTGAATGGATCGTCGACGAATCTCTGCGCCGTGAGTTCGGGCCGGTTCAGATAGCCGCGCGCGACCTGAACGCCTGCGATATGCAGCTCGCCCGCCACGCCCACCGGCACCGGTCGGCCCGCACCGTTCAGCAGGTAGACGCGTGTATTGGCGATTGGTTTACCGATCGACGGTACCGGTGCATGTTCGTCGCATGTCCAGGCGGTTACGTCGACCGCGGCTTCCGTCGGACCGTAAAGATTGAGCAACGGCGTCGCGCGGAGTTGCGTCTTGAACCTGCGAATCAACGCACCGGACAGCGCCTCGCCACTACAGAACACGCGCCTCAGACTCTCGCACTGCCCGGCGTCGCCCTGTGCCAGGAACACTTCCAGCATCGACGGTACGAAATGCAGCGTAGTGACGCGTTGTGCCTGAATCAACGACTTCAGATACGCCGGGTCTTTGTGTCCCTGCGGACTTGCCATGACGATCCGCGCGCCGGCAAGCAGCGGCCAGAAGAACTCCCACACCGAGACGTCGAAGCTGAACGGCGTCTTCTGCAACACGACATCGGCGACGGCGAGGCCGTAGGTCTGCTGCATCCATTGCAGACGATTGACCACAGCGCCGTGTTCGTTCATGACCCCCTTGGGGCGCCCGGTGGAACCCGACGTGTAGATCACGTAAGCCAGATGCGCGCGCTTCAGCTCTGTCTGCGTGGCAGGCAGATTGTGCGTCTGCTGCTGTTCCCACGGACGGGATGTGCCGTCGAGCTCAAGTACCGGCACGCCCGCCTGTGCGTCCAGCAGCGCACCCAGCCGTTGACGCACGGCTTGCTGCGTGAGCACGGCCGACGGTGCCGCGTCTTCCAGCATGAAGCTCAATCGCTCTTCGGGATAGTCCGCATCGAGCGGCACGTATGCGCCTCCAGCCTTGAGCACCGCAAGCAGTGCCACCATCATGTCGACGCTGCGTTCGACACAGATCGCTACCCGCGTGTCTGGCCCGATGCCCACGGTTCGAAGATGATGCGCGAGACGATTCGCACGCTCGTTGAGTTCCCGATAACTAACGTGCTGCTGTTCGACGACCAGCGCAACCGCATCGGGTTGACTGGCCACCTGTGCCTCGAACAACTCGTGAATGCACGCGTCCCGCGGATACGGCACGTCGGTATCGTTCCACGCAACCAGTACCTGCTCGCGCTCCGCGTCGGACAGGAAATCGCCCAGGCTGTGATCGGCATGTTCATCGGCGGCAATCGCTTCGAGAACCGCGGCGTAGTAGCCGAGAATCCGCGCTCCCTGCGTCGCCGACAGACGTGTCGTATCGAGCCTGATATCCAGCAGAAGTTCGCTCGACGTATCGGCGAAATTCACCGAAAGCGCAAAGTTCGTTGCCTCGAAGCCACTACCGCCGTGCGCTGCGAAACCGGCATCTTTTTCGAGCGTTTCGTACACGTGGAAGTTGACGTAGTTGAACGCGACTTCGTAGAGCGGCGCACGATCGTTATCGAGTTGCAGCTGAAAATAGGGGTAATTCCGGTACTGGATCACCGCCAGTTCCGTCCTGAACGTCTGCTGGATCAAACTGGCCCAGCTGGCGGGCTCCAGTGTCTGACGCAAAGGCAGCGTGTTGAGAAACAGACCCAGCACCTTCTCGCCGTCGGCCTGCTCCTGGCGGACATTGGAAACAAGACCCGTGGTGACGTCGGTTTTCCCGGCCAGCATGGACAGTACCCGCAAATGGGCGCTCAGCAGCACGCTGCGCATCGGTACGCCTAACCTGTTCGCGAGTTCCCTTAGCCTCGCGCGAACTTTTTCTTCTACGGCCACGCGCAGCTCGGGTCGCGCGGCAGTCCGACTGGCTGGAGCATCGCTGGGCGGCAACGCGCTGAACGAATGGCCGTCCAGGTAATCGCGCCAGAAGTCCCGATGTTCCTGCGAGGCCAGCGCACTTCGCTCCGATTCGACGGCGACTCGCGGGCTGCGCGCGAGCGGCGTCAGGACCAGGCTTGTCTGCTCGCTCGCCAGCAATGTCAGGTACGCCTGGAACAGCTCGGTATTGAGCGAGGCGACACTCCATCCGTCGAGGATAGCGTGATGAAAACTCAACGTGTATTGAATGTCGCTGGCACCGCGCAGATGGATGAACACGCGCAGCAACGGTGCGGTGTCCAGCGCAAACGTGGTTTTCCGCTCTGCCTCTATAAACGCTGCCAGCTGACGCTCCTGTTCCGTGTCGTCATGCATCGACAGATCGATGACGGTCAACGGCACATCGCCATCGGCGTGTACCAGTTGCAGCGGTTCGTCGAAACGCTGGAAGTCGAAAGACGTACGCAGCACTGGATGCTTGCGGGCCAACGCATCGAGCACGGCACGCAGCTTCGCTTCATTCCATTGCGGAACGCCGAAGCGATAGCTGAACACATCGTGATACAGCGCGGCATCTTCGGCAGCGTGCTGGTTGTGGTAGACCATCCCTGTTTGCAGCGAGGTCAGCGGATAGGCTTCTTCGACGCCCGCGGGCAGCCTGGCCGCATCGGCGGGACTCAGCTGCAGCAGCGATGTTTGCGGGGCCGCGGTAGTTTCGTCGAGCGACAGCGCCTGCGCCAGGTCCGCGATGGTCGGATGCGAAAACAGATCGACCAGTGCGAATTCGAGGCCCTGCTCTTTTGCCTTCGACAACACCGACACCGCGCGGATCGAGTCGCCGCCCGATGCAAAGAAATTGTCGTGCACGCCCACCCTGTCGAGTCGCAGCACCTGCGCCCAGATGGCGGCCAGCCGCTCCTCGATAGCCGCGCGCGGCGCGACGTACTGCTGCTGATTCACCGTTTGCGCCGGACGAGGCAGCGCCTTCTGGTCGACCTTCCCGTTGGCGGTCAACGGGAAACGCTCCATCGGTACGAAGTGAGCCGGCAGCATGAAGTCCGGCAACGTCCGCGCAAGTCCGGCACGCAGCGCGGTGCCATCGGGTTCCGCATGATCGCTGTCGAAGACGAGGTAGGCCACGAGTTGCTTCTCACCCGGCTCGTCTTCGCGAGCGAGTACGAGCGCCTGACGCACACCGGGCAACGCCGACAGTGCCGCTTCGATCTCGCCGAGTTCGATTCGAAAACCGCGAATCTTGACCTGCGAGTCGATTCGTCCGAGATACTCGAGCTTGCCGTCAGGCAGGAACCTCGCGAGATCGCCGGTTCGATAGAGACGCGCGTCGCGCTGCTCGCCGAACGGATTCCGGATGAAGCGTTGCGCGGTGAGTTCGGGCCGATTCAGGTAACCGCGTGCGAGACCCGCACCACCGATGCACAACTCGCCCGGCACGCCGGCAGGCATCGGGTTCAGATATTCATCGACGACATAGGCCGAGAGATCGGGAATCGGCTGTCCGATGCACAAGGGCGTGCCAGCCGCGCCGTTCAACGGCCAGTATGTGACGTGCACCGTCGTCTCGGTGATGCCGTACATATTGACCAGTTGCGTGTGCGTATTGCGCGGCTCCGCGTACCACGGCCTCAGCATGCCGACTTCAAGTGCCTCCCCGCCAAAGATAACGTGCCGGAACCGATGCGTGCCTTCGCTTTCCGCCTGTGCTGCGATCAACTGACGGAATGCCCCCGGAGTCTGGTTCAACACCGTCACGCCTGTCGTGCACAGCAACGCGTAGCATTCGTGCGGCGAGCGGCTCGTCAGTTTGGGCACGACGACCAGTCGACCACCATGCAGCAGCGCACCCCAGATCTCCCATACCGAGAAGTCGAATGCAAACGAGTGGAACAGCGCCCACACGTCTTTGGCGCCGAAGCCAAACCAGGCGTCGGTCGCGGCGAACAACCGCGTCACGTTGCGGTGCTCGATCATCACGCCCTTCGGTTGCCCCGTCGAACCCGACGTATAGATCACGTACGCGAGATGCCGGGCGCTTAAACCCGCTACGGCCGGGTTATGTGCCGGCTGATCCGTCGATGCGCCCGCACCCAGTTCGATCACCGGCATCGACAGCTCACCGAGCACGCTCCGGGTTTCCGCCTGCACCAGCACCGCGAGCGGCGCACTGTCCTGCAACGTGTAGGCGAGCCGATCGACCGGATACGCCGGGTCCAGCGGGACGTATCCCGCGCCCGCCTTCAGGATGCCGAGCAGCCCCACGATCATGTCGAGGCCGCGTTCCACGCAGATCGCCACCCGGTCGTCGGGTTGCACACCCAGCGCGATCAACCGGTGTGCGAGCCGGTTGGCTCGCGCGTTCAGCCCGGCGTACGTCAGGCGCTGTCCTTCGTACTCCACCGCGATCGCGTCGGGCGTCTCCTGCACCCGCGCTTCGAACAGGCGATGTATCGGCTCGTCGCGCCCGTACGTTCCGCCGTTTGCGTTCCATTGCAACAACTGGTCGACTTCAGCCGGCGTCGGCAGCACAAGTCGGGCCAGAGGGACAGTCACGTCGTCGAGCACCTGCTTCAGCAAATGCTCGAATCGCTGGCCAATGCCGGTGACTTCGTCGTGCTCGAAATACGCGCGGTTGTACATGAAATGTACCCACACGTTTTCATCGAACCGGTTTTCGCGGATATGCAACGCCAGCGGCAACTGTTCGTGGCCGTTCGAGCACATGTTGATCTGCGCAACGCCGTCGCCGAAGCGCAGGTCGTAGTCATCGCGCTCGTACGACACCGTCATGTCGAACACCTGCGCCCGTTGCGATTGCCACAATCCGAGCGCGCGGTTCAGTTCGCTGACGGGAAATCGCTGATGCCGGTAGTCCTGCTTGAGCACCTGTCCGAGCGACTTGAGCAGTTCGTCGAAACGCAGTGTGCAGTCGAACTGCAGCCGCACGGGGCTCACGCCTGCGAACAGCCCTGCCGTTGATTTCATCCGCGCATTCGAGCGGTTCAGGATCGGCAGACCGATGGCCAGATCTTCCCGCTGCGTCGTCCGCGAAAAATACACGTATAGCAGCCCAAGCATGACGTGAAACGGTGTCGAGCCACATCCCTGCGCGAGTCCGACGATGCGCTCGTAAAACGTGCGCGACAGGCGCAATGCGTAGTGTCCGCTCGGCGCAACCGATGTACCAAAACGCTCGCGATAGCGCGGTGCGAACAGCGGGTCGGGCACCGAACGGTATTTGTCGAGCCAGTATGTGCGCTGCCGTTCGAACTGCGGCGAGTCGCGGAACGCACGGTCCTGATCGATGAACTCGGTATAGGACGGCGCGGATATATCGGGCTCTTCGTTCGCTGCCAGCGCGCTGTAGAGCGAACCGAGCGAATCGACCAGCATCCCGATCGCCCAGCCGTCGACGATCAGGTGATGGAAATTCAGCGTGAAGTAAAAGCGCGTGTCGTTCAGCTTCAGCAGTTCGAAGCGAAAAAGCGGTTCACCGTCGAGTGAAAACGGAATAGCCAGTTGCTGCTGTGCCCAACTGAGCGCTGCGGCGGCAGGGTCGTCGGTGGTAGAGAAATCGCGCAGCGGGACCTGCACGCTCAACGTCTTCGCGATCGCCTGGTGCGGCACGCCGTCTTCGCCGTTGCTGGGCACGAGGACGATGCGCAACGCGTCGTGCTTCTTCACGAGCAGATTCACCGCACGCTCGAAGCAGACTGGATCGACCGGGCCGTTGATCTGTGTGTACCCCCCGATCTTGTAGATCGGCGCGTTTTCTCCATGCACGGACTGATCTAGCCAGATCTCTCGTTGCGCGGCAGTGAGCGGATGAATCTCGCCCAACAGGACTGTCTGGTTCAAAGCGGTATCTCCGTGACGCCACCAGGCCCGGGACTGAAGCAGTCGACCAGGCCGGATGGCAAAAACTCATCTCGTGGACAGCGTGTGACGCGCCGACGCTTCGTTATTCCGTCGACACGCTCACGTGCGACTGGATCGCCAGCGCGGCAGGGTCGGCCCGGTGCGCGCGCCTGTCGGATGCGTCCTGCGCGTGAGACTTCTCCGCCGCCAGCCGCTCGATCGCTTCGACCACGCCGCGCGCTTTCACGATCGTCTCGTCGAACTCCTCGACCGGGTCCGACAGCGCGGTGATCGCGCCGCCCACGCCGAGCTGCGCGTGGCCTTTGTCGATGAGCACCGAGCGGATGACGATGTTGAAGTCGCAGGCACCCGAGAGTCCGAACCAGCCGAGTGCGCCCGAGTAGATGCCGCGCGGTCCTTCTTCGAGCCGGTCGATAATTTCCATCGTGCGTTTCTTCGGCGCACCGGTCATCGAACCGCCCGGGAAAGCGGCCCGAATGCAATCGACCGTCGATACGCCAGGTTTCAACGTGCCGCGTATCGTCGACACCAGTTGATGCACATGCGAATACGTTTCGACGTCGAACAGTTTCGGCACGTGCACCGAACCGATCGTGCAGACCTGGCCGAGATCGTTGCGCAACAGGTCGACGATCATCAGGTTTTCTGCGCGATCCTTTTCGCTCGACCGCAGGTCTTCGATCAATGCAGCATCCTCGTCGGGTGTGCGACCACGCGGCCGCGTACCCTTGATCGGCTTCGCCTCCGCACAACCGTGACGATCGACACTCAGGAAGCGCTCCGGCGACGAACCGACCAGCGCGAAATCGCCGATGCTGAAGTACGCTGCATGCGGCGCGGGCGAGAGTTCGCGCATCGCACAGTAGAGATCGAACGGCGAGCGCTCGAACGGGAACGAGATCATGTTGGTCAGGCAGATTTCGTAGCTCTCGCCATTGACGATTTCCGTCAACGCCTCGCGAATCTTCCCG
This sequence comes from Paraburkholderia megapolitana, assembly GCF_007556815.1. Lineage (NCBI taxonomy): Bacteria > Pseudomonadati > Pseudomonadota > Betaproteobacteria > Burkholderiales > Burkholderiaceae > Paraburkholderia > Paraburkholderia megapolitana. Next base: position 2,772,175 of record NZ_CP041743.1, read on the forward strand.
ATATAGGTGGGCCGGTCGTGCCGCAGATGCGCGTTACGCGCGATCCATGCCTCGACTTCCTGCAACGACAGTTTCTTTCTTGCCGGCGCCATCTCGCGCACATCGATCGAGCGCAGCGTGTCCGCCTGCGCCCGCAAACCGCGCTCGACCGTGTCGAACCACACCGCAGCCTGTTCGCGCTGCGCGTCGTCCTGCGTCAGGTACAGCAGATAAGTCTTGCGTTCGACATGATCGAGCGCGATGAGCCGGGTGGCGAAAATGAACGCGGCGTCGTTCGCGCTCGACTGATACGCCATCTCGCCGGTCGTTTCGCACTTCAGTTCATAGCCGAACACGCCCGCGTAACCGAGATCGAAACCGAACGGCAATCCGGCCGGTGCCTCGATCCGGCGTGCCTCAAGGTTCGTCTTCAGCAGATCGAACAGGCTCGCGACGCGCAGCGTCTCGCTTCTACCGTCGCGTTCGACGGTGGCCTGCTGCGTGCGCAGGTCGTAGGTGATGCTTTCACCCGAAGGACCGTATGCATCGCCCATGAACGAGAAGCGCGAAAAGCCCTCGATGATCACGCTGCTTTCAAGCAGGAACCTGCTGCTCGAACGGGAAAACACCTGCCGGAATGTCGCCAGTGCATCGGGACAACCCTCCAGTACTCTGCACTGGACCTGAAAAACGCTCATCGCCTGATCCTTTCCAAATTCCTGCCGCCGAAACGGACTGTCATCACGCTGCACGCTGATTTCTATGCACCATCGCAAGGTCGCGAAAATTGCGGAACAGATCCCTGCCCGCTTCCGTACATATCGACTCCGGATGAAACTGCACGCCGTGTAACGGGCGTGTCCTGTGCCTGATGCCGTGGATCACGCCGTCGTCGTCCCACGCGGTCAGCTCGAACGGCGCCTTGACCTCCTTGACCACCAGAGAGTGGTACCGCACCACCGAAAGCGCCGCCGGCAATCCCTGAAACACACCGCGCCCATCGTGCTGGATCACACTGACCCGGCCGTGCATCGGCTCGGGCGCATGCACGACTTCCATGTCGTGCAGGTGAGCCATGCATTGCTGACCCAGACACACGCCGAGCAGCGGAACCCGGGTCTGGTGAATCGCCTTCGCGCTGATTCCGACATCGGCAGCGCAGGCGGGCGTACCCGGCCCAGGCGAGACGATGATGCAGTCGTAGCGGTCGAGATCGACGGCGTCGAAATCCGCGGTATTGAGGACCACGGTCGGCTCTTCTCCGCACACCTCGCCCATGTTCTGGAAGATGTTGTAGGTGAAGGAGTCGAAGTTATCGATGATGAGCGTCTTGCACATGGCTGAACGATTCGTGAAAACCTGTTTGTGGAAGTGAGAACGCTGCTGCGACCGGTGGCGCGTTGGTGCGTTAGTGCTTTAGCGCGCTTCGGCAAACGCATGCATCTCGGATTTCGAACACTGTTCGAGCCGTTGCGCGACATAGCCGCCAAGCGCTGCTACACCCGCACGTATCTGCGGCGGCGTCATCGCGCTGAAAGCGAGCCGGATGCGGCGATTCTGCGACGCATCGAGCGCGAAGAACGACATCGGCATCACGATCACGCCGTAACGCGTCGCACAGTCGGTGACCGCCTGCGCGTCGAATTCGAACGGCAGATCCATCGACAGAAAGAAGCCACCAGCAGGACGATTCCAGCCGATCGCATCCGACAGCTGCGCGAATGTCGACTGCAGTGCATCGAGCATCGTGTCGCGGTTGGTGCGGTACCAGCCGGCCATCGGTTGAATCCAGTTGCGCAGGCTGCCCCCTTCGGCAAGCAGCAGACCGCCGACGATCGCCTGCGTGAGCGGGCTCGTATTCACCGTCACGTAGCTCTTGCGTTGCACGAGGTTCTCCCACAACGCGTGACGCGCGGCACGATCGCCGAACAGCGTGTCGGGCAGCACCGCTGCACCGACCCGGAACGCCGGGCTCAAGGTCTTCGAGAAGGTCGACAGATAGATCACGCTGCCGGCTTCGTCGAGCGCCGCCATCGGCGGTACGGCAGCCCCGTCGTAACGAAAGAGGCCATACGCGTTGTCTTCGAGAACCACGATGCGATGCCGCGCGCAGACGGCGAGAATGGCGCGTCGTTGCGCTTCGTCCAGCACGCGGCCGGTCGGATTGTCGAAGTCGGGAATCAGATAGAGCGCCCGCGCATGCCTGCCTTCGCGCTGCAATTGCGCCACCGACTGTTCGACGGCCTGCGCGACATCGCCCTCCGGCAGCCCGTGCAATGCGATGCGGTTGCCCGCCGCTACGCCGGTTGCGCCGATATAGGTGGGATTGCACACCAGCAGCACATCGGTCGGATCGGGACAGAGCGCGGGCAGACACAGGGCCAGCGCTTCCTGACAACCGGCGGTGACGAGCAAACGATCCGCCTGAGCAGGTACGTCCTGATCGATCCGCAGTTGCGCGGCGATCTGTTCCTCGATCATGCCCGCGGTCCGGCCGTACTGCAGCAGGCGGGTTCGGACCGCGGCGGCGTCCGCGCTACGCAGCGCGTGCTGCTCGTAGCGGGTCAACGCGTCGAGCAAAGCGCCGGGATGAAGCCGGTCGAAGAACTGCTCAGTCGGCCGTCCCGCGGCCAGCGAGATCGCGGCCGGAAACCGGCTCGAGACCTCGTTGAGGAAATTCATCACGTCGGGTTGTGCAGTGGCGGACATGGCGTTTCGATGCGACCTGAATAGAGAAGAGATGAGACTGCCGGGCGCGGCCGTGGTGTGCCTGGTATCGTGGGCATCTTCGCGGGTATCTTTGCGGGTACCTAATACTTGCCGGACTGCTCGAGCTGGTCGAACAACTCCTGGACGTTGTCCTCCAGGAAACCTTCCTCACCATCGCGGCGGATCAGCTCGAAACTCATGCCGGTATTGGCACAACGCGACGAGAACGCCTGCGTCAGGCCACCGCCGCGGATCACGTTGGTATCGAAGGCAAGGCCGCGCTGCCTGAGCGTTTGAACCGCCTCGTCGACGTCGTCGACCTGCATCGCCACATGAGCGATCCCCACGCCGAAGTTCTCGACCAGTTGCGAGACCTGCGACTCCGGCTCCGTGCCCTGGCACAGCACGAAACGGATATCGTTCATCTCGAGTTCGGCGGCCACCATGCCGGTACGCGCGCCCTTGATATGCCTGCGCTTCTTCAGTTCGAAACCGAGCACGTCGCGGAACAGGTGGATGGCCTCTTCCAGGTCGCGAACCGCAAGCGCAATGTGATCGACACGCTGGAAAGGAGCAGCGGTGGATCGAGGCAGGCTCATGACGTCGGCATCTGTCTCCATCCCTGTCTCTGTCTGGACGGCAACCAGCGATGGTGCCGACGTGACTCTAGTCATGAGAAGCGTCCCCACAAAATAATGCATTTCCTCATATGTAATGACGGGCCGCAGCCCATATCACACTTGCAGTCATCTCTATGTGACAGCCAAAAAACAGCTTCGTATTTCTGCACGACAATTCGCAAATCCGTATTCCCGTTACTCGGGAGCGACGAATAAAATACCGCCTTGCGATTTAATTACACTTGATTCGGTAAATTTTTTACGACAGCACGTCGAGCCTTTATATAAAGGCTCAACTGAAAATCTCACACGGGCTTAAAACCGCGATTACGCATAACTCCAATGACATGCCTTATTCCTCTAGTCGAATAAGAAATTCCACTAAAATAGGCAGCCGCCGCGCAGGTGGGCAATTGCACACCGAGCGATCAAACTTGTCAACTCGATAAAAATAAAGATTGTTTCAACACATATTCAATCAGCATTGTTATACGAATGAAAGTAAATGACTTGAGTTTGAAAGAAACCATTAAATCGCATAAAACAATTCCCCACCTGTGCGTGAAGTCGTTTTATTTTGTCGATGGCCATAAAGGCATCGATACTGTGCCTCGTCGCTCTCCGGACCTGCTTGCATGACAACCTTCGAAGAAACCGCGGGGCCCGCAAGGCGCCGCGCAGCATTCGGTTTTATCTTCGCCACCGCGCTGATGAACGCGGTCTCGTTCGGCATCGTCCTTCCGGTCCTGCCGAATCTGATCAAGGCGTTTGCCGGCGGCGACACTGCGGCCGCCACCGAATGGAGCACGTTGATCGGCGTGGTGTGGGGTGTCATGCAACTGATCTGCGGCCCGGCGCTCGGCGCACTCTCCGACCGCATCGGCCGACGGCCCGTGCTGCTGATCTCGCTGTTCGGCCTCGCCGCAGACTTTTTCATCATGGCGCTTGCACCCACCATGGTCTGGCTGATTGTCGGCCGGGTACTGAACGGAATGACCGCTGCCAGTTTTTCGACTGCGAATGCCTACGTCGCGGACGTGACGCCGCCGGAGCAGCGGGCACGCGCATTCGGCTGGATTGGTTCGGCCCTGAGTCTCGGGTTTCTCGGTGGTCCTGTGCTGGGCGGTCTGCTCGCCGGCATCGATCTGCGGCTGCCTTTCTATGTCGCGGGCGGCTTGACTGCGCTCAACTGGATCTATGGTTTTACCGTGCTGCCGGAATCGCTCGCACCCGCACTGCGAGCAACGCACTTCGATCTGCGCAAGGCCAATCCATTCGGTGCGTTGTTGTTTCTCAAGGAGCGCGCGAACCTGCTCGCCCTGTCGCTGCTCTCGCTGACCTTTTCACTGGCGTGGATGGTCGGACCGGCGATCTTCGTTCTCTACAGCGGCTATCGTTACGGCTGGAGTCCCGTTACGGTCGGCCTCGTGATGATGGTGAGCGGCGGGCTCAGTTCGGCGGTGCAGATGGTGCTTGTCGGGCCTGTCGTGGCGAGAGTCGGCGAACGCGGTGCCATCCTGATCGGTGCAGCCACGGGCGCTATCGGTTACGCGTGCTTCGGGCTCGCGACGACGGGAACCGGTTATCTGATCGCTATCCCGGTCTATGCGTTGATGAACCTGTTCATGCCCGCGCTCCAGGGACTGGCGACGCGTCGCCTCTCGCCAGCCGAGCAAGGGCAGCTTCAAGGCGCCGTTCAGGGAATGCAGGGACTCGCGTCAATCTTCGGGCCGCTTCTGTTCGGGCTCAGCTTCGCGTGGTCGATTCGCCCTGGTGCGATATTGCCTGCGCCAGGACTTGCGTTCTTTATCGCGTCGGTGTTGATGGCGGTGGTACTGGTGTGCGCGTGGCGGATTACGAGGTCCGATGCTGAAGTTGCTGCCTGAAGCACCTGCCGACTCTACCTGCCTGTCCGGTGGCAGACGCGACACATTGACGGCCTAGTCCCGCTTCATCACATCCGCAAGCGCTGCTCTCACCTGGTCGATCAACGCAGGCCATCCGCCTGGTCCCTGCCGGAACAGATACATGTCCTTGGGATACCAGGCCGACTGATTGCCGCTCCTGTGCCAGCGCCAGTCCGTGCCCACACCCGGCAGCATCAACCAGCACGCGACACCTAACGCGCCCGCAACGTGCGCGACCGCGGTATCGACACAGATCACGAGATTGAGCTGCGCGACGATGGCGGCGGTGTCGCCGAAATCGCGAATCTCTCTGCCAAGACGGAGAATCGGTTGCTGTGCATCGGCGCCGTCCGTCTCTGTCTCTGCCTCCGCCTTGCCGACCTGCAAGCTGACAAAGCTAACGCCGTCGACCGACCATAGCGGCAACAGCTCGGAGAAGTGACGCAGCGATCGTTCGGCATCGTTGTCGTGGTCAGGATTGCCCTTCCACACGAGGCCTACGCGCACGCCATCGGCAGGCAGACGTTCGCGCCACGCTTCGAGCCGCTTCGCGAATACACCGACGTAGGGAATCTTCGCGGGGATCGTCTCGAGCGTCGTATCGAATCGACAAGCGAGACTCATGATCGAATCCCAGTAGTCGTGCACACGTAGCGCTGCAGGGTCCGTCACGAACTCATCGATACCTGCGATGGTCCGCAGTAGCGGAGCGATTTCCGGCTTGCACAACATCGACAGTGTCTTGACACCGCGTGCCTTCAAAAGCGGCGCATAACGCGCGAACTGGATCGTGTCGCCGTAACCCTGTTCCGGCAGCAGCAACAGGCTCTTGCCGGTCAGGTCCTCGCCGCTCCATTGCGGAAACGGCAAGGTGCCATGCTCGGCGAAAACCTGCGCGCGTGCCTCGTAACACGTCCAGCCTTCGGCGTAGCGTCCGGAGGACAGCAACAGCAGCCCGAGATCGAAGCGCGCTTCAGCGAAATCGGGGTGAAGTGCGAGCGCCCGGCGATACTCGGTTTCGGCCGTATCGTACTCGCGCAGATCTTCGAGCACACCGGCCAGGTTGCTGCGAATTTCCGCCGAAGCCGGCATCTGCGCGAGCGCGCGTTCGTAATGCAGCTTCGCTTCGCTGCGGCGGCCCGATTGCCGCAACAGGTTGGCCAGATTGTTGTGGGCAATGCCGTTGCGCTCGTCGTGTTCGAGCGCGCGCCGGCAGAGCGCTTCCGCCTGCTTCACGTCGCCCTGGTGGTAAGCGGCGAGCGCCGCCTGCACCAGTGCGTTGTTGGCATTGCCAGTGGCTGCGAGTGTCCTGGGTTTCATTCGATAGGTCGAAATCGATCGCCACGCCTGCATGCCTGCAGGCGTGGCCAGATCACGCGTTGTCCGGTCCGCTGTGAGTCAACGACTTCGTCAGTTCACCGGCCTTCAACGAACTCATCAAGGACATCAACGTAGTCAGTGCGTTGCCGTCGTTGCCGCCGCCCAGTTGAATTTGCGGTACGAGCGGCACCTTCGATGTTTCGAGCGCTTCGGCAAGCCGCAGCATCACGGTTTGCATCAACTGCTTGTCCGCGCCCTCGCCTTCGAGTGCTTCGGACTTCGCCTTGATCGCTGCCGCCTCGGCCTCGCCAACCGCCTTCACCGCCGAAGCACGCCCTGAGCCTTCCATCTCCTGACGGAATTTCTCGGCCTGCGCGAGCGCCTCGATTTCCTGGCGACGCTTTTCGGCTGCTTTAACGCTAGCCGCGCCCTGGTTCTCCTTGATCGAAATATCGACCAGCGATCCCGTCAATTCCTTCTGCTTGGCCGCACGTTGCTCGGCTTCGTTGAGCTCGCGTTGCTTGTCGGCGGCGATCTGCTTTTGCGCAAACGTCTCGACCTGTTCGCGCGCAATCTGCCGGTCGCGCAACTGCGCCATGATGTTCTCGATCTGCGTGTCGCCCACCTGCGGCTTCGGCGTGCCGATCAGCACTTCTTCGAACTCCAGCGAATAGGCCTGGAAGCGCTCGCGCATATCGTGCGATGCGTTGCCTTGCAACTCGCTGCGCGACTGGATCAGCTCGATGAAGGTCCGCGTTTGCGACACGTTCTTGAAATACGACGACACCATCGGGTCGAGCGTCTGCTCGACGAGTTGCTCGACGTTGCCGAAACGTTGCACGACCATCGGCGCCTTGCGGTAGTCGATATGGACCACGACCGACAGCGGCAATTGCGGCTCGAACGCATCCTTCGTGATCAGCGTGATCTCGCGCAGATTCGAATCGAAGCTCGATCCGCTTTCACCCGCTTTCCACATCAACACGAAGTTCGTGGTCGGGACCAGTTCGATCTTGCCGGCGTAGGTATTGAACGCGTACTTGCCCGGCATCAGCGGATCGCGCCACACACCGCGGCAACCGCTCTCGACGAGTTCTCCGTGGCTGTATTCGGTGCCTGACAGGTCTTCGCCGCGGCGCCCAGTGTACGAGACGACCACACCCACAAAGCCGACCGGGATCACGGTCTTCTTGATGAATTCGACAGTCGCAAAGAGGCGGTTGATGTAATACGTGCCCTCGACCAGGCTGCGCTCCTGACGCCCACGCCGGCCACCGGCCGCGAGAAATTTCTCGGGCTCCTGAAACGCGTTGTGCACGTCGCCGACATCGGGTGCGAGCAGTTCGTCTTTCTGCAAGCCAGGGCCGTCCTGCACCGTGACGATGGCAAGCTGGTCGGAGTCGTGCGCGCCGGCCATTTCCTTGATGACCACCGGCTTGAATGCAGCGCGCTCATCGAGCAGATCGCGCATCTTGCCGTAATAGCCCTTCTCCTGCGCATCGAGTGACAGTGAATACGTCGCTTCTTCGGTCATCACGACGAACAGCGCGGGATTCAGAATGTGCGTACCTTCGCGAAGCACTTTACGTTGCGGACCTTTCTGGCCGCCGTGTTCGAGGAACCCGCGGACATCGCGGAAGTCGTCGACGGTTCCATTGCTCGCAAGCGTCTGACTCGCGGGCAAATCGACACCGTCGCGCGCGAAGACATAACCGATCTTGCCCTGTGTCACCGATACCATCGGGCGGATATGCACGCGATACTGAAACGGTGCAAAGAAATGGAACCCGCCGCGTCGCAGATCGGGCTGAAAGCCTGCTTCCCCATGCAGCGCCAGCAGACCGATCTTTACCGAACCGCTTGAACTCCATAGTTTTTCGATGACAGCGATGCTGTCGTTGGGCACGTAGCGGACAATGCCCGCCGCCCGAAAAATCATCCCCAGGACTACCAGCACCAGAACGACGACAAGTGCGCTCCAGAGCCATACTTCATGCGGAAACTCGATCATTTTTATCGCCTTTAAGTTCTCGTTATCGCATGCGCATTTTACTCCTTTGAATTTTCGCAGCGTAGGTCGGCGAGTGAATCTGGAAGGGTGCTTCTACAATGTGTTTTAGTCTTGCGAAAACGACGGCATGGTGTAGGCGTTGCAAGCGGATTGCGCTTGGTGTCGGAATCGTGACGCACGTTTGTGGCGCCTGCTAGTAACGCACATCAATTACAACCGAGTCTGTATAAGTCCCAACCGGAGGAGTGTCTTGATCCGCGTAGATGGCCGCACGAAATGGAAACTGCTGCGCTGATAAGCCATCTGCCGCGCGCACGCTACTGACACCATTCGTGTCTTGCCCCAGACCCTGGCGCCACCACCATCGAAGATGTCATATTGCAGACGACCATCGCCACTACTCGCCATCTGTCGTCGGCCATTTGCGGCGGGGAAGCTGCCGGTGCCTATACCCACGGTATAGGTGAGACCCTTCGTGCACGTCACACCGATGCCACCTGTCACCGGAGAAAAACTGGCAGGGTCCTGTGCGGCTCCGAAGCTAATGTCTCGCGCGGCGATTGCGCAGTCGTTGGTTACGATCAGTGTCAACATGAATCTAGACGTTCCGGATCCTCGATTTCGAGTCGTACAACTACCTAGAAAAAGACCTCTGCAATAACTCCAGGTCCAATTGAGGGTGATCGTGTCCGTATAGATGCCGGCTGCGACATTTGCCCCCGGCGTGGTCCGAAAAAACAATGGAAGTGACCGAGATGACCCGCCGAAAATTCTATCGAGAGCGCTACGCAATTGTCCGGATATCCAGTTGGCGCCCCTTGAATCGATCGCAATTGCTGCGCTCGCATCGGCATAAATCTGATACGGCATGGTGTCACCTGTTGGCCCTCTGAGGCTTCCACTATTCTGTGATGACAAGACCATATTCATCGTATCTTCAGCAAACCGTCCGCTAATCACACCGCTACAGGTTAAACCGCTGTTGATCGTTGAACTGGACTGCGGCGCGGTTCTCACGGCAAAGGAGCTTGCCGTTCCGAATGAAGCATCGGTGGCGGCTACGACAGAACACTGAGCCTGCGCGTCAAGCGACCCAAAGCAGAAAAACAGCCCCGCGGTTCCCGCAGTGACGCAGCACTTTAAGCGTCGATTAAACGTATTCATCTCTCCCCCTCCCTCATTCGCTGCAAACCAGCGGACCCACGCGACTAATCTCGGCAGCATCCCGATCGACCGGGAACGCCGCGCGACATTCGCGACCATCCGTCGTCGTGACACGCAGATGATTCAACGCCGACAGGTTCGCGAAGTAAGTCTCGCCATTCCACCCAACTAGCGAGGTCTGGTTGCTCTCTTCATGCACGACACGTGCGCCCACCTTCAGCGGCGTGCCCGCACCGTCAACCAGCATGATTCGCGCAGAAACGATCTTCTCTATCGGAAAGGTGACAAGCGCGCCGCTACGGTTACGCACCGCGACCCGTCGTTCGACGACAGGCACTTGCATATTGCCCGGCAAGCCGAGTGGATCGATCTCGTACTTGGCCGCGTAAAAAGACGGCGCCCATGGAACCAGCAGGTGACCCGAGCGATCGGTCGTGCCGACGAGCTGATTCTCGTAACGCACCGGGATGTCTCTCTGGCCCTGGGTACTGACGAGCACGAATGCGTCGTCGACCCGATTCGCCGGCAACACCCTGCCGTCCATCATGACGATCGAACCCTGTACCTCAGCCCAGCGCGTATACGACTGGCCTGCACGGCTACCGTACGCGCCGCCTTGTGCCTGGAAGTAGCGATTGCGCCACGTCGCGTCTGCCTGCTGATAGTGGGAACCGCCTCCCGCGTAAGCGAGATTCCAGCCGAAGCCGCCGTCACTCGGTACGTTGCGGCTGTATTGCACACGCTCGCTCCATCTGCGGTTCTCATCGCGTGCAAAGCCAGTCGTGACCGTACCTTGATTGCCGAGTGGCAAGATAAGTTGTGCCTGCGCGGCGATACCCTGATTGCCGATCGTCCGGTTCACCGACGCGTACAAGGTCGCCCGACCCAAGATCGGCCGCGAGTGCGACAGATTCACGATCCGGGTACGCGAGCCATGGGCACCACGCACATCGAAGTAGCCGGCGCCGAGCGTGCCGCCAATTGCACCGAGATTCAGTGCGCCGGTCGCCTGGGTGCTCTGGCGTACGAGCCCGTATGTCACGTTCGACGGTAGATCGTAGACCGACAGATCGCCGTAGCCCGCTGTGCGCAGGACGCGTTGCAGCGCTACGCTGAAGTGCTGCGACGAGTAGCTGTATCCGAGCGCGTACTGCTGGCCCGACGAACAGCCAAGGCGGCTTTGCGACGCAGCGACGTTGAATACGCCAAACAAGCCGACACCGAGATCGAAGCCGAGCCCGCCAAGCGCAAACCGCTCGCCGCCTTCCACATGTCCATCCACGGTCAGAAAATCGGTCAGACCGTAGCGTGCCGTCCCCGACGCGGCGAATTTGCCGTACGAGAACGCCTGCATACCGTAGCCGCGACGCACCGCACCGACGGCCAGCGAATAGTCCGACAGCCCCTTCTGCAACAGCGTGTTGGCCACGTAAAACTGCACTGTCGTGGCGACCTGGCGGCCGAGCGCATCGGTCGTGACGACACTCGCTTCGCCCGCGCCGTTGATGAACGGTACGTCGTTCAGCGTGAATGGCCCGGGATTGACCTGACCCGAGGTCGTCTTGCTACCGTTGATGAACAGGTCGACGGCAGTCGGTACAGCCGCTTGTCCGGAGAACTGCGGCAGCGGATACGTGACGATATCGGGGCGCACTGTGAAGTCGCGTTCCACCGACACACCACCCAGCCGCACGACGCTGCTCCACGACAGCGCGCCGGTAATCAGGTCGCCCGCCGTATAAGAGAGCATGCGGTCCTGATCCGAGTAGCGCCAGAAGGTGTCGTAGCGCAGATAGCGATGGCTCGTCGAACCGCCAGCAGCGCCGGCATCGCGTCGGTAGACACCGTTGTTGACGACCGTTCCCCAGCGGTCGAACAGTCGCTGTTCGGCCCATGCGGAGGCGGAGCTCGGGCCGAGTGTCGGCGCTGCGGCATAGACGTCGTAGTTGAACAGCATGCCGAAGCTGACCGCAGCGGGCGTACGGTCGTACAGCCTGCCCTGGCCGACCGACTGTTGCGGCAACCAGTCTGGCGGTACGGTCAACTTCAAACGCTGCCCGATGCTGTCGTACTCCATCTGTACACCGCCGAGGCGGCTCAGATCGACTAGCTCATCCGGCGCTGAACCCGTGCGAACCGATACCGCCGCGAGATCGCGCGAGTACGCCTCGTAAACACCCTCCCGATAACGCACCGGTATCACATGTCCGGTCGGCAATTCGTTGACGACGAGCTCCAGGTAGAGTGTGCCGCTCTTTATCGGGTTGTTCGCAGACAGAGGCGCTTCTTCGTGGCGACCTGCAGGCATCGTCGATTCGGCCGCATGTGCGCTACCCGCTGCGGCAAACAGCATTTTCATCGACCATATCGCCGCACACCGGGGTAGCTTCCATCGGGCTTGCTGGTCGTCGTATCGCATCTGGATCGCTCCCGTCGCCATGTCGTCGGTTGTGTAGTGAGGCTTATTGGTTTGTATTGGCGGGAGCCGACTCGATTTCGACGTCAGTCTTGCCGTTGACCGTCGCAATCAACTTTGGCTTCGTCTCAAGCTTGACGGTATTGGGTAGCGCCCAACGCATCTGCGCACCGGGCAGCACATAGCCAAGCAAGCCATCCGCGAATTCGGCACGTGAGCCGTTTGTATCGAAAGCCACCTGCGTTATTCGCGCGTGCACCGGGCCGTGGTTCGACAGCACCAGCCAGCGCTTGCTGCCTTCACTCGCGACATGCCAGTGCAGTATCGGTCGCCCCGCCGTGGCGGGATCGCGGCGCTTGCTGGAATCTTCCTTGCGCCATAAGCCGTCGCCGTAGACGAAGAGCGGTATCGAGTAGTGCATCTGGAACTTCACGCCAAGCGACACCACGTTGGATGGCGAGGACGCGTCCTCATCCGGCTGAGGAATTTCGTCGATGAGCACGCGATAGGCTTCCTCGGTACCGGGTGCGACATCGGCGAGACGGGTCAAACGAATCAGCTGACGCTTGCCTGGCGGTACCGTTGTCATTGGCGGACTGCCGGCAACGCGATCCTGGTCCTCGTCATAGACATCCTTGAAGTCCGCTTCGCGCCAGCCGAGCACCCGTACCTGCAGCGTGACCGGTTTGTTGTCGCGGTTTTCCAGCCATAGCGCGGCTGCGCGTTGAGCGCTTTCAATGACGGGATCGATCGGCCAGATCATGACGGACATCGCCGCGCACACGTGCAGGCTCGCGAAAGATGCGATTGCCGTTGCGAGTGCTAGCCACGCGCTGCGCCTCGCACGGGTGCGGCACAACGAAACGCTTATTGTTATAGGTGAATTCATGCTGGATTCCTGATCGTTTTAGTAACTCAAAGTGATTTGCAGGGTGTCCGTATAGGTACCTGCAGGCACGGCGCCACCAGGCAGCGTCACCGCACCGAATACCTGCCTGAACTCTACTGGCTGCCCTATCCCGATCGCCTGCGTGCGAGCGGCGTCAGCAAAAATCTGGTACGCGATTCGCGCGCTGCCGTTCGCCAGATTGCGTTGCGTGTTGCGCGCATCCGGGTTGGCTCCGCCGTCGATCCGCATCGTGAGTCTCGCGCCCCCCGTACAAACGAACCGGATTCCACCATCGACGAACGCGTCTGTTGCCAGCTCCCTTGAGACTGCGGGATGGACGCCGAAGTTGAGCGTGCCGAGCTCAAAGTTATTGCGCGGACCTCCACCCGCCACCCTGCAACCCCGGACGATCTCGGCGCTCACCGTCAAGTTATGGGTTGTCTGTGCGTGACCCGAGGCAGGCAGCACGGCAATGCCCAGCAGAAAAGCCACACGTCGAATGATTTTCATGAGGATCACGAGCAGAGGCTCATCCTGCGGCTCGCAAGCCAACCGCAGGACTGAACCGGTTAAAAGCGGCTTGTGCTTACCAGCCGAGCGTGACGCCCAGCACGTCGATATAGGTGCCCGCGGCAAGAGCCGAGGAACTCGTTTTGTTCGCAACGCCGAACACAGGTATCGGGAATGCGCTGCCCGGTGTCGGAACCCTGACAGCCTGCTCCGCGCCTGCCACGTACTGCCGCGAATTCAGGTTGTCCGCGAATACCTCATAGGGGACAAAGCTCGTGCCGTTCGTGAGTGCGCGCGTGCCGTTGCCGATGCCCGTTCCCGCGCCACCGTTCTGCCCCGCGTCGACCGTTACGTTCACGGACGTAATATCCGGCGAGCAGGTCACCTGAGTGGAATTCGGCCCTCTACCCGTCGCGGCATTCAGCGAGCCGGTGAAACCACTCGGTTGCGTACCGAAATCGAGCGTGCCCCAGTTGCCCTGACCGACCGAACCGCGGCCCGCGTCGATCGCGCATCCTCTCTCCAGCACCAACGTCGAGTTGATTACGCCCGTGAGGGGATTGGGATTGATCTGCGCGTGCACACCTGCGCAGAGCGACGCGCAGGCGAAAGCCGCCCACACTTTCCTGTGAGTTTTCATGGCTACTTCCTTCTTGAGTATTAAAAGAAACGACCTGCCGTACTTACCTGCCTCACCAGTCGAGCGTGATGCCGAGTAAATCCTGATAGTCCCCCGCGGGTATCGCCTCGTCGCGGCTGTTGACGACGCCGTACAGCGGCAACGTCACGCCGCGACCACGCCTGTCGATGACGAATGCCTGCGGCAGAAGCGGTACATACGGTTCGCTGCGCGCCGCATCGCGGTAGACGTTGTAGGGAATCTGACCGACCGCGTGGCCGAGCGCGTCGCGCCTGACGAGATAGCGGGTCGACTGGTTGCCATTGCGGCCGCTGTCGACCGACACCCTGAAGCCGCTGACTTCCGGACTACAGATGATCTGCACGGTGTCGTTAGATGTCGCCCTGCTGTCGGCCGTCAGATAGTCGGACCAGAGTGGCCCTTGTGCACCAAAATCGAGCCGGCCAAAATTCGCGCTGCCAACCACGCCTGCGATTGCGCAGCCACGATCGACCTGAAGACTCACCTGCATCGCGCCCGCCATCTGGCCCGACGGCACGGCAGTGAAAGGCCACGCGATCGCCACTCCCCCAATCATCTGCATCACTCGTTTGCGCATGCCATTTCCTGTTGTTTAAGTTGATCGATCGTCGGATAGCAGTGCCACACGGTATTCGATGAGCCCGGAACTATCAGCAGTTCGAGCACATGTCCGTGCGATCTTTTGGAAACCTTGTTGAGGTATAAGTAAACGAATTGCAGGCGATGTGAAGAAATGTCACTTATGCGGATTTATTTTTGGTTCGCCGCGGTGTGAGGAGTCGCCCATGCTCTGGAAGATGGGCGAACATTGGATGGGGATGAGATGAAGGCAAGCGGTAGCGCGCTCACCGGGCCGCTCGTGAGTATCACGAGGGCCAGGATAGAAACAGGGATCAGCTAGAAGCGGAACAACGCAGCAGGCGTGTCGACCAACACTTGTCGCCGCTCTTCGGCATCGGGTAGCAACTGTTCCATGTACGCATACGCTACGTCGTAATTAATCGACGACTCATAACCGACGTGTGGCCAGTCGCTGCCCCACAGCAACCGACGCGGCCCGAAGGTTTCGCGCAGCGGTTGTATCAGTTGCAATCCGGTTGCCTGCCAGCGCCCGGGGGCGTCGTTGCGATACGCGCCGGAAATCTTGACCCACACGCGCCCGCTACCCGCCGTGGTGAGCAGATAGCGGAAGCCGGGGTCGGCGGCACCGAGCTTTGGATCGGGACGCCCGAAATGGTCAATCGATATGTCGATACCTTCAGCGAGCAACGGCGGCAACAGCGCCGGTAGCCGCCGTGCCTCCGCGTGCAGTTCGATCTGCCAGCCCTCTTCGCGCAACCGCGGAAACAACGTGCGCCACGTCTGCGTCGAGAAATCGGGATCGGGGTGATCGATCAGGTTCAGACGAATCCCGCGCGCGCCCGCTTGCGACCATTCGGCGATCCGCTCGACATCGGTGGCGGGATCGAGCACGACGATGCCGCGCAGGCGCTGCGGATACTGCTTGAGCGCGGCCAGCAGATAGGTGTTATCAGTGCCGAGAAAGCTGGGTTGAATGAGCACGCCGTTCGACATCCGGTGTGCATCGAGCAATGCGAGGTAGCGCTCGAGCGGTGCATCGTAGCTGATCGAATAACGGTGGCCAGCAACCAGCGGCAGATTCTTCAGGAACACGTGAGCGTGCGTATCGATGCCCGTGATGCGGCGCGCCTCGCCGCCCGTCGTCGATGCACATCCCGCGAGTATTTGCGACGCAGCCAGACCGGCCAGCGCGCCGTTGAACGACCGCCTTGAAACCATCGTTGTCTCCGTTTTTTATGAGGCGGCGTAGTTCACCACACCGCCGGCACGCATGATTCGCGTCTTCCTGGTGCCCCGCTATTCGCCCTTGTCCGCATAAAGCGCGTCGAGCCGGTCGAACGCCGGTTTGTCGACCAGTCGTTGACGTTCGCCAAACGGCGCGACCAGTGCGGGATCTTCGTTCAGTTGTCCGTTGTCGCGCAGCGTCGTCAGCGCGTTCTGCATGCCTTTTACCGCGCCCTGCAATGCGGCGTTTGCATACAGCACCACGCCATAACCCAGCTTCTGCAACGCATCGCGCGACAGCGTCGGAGTCTTTCCGCCAATCACGATGTTGATCAGTTGCGGCGCATTGAATAGCCCCGGCAAACGTTCGACGTCGGCCAGCGTTTCGGTCGCTTCGATAAAGAGAATGTCGGCGCCGGCCTCGACGAAACGATGCGCGCGTTCGATTGCGGCATCGATGCCGTGCACCGCGGCTGCATCGGTACGCGCGACGATCTGCAGATTCTCATCGGTGCGTGCATCGACCGCCGCGCGAATCTTGCCGAGCATTTCTCCCGTCGAGACCACTTCTTTCCCTGAAAAATGTCCGCATTTCTTCGGCATCACCTGGTCTTCGAACTGGATCGCATCGGCACCGGATCGTTCGAGCGTACGCACCGTATGTCGTACGTTCAGTGCGTTGCCAAACCCCGTATCTGCATCGACGATGATCGGCAGCGACACCGCATCGCGCACCCACGCAGTGTGCTCGGCGATCTCGCGCAAGCCCACGAAGCCCAGGTCGGGCAGACCGAGCGACATGTTGGTCACGCCGGCGCCGGTCAGATAAATGGCCTCGAAACCGAGATCGGCGATGATCCGCGCACTCAGCGCGTTGAACGCACCCGCGACGAGCAGTGCCTCGCGGGCAGCGACCTTGCGGCGAAACGCCGCGCGACGGACAGCGGTGGTATCGGACATATCAGTGACTCATCGGTTGACACGGGAAAGGGGAAGCCGCTCCGGCAGGAAGCGCGGATACAGCCTGGCGGTACGTCAGCGTACGCGAAGGCTAGTAAATCGTCTCCAGTGCGGGTTGGTGTCGGCCTGGTATCGGGTTGCGCATGGATAAGACCGAGCGCTGTGTGCCGATATTATGAACGAACAGGATAAACATCTACTATGGTTAAGATACTTATTCATATGGGGAAGTTATGGAAATTTGCCCATCGGGAAACGCCCGGGGCGAACGAGCGAGATGTTTCGTCTACACTGATCGCGCCTAAAAACGCTGTCTTTACCCACTGCAACCCGATCAACCCATGCAAAGCGGCATCCATTTCGATCTGAAGGCGCTCGAGGTCTTCGTGGTGGTCGTCGAATCCGGCGGCATGACTGCGGCCGGGCAGCGGCTCGGCATCACGCAGTCGTCCGTTTCCCAAACGCTGTCGAACCTCGAGCAGGCACTCAACCTGCAACTGCTCGACCGCTCGCAGCGCCCGCCGATGCTCACGCCAGGCGGACGCCAGTTTTATAACCGCGCGCGCACGTTGCTCGGCGAAGCGAGAGATCTGAGCCAGGAGTTCTGCAAGCCGCGCGGCGAACCGATCAAGCACATTCGTATTGCGCTTGTCGATTCGCTGGCAACGAGTATCGGTGCCGGGCTGCTCGCGGCGATCCGGGCGCGCACGACGAACTGGTCGATGGTGACCGGGCAGTCGCACCAGCACGCCGACGCGTTGCTGTCGCGACGCGTCGATATCATCGTGTCCGACGATCCGGTCGAGAAAAGCCCCTTGCTGTACCGCCAGCGCATTCTGCGCGAGCCGTTCGTGCTGGTGCTGCCGAGCAACTTCAAGGGATCGGTCCATTCGCTGCGCAACCTGCTCGTGGGCGGCGATTTCATTCGTTACAGCAACACGACTGTGATCGGCCGCAGTATCGAAACGCAACTGGAGAAATGGGGCATTCAGCCGCCGTTGCGTCTGCAGCTCGACAATACGTTTGCGATCATGTCGCTGATCATGGCGAATGCCGGCTGGACCATCACGACGCCGCTGTGTCTGTTGCAATCGGGATTGACCGAGGACAAGAAATTTTCGCAGGCGTTTCGCCTGTTCCCGATTCCGGGCGAGGAATTCTTCCGCGAACTGACGATGATCGCACGCGTCGACGACCTGGGGCTGTTGCCGCAACAACTGGCTGAAGACAGCATGCAGTTGCTCAAAGCCAGTTTCCTGCCGATCATCGAAGCGAATGTGCCGTGGCTGTTGCCGTCGATCGTGCTGGGCTGACGTCGACGCCATATGCCTGCCTGATTTCCGAACGCGAACCGATCTCAGGTATTCGCAGATTGGATAACGCTTATGTTGCGCCAACCGTTCAGGCCTCGATACTCCGTTCTCCTTGCGCCTGGCCTCATCGGTCTGGAAGCACTTGGCCTCATGGCCGCGCGGAACGATGTCATGAGAGGTTGGACAGTAACGTTTCTCTTTCTGGTCGCAACAGACCTTATAGTCCTCACGTTGTGCTGCTGGAGGGCGCAGCGCGCAGTCTCTCTCCAGCGGCACTGGGTGCTGCTCGCGATCAGCGTCCTGATGGGCGCGATAGCACTCGTGCTTCGTGGCTGGATTTACCTTAGTAGTCTCTCAGCAGGTCAGCCAACCCCATTGCAGGTTGACTACACTGACTTTCTGATGATCCTGGACTATGTGCCGACTGTCATTCTCCTGTCGCATCCAAGCGGCAAGCCGTATTTGCGTTCCTTCCTCTGGATAGACTCCATTCAGGCCGTTATCATCGCCTACCTCGTATTCGTAACGCTTTTCGACGTCGTCCCATTTACGTATATGGCGCGTCATCCTGTCTCTGGCGACGCGTTGATCGATTTCTACAATAACGTCGACATCGCCATGTGCGCGATACTCGTGTTGCGGCTGTTCGCCGCGACCACCGAGGACGAAAGGCGGTTTTATCGCCTGTTCTGCTGGTACATGTTTGTCGACACAGTCCTGATCGCTTTGCACAACAAGATTGCTGGCCAGCTGCCCTACGCCTCGTACTACGAGTTGCTGGGCGTGGTGCCCAATCTGTTTTTTTGCATCCTTGTCTTGCATTTGCCACGCGAGAGAGCCGACACCGCAAAAGCGCGATTCCCGAATAATTTCGCTGACTTTCTGAATATTGCGAGCCCAGTGATCTTTACCACCGCACTGCTGCTTATGAGCATCCAGATCGCGCGACACTACTTCGACTTCGGCGCGAGTGTGCTGGTTGCGGTCTTCGTATTGTATGGACTCCGGGTCACGGTGCTTCAGCGAAACTACGAGACGGCTCAGAGGGACTTACAGCAAGCTCGCGACAGACTCGAGGCGCTCTCGCTGACCGATGCGTTGACCGGGTTGGCAAACCGCCGTGCCTTTGACCGGACGCTCGAAACAGAGTGGCTTCGTGCGGTGCGTGCGAACCGTGCGTTGTCGCTGTTAATGATCGACATCGACCATTTCAAGGCTTTGAACGATCGCTATGGGCATCAAGCGGGCGATCGTTGTCTCGCGGAGTTTGCTCAGGCATTGCGCGCAGCGCTTCCACGCCGCACCGATCTGCTCGCACGCTATGGAGGCGAGGAATTTGCCGCGATTCTTCCCGATACAGATCGCCTTGGCGCAAACATCGTGGCGCGCACCATGCAGGAATCTGTCAACCAGTTGCGAATCGAGAATCGGACGTCAACGGGACGCTACGCCTCCATCAGCATTGGAATCGCAACATTTGATTCGCCACAAGGCGATACTGGCGGGTTCCTGCTACAAGCAGCGGATCGTGCGCTCTATGCGGCAAAAGAGAAGGGACGAAATCGGATCGAAGCATATGTAGAGGATGACGTCTTCGATACGGGACTATCCTAGCCATTACCCCAAACGGAGAACAACATGGAAATCCCAGATATCCATCAAGCCCTGCAGATTTACTTCGACGTCATGTACGAGTGCGATCTGGAAAAATTCGATCAGATTTTCCATCCGACCAGTTCGCTGTTCGGGATGCAAGACGGCAAATTCAGTCTGCGCCCATTTGCCCAGTATCGTGCGGAAATCGCAGTGCGCAAACCGCCTAAGAGCGTGTCGCAGCCTCGTATCGATTCCGTCCTGCAGATCAGTGTGTTGTCGCCGGAGATGGCGTTCGCACAGGTTCGCGTGCGGATCTTCGAGAAGATCTTTATCGATAACCTCAACCTGCTGAAGTTCGATGGGAAGTGGATGATCGTGGCAAAGATCTTTCACGACGCCGAGACAGTCGCGATGTAGAACTCACAGCAAGACGACACCAGGCCGCAACTTCTCATAGCGCAACTGCCGCAGGTCCGCGATGTTGACGCCGGAAGCGGCCACCATCAGGATCTCGTCGGCGAGCGCGGCAAAGTCGGCGCGAAAATGCACCGAGCTTTTCAGCACGAGGATGCGGTAATCAGCAGGATTCGCGCCGACATGGCGGAACATCGCCTGATCGGCGGCCTGCTGTTTACGGCTCGACACCACGATATCGATACCTTGCGGGCCGCCGCAACGCACACGCACCATTGGCCCGAGGTCCATCTGGCAGCCCAGGTAGAACGGCCCGGTGCCGATAAAACGACCGTTGCCGAGCCCCAGCACCTCGAACGGTCCTTGTAGCGGCGGCGCACCGCCTTCCGCGCTTGAACTACTGCTCGAACCGCCTAACGACACATCGATAACCGCTCCGATACCCGCCCGCGTCGCCGCCTCGGCGAACACTGCATCGCACACTACACCGGCGCACACGTGCTGCGCGTTTTGCCGTAGTAATTCGTGCAGCAGATCGGTGGTATTGCCCGCACCGCCGCCGCCTGGATTGTCGTGCGTGTCGGCGAGGATCACACGTCCCGTATCAACCCGCCGCGTGTGCGTGAGCGCATGTTCGACGGC
The DNA here is from genome assembly GCF_007556815.1 of Paraburkholderia megapolitana. Lineage (NCBI taxonomy): Bacteria > Pseudomonadati > Pseudomonadota > Betaproteobacteria > Burkholderiales > Burkholderiaceae > Paraburkholderia > Paraburkholderia megapolitana. The sequence continues at coordinate 2,793,092 of NZ_CP041743.1, forward strand.
TACGGCAGGCGCATGCAGACACCCGCCGAACGCCGCCTGACTCGCAAGCACCGCTTCGGTCAGTTGCTCAACCGCAATATCGAGCGCAACCGGATCGCTGCCATACGCAATCACGCTCGGACCGCTGTAGTAGATATCGGCGAGCGGGAAACCTGGCACGAAATCGATCGTCGCAACGCGCTCCGACTCGAGCGATTCGCTGAGCGCGACCAGGCCGCACATCGGTTCACTCAACGTGCTTTGCCATGGCATCGGAATCAGAAACGGCAACTGACGATAGCGCTTCCCGAGCACGTCACCCTGAAGCAGCCGGTCGAGCAGCACGCATGCGCGTCGCCCGGTCCGCGCCATGTCGACATGCGGATAGGTGCGATACGCGACGAAGCCACTCGCGTGCTCGATCATCGTCGGCGTGATGTTCGCGTGAAAGTCGAGTGCGGCGACAATCGGCATTGCGTCGCCGACACGTTCGCGCAAGCGCCGCAGCAGTTCGCCCTCGCCGTCCTGCAGATGCTCGGTCACCATCGCACCATGCAGATCGAGAAACAAAGCATCGAGCGGTCCGGCATCGCGGATCATCCGGTCGAGCATGAAGGCGATCGCTTCGAACGCGTCGTCGGTGACAACGCCGCATGGGTTCGCGGAAGCCCACAGCAACGGGACCAGTTGATGTGCATCCCGCGCTGCCTCGATGAAACCATCGATCGCCAGGTTCACGCCCGCCACCGCGTCGAACATCTCGGCGCCGACCAGCAATCCTGGCCACGCGTCGGCTTCGACGAACGTGCTAAAGCGCGCGCGGCTCGACGCGAAGGTATTCGTCTCGTGCAAGAAGCCCGCGATCCCGATCCTTGCCACACGATCTCCCGATAAGCGCTAGCGATATCACAACGACCCGTTCACCGCCGCGACGAAAATCTCGCTGTACTCGTCGGCGGTGAACTGGATCGGATTGGTGCCGGACGAGCCGTCGGCTACCGCCATTGCACCGACCTTCGCTGCCTGGCCGGCGTCGATGCCGATTTCCTGCAACGTGTGCGGAATCTCGAGCGTGTCGCGCATCGACAGTACCCAGTCGAGAAACGTGCCGAACGACGGCGAAGCAAGTTCGAGGTAGCGTGCAAGCAATTCGATGCGTTCGGCGATGACGGACTCGTTGGCCTTGAGCACGTAAGGCATCAGGATCGCGTTCAGCAGGCCGTGATGCGCGTCGTACAGCGCACCGAGCGGATGCGCGAGCGCATGCATGCCGCCGAGCCCGCGTTGAAACGCCGTAGCGCCCATGCTGGAGGCAACCAGCATCTGCAGACGCGCGTCGAGATCGCGACCGTCCCTGACCGCGCGCGGCAGGAACTGCTTGATGAGCCGGATGCCTTCGACGGCGATCCCTGCCGCCATCGGGTGATAGAACGGCGAGCAATATGCTTCGAGGTTGTGCGACAGCGCATCCATGCCGGTCGCGGCTGTTAGCTTCGCCGGCAGACCGACGGTCAACTCAGGGTCGAGAATGACGATCGCCGGCAACATGCGCGCGTGAAAGATGATGCGCTTCACGTGCGCGCTGTCGTCGGTGATCACCGAGGCGCGGCCGACCTCCGAGCCGGTCCCGGCCGTCGTCGGCACCGCGACGACCGGGGCCATGCCAGCCACGTTCACGCGCAGATAGTTGTCGCCGACGTCCTCGAAGTCCCATAGCGGACGATCCTGACCGACCATCAGCGCGACGGCCTTGGCCGCATCCAGTGCGGAGCCGCCACCGAAGGCGATCACGCCGTCGTGGCCACCGGCCTTATAGGCCGCCACGCCGTCTTCGACATTCTTGCCGGTCGGATTGCCCTTGATCTGGTGAAACAGCCCGCTTTCGAGGCCATCGGCGCGGCACTGTTGCAGCACATCGTTGATGAGCGGCAGCGATGCGAGCCCCGGATCGGTGATCAGCAGCGGCTTGCGCATGCCGAGGCTCTTGCACCATTGCGACAGTTCGCGGACACGGCCCGCGCCGACCTTGACCGCGGTCGGGTAATTCCAGTTTGCTGACGGAAGTGACATGGGGATTCCTTCGATGGCGCTCAGAGTGGCGCTTTAAATACGTGTTTTCAGATGAAACGACTTCGGCCGCGTCAGATGTTCGTAGCCGATCGCCGACAGTGTCGCGCCGCGCCCGGTCTGCTTCACACCGGTCCACGCCAGCGCCGGGTCGAGATAGTCGCAACGGTTCATAAAGAAGGTGCCGGTTTCCACACGGCGACCGATCGACAGCGCCGCGTCTTCATCGGTGGTGAAAACGGCGGCGGTCAAACCGTAAGGGCTATCGTTCATCAGTTCGATCGCGTGCTCGTCGCCCGATACCGGCATGATGCCGACCACCGGCCCGAAGCATTCGTCGTTCATCAGTTTCATGCCGTGATTCACATCGACGAACACGCCCGGCGCCACATACGGCGTCCCGGCTCGCGACAAGCCGAACTGCGCTTCATCGATCAGATTGCGTGCGCCTTTCGCCAGCGCTTCGCCGACAATCGTACGGACCTCGTCGGCTGCGGCTGTGCGTACAACCGGACCGAGCGTGGTGTCCGCATCGAGCGGATTGCCGAGCACGTACTGCTTCGTCAGCGCAACCGCGCGCTCGACGAAATCGTCGTACAGCGCCTGCGCTACGTAGATGCGTTGAATGCCGCAGCACGACTGCCCCGAGTTGAAGAACGCGCCGTCCACCAGCGTCTCCACTGCGTGATCGAGCTGCGCGTCGGCGCGCACGTAGGCCGGATCGTTGCCACCCAGCTCCAGCCCGACGCCGATAAAGCGCCCCGCCGATGCTTCCTCGACCGAGCGGCCGCCACGCACCGAACCGGTAAAGGCGACGAAGCCGATCTCGTCCGCGCGAATCAGCCGTTGTACGCGCTCATGATCGAGATGCAGATACTGGAACACTCCTTCGGGCACACCGGCCGCGACGAACGCCTGATAGATCAGTTCGGCGCATAGCGGTGTCTGATCCGAGTGCTTGAGGATCACCGTATTACCCGCCAGCAGCGCCGGCACGATGCTGTTCACCGCTGTCAGCAGCGGGTAGTTCCATGGTGCGATCGTCAGCACCACGCCGACCGGGTCGCGCGCAATAAAGCGCGTAAAACCATCTTGCGGCGCGACCTGCACTGGCTTCAGCGATTCTTCGGCAATCGCGATCATGTGCCGCGCACGCGCCGCGAAACCTTCCACTTCACCGGGCGTATAGCGCAGCGGTCGTCCCATCTGCCGCGTGATCGCCTCGGCAATCGCGGCCTTGTTCGCGACGAAGTGCTCGACCGCGCTGCCAATCACCGCCATCCGTTCCTTCAACGGTACGTCGCGCCACGCCTTCTGTGCGGACTGGGCGCGCTGCAGTGTCTGCGCGATCTGCGACTCGCTCGCATACGGACGACGCACGTATTCGCTGCCGTCGATCGGACTAAGGGTTATCAGTTCCTGTTTCATGAGTAGAGTCGCTTCAGATGATTTCGAAGTAGCGGGCCAGTTCCCAATCGGTCACGTGCCTACGGAATTGACGATCTTCCCATTCGCGGGTGGCCGCGAAATGTTCGACGAACGCTGCGCCGAACAAAGTCTGCGCCGCCTGCGACTGACGCAGCCGCTGCGCCGATTCCCACAGCGTGCACGGCAGCTTCAGATGATCGGGAAAAGTTTGTGTATACGCGTTGCCCGTGACGATCGTGTCGGGCTCGAGCGCCTGCTCGATGCCGTACAGGCCGGCACCCAGTGCGGCGGCCAGCGCGATGTAGGGATTGGCATCGGCGGAACCGATGCGCACCTCGATGCGCTGCGATTTCTCCGAGCCCGGGATCAACCGCAACGCGGTGGTCCGGTTCTCGACGCCCCAGGTTGCATCGAGCGGCGCCCAGTAGCCGGGCACGAGCCGTGAATAACTGTTCACCGTCTGCGCGTACATCGCCATGAATTCGGGCAGATAGCGCTGCACGCCCGCCATGAATGCGCCCTGCCGCACGCTCATGTTGTGGGGGCGGCTAGCGTCGTGGAACACCGACTCGCCGGTGCGCGCATCGCGCAGCGACAAATGGATATGACCGCTTTGCCCCGGGTATTCGTGCGACCACTTCGCCATGAAGGTCGCCATCAGTTGATTCTTCTGTGCAAGGGCCTTCGTGAAAGTCTTGAACAGCATCGCCTTGTCGGCAGCATCGGCGGCGTTATCGACGGCGATTGCGGCTTCGAGAACGCCCGGGCCAGTTTCGGTGTGCAGCCCTTCGATCGCCATGTCCATCTGCTCGCACATATCGAGCAACTGCCTGTAGAAATCGCCTTCGACCGTGCTGCGCAACACCGAGTAACCGAAGTTGCCCGGCGTCCAGGTCTTCAGGTTGCGGTAGTTCTTCTCGCGGATCGAGTGCGGTGTTTCCTCGAACATGAAGAATTCGTATTCGAGCGCGGCGAACGCGTCGAAGCCCATGTCCGCGGCACGCTTGAGCACGCGATGCAACAGCCTGCGCGGACACACCGGTTCGGCGTCGCCGGTGAATTCGGCGAGGAAGAACAGCATGTCTTCGCCGTCGCCCGGCTCGAGCGGCAGACGCCGGCAACTCTCGGGCACGATGCGCACCATCGCGTCCGGATAAGCCGTATGCCATCCGGTGTAGCGCGTGTTGTCGTACATCTGGTCGTCCAGATCCCAGCCCAGCACGACGTTGCAGAAGCCGAAGCCGGCCTTCAACGCGCCGAGGAACTTGTCCTTGCGCAGATACTTGCCACGCAGGACTCCGTCGATATCCGACATGCCGACCTTGATATGCGTCAGACGGCTCGCCTCCACCAGGCGCATGGCGTCCTCCGCCGTTTTGATCGCCCGTTCGGGCCTCGCGTGCTCATTGGCGTGCTGATTCATGAACAGTCTCCGGATAGTGTCTTTCTTGTCGAATGTGGGTGCTGCATGGCCGGCGAGCGCTCATCGTAGAAACGGGCCATATCCGCTTCAACAACAATCAGTATCGGTTATGGAGAGGATCGCATTGCGTAATACTCGTAGTCCGCCGCCGCTTTGAGCCCCCGCCGAACCCCGTATCCCCTGGCCGAACGACCGCGCGCCGCGCCCATTCAGGGAAAATATCGGCTCGTCCCGCAGCGGCCGCAACCCTCGCGACAATACGCTTTCCACCCTACAGGAGGGAGACATGGCAAACAGCCAGATTGAGCAAAAACGCATCCCCTTCGCCTTTCTGGCGGTCGGCATCATGTTTTCGGTGATCGGTGTGGGGCTGCTGGGCGCCGCGATTTCGATCTTCCGGCATCAATACAGGCCGTCGACTCCGCTCATGATCCTGGTGGGGTTCAGCTGGGCACTGTTCGCGATGGTGATCTCGATGCTGCTGGCGCTGCCCGGCGCGAAGGCGAGCGGTCGGACGCGGCGGCGCACGGGCACCGTATCCACCGCCGATCCTTATCCTCTACCCGGTCAGACGCTGCCCGGTGTGACGGGACCCGGTGTCGAGATCGAGAGCGAAGCGACGCTCACGGCACGCAGCCCGCTGCCCGCGCTCTGGCTCGGCGTCGCGTCGATCGGGCTGGCCGCAGTGTCGGTACTGTTTTACGTCGACGGTCGGGCAACGGGTCTCGGCACCCTGATCGGCCTGACCCTCGCGTTTTTCATCATGAGCTGGGCCACGAAAGCATGGCCCCGCGCCCGTTCCGAAACGCAGGAATGAGCAGGGTAAGCGTCTCGTCATGCACCTGGCTGTCGTGGTCCCCTTCATTTGCCTGACGCTGGGCCACGACCGGTAGAGCGGTTTACCTGGCTCATAACGGCCCACTACCCGGGATACCTTCTCTCGACACCTTCGCCCCGGCCCGTGCCCGAACACTGTGCGACAGGCACCGTCGCGGCGCATGCGGAAGACTCGCACAAGGTGCAATATAAATTCGTAAAATCGTTATATCTTTGATAATACATCGAGATAAATTTATGCAAATTCAATTGAATAAAAAACCATAATTCGCCAAAAACCTCCCATTCACCCTGAAAATGATTCGATCGGTAAATTCAAACGCCCGCCGTCCCCTCGAAGCCCTCGCCGACAGCCGCTCGCCTGTCGGCGACGAACAGAAGACCGCCCACTGCAAGCGCCGCCCGCGGTGTGCCCGCTCATCTGCACGCGTCGAGAAACGGCGGTCGCCCGAATGCGCCCGGCGCCGTTCCGACAAACATGTCATCGCGCGCATATGAGTTGCCCGGCTTAGCATATTAGCTATAGCCGGTGCGGTTCTCCGCAGTTTGCCCAGTTCACCCGCCGGCCACCCACACGCCGCAACAGCCCACTCACGATCACGTTACATGGACATGAACGCCACTCAGGCCAGGCAAAAACTGTGGCGTAAACACAGCGCCTGCGCACAACGAATGCACCTTCCTGTCGCGGCCAGGCGCCCTGCATTAGTGCTGGACATGGGCCATCGAGTCACTTTGATTAAATTTATGCATCTTGTTTAATTTCCCAACGAATACCCATGTCTGGATGGATTTTATTTACTTTTATCTTGCGTTTACCCATTTCGCCAGACTATATTCACACCAACAGCATTGCACTGCACAATGCAACTGATTAGTTCAGCTTTTAAATGCGGTGCGCATTGCTTTCCCCGATGTCGCCGCTCGAGGTCGCGCGTCCTGGCGTGACGGTGAATCGTTTTGTCTTCCGGAATGTGGAGATGGACATGCCTGTCGAAAAAGTAGCCGTTCGCCTCGCGAATTCTTTCCACGTGCACGTCGAGCGGCATATCTTCCATGCCGATCGCGACAGCGTGATCCTGATCAACGGTGCACTGGCGACAACTGCGTCGTTCGGGCAGACCATCAAGTACATGAGCGCGCATCACAACGTCCTGTGCTTCGACCTGCCGTATGCCGGTCAGTCCCGGCAACATAACAAGCGTTCGTTTCTGCTCAGCAAGGATGACGAGGTCGACATCCTGCTCGAGCTGATTCACCGCTACAAGCCAGGCTATCTCTGTTCGGTCTCGTGGGGCGGGCTGGCGGCGCTGCTGGCACTTTCGCGCGGCGCGAGCAGCATTCGCCGCGCGGCGATCTGTTCGTTTTCGCCGTACCTGAACGACGCGATGGTCCGCTACATCACCACCGCGCGCGACCTGCTGTCGCGCGGTGAAAACAAGGCGGCCGCGCATCTGCTCAACGATACGGTCGGGCGTAATCTGCCGCGTATCGTGAAGCTGCTCAACTACCGCTATCTGACCAGTCTGCCGAAGGAAGAACAGGATCAGGTCGCGTTCCACGTCGACCAGATTCTCGCGTTGCAGCCGGACGTCTATCTGCCGCAGATGTCGAACATCCGCTGCCAGGTGAAGTTCATCAACGGCATGCTCGACGAACATACGACCGCCCGCGATATCCGGCAGATCTCAACCTACGTCAAAGGTGCGCAATTCGCTGCGATCCCCGACGCAGGTCACTTCCTCGACCTGGAAGGCCGCTCACAGGCCGCAGCCGTGCGCGACGAGATTCTCGGCTTTTACGGCGAGCCGGTTCAGACCGCAGCTCCGGTCCTCGTTGCCGCCGCAGCGCAAGAGCAAACGTTTGCGCCACTCGAACTGAACACCTCGTACGGAGCGTGAGCGTGGCTTTCGCGCGCTCTGCAATCAGCGCGATCGCACAGCCGGCCCCGGTCGCGTACCGCACTCGCGTGCCGTTGCCGGGAACTTCGCAGACCGTCCGGGCGCGCATGCCGGACCTGTACTGAGCGCACTCATGGCACAGATCGTTATTACGGCCATCGGCTCCGCCGGCGACGTTCATCCGTTCCTCGCGATCGGCCGCACGCTCATGCAGCGCGGGCACCGGGTCGTCTTCTGCACGCACCCGCCGTTCGCCCCGCTCGTCGAGGCAGAGGGTTTCGCGTTCGTGCCGATCGGCACCGCGCGGGAATACGAAGAAGCGCTCGCGAATCCGGCGCTGTGGAATCCGCGCACGTCGTTTCGCGTGCTCTGGAAAGTCATCGCGCCGTCCATCCGTCCGCATGTCGACGCGCTCTCGTCACTGCTCACCGACGATACCGTGATGCTCGGCTCGCTCTGGGCCTTCGCCGCACGCATCGTTCAGGAGGTGCACGGCACGCCGTATGTGTCCGTGCAGGTATCGCCTTCAACGTTGCTGTCCGGGCACGCGCCGCCTACGCACAAGCGCTTCACCGTGCCGATGTGGCTGCCGCTGCAGGTGCGGATCGCATCGATGCGGCTGATCGAAAAAGCCGTGCTCGACCCGGCGCTCGGACCGGCACTGAACGGTGTACGCAACGAGATCGGCCTGGCACCGGCACGACGGATACTCGGCAAATGGCTGCATTCGCCGGATGGCGTGCTGTGCCTGTTTCCCGACTGGTTCGCGAAGCCCCAGCCCGACTGGCCTTCAAACCGCTTTCTGTGCGGCTTTCCGTTGCCGGTCGAGTCCACCGCTACGCCGCTCGACGACGATCTCGCCGACTTTCTTTCATCCGGTGCGCCGCCGGTCGTGTTCACTGCCGGCTCGACCTTGATCGACGAAGCCGCCTACTTCGGCGCCGTCGAAGAAACACTGCGCCTGACCGGCGCGCGCGCCATCTTGCTCACGCGCAGCAAGCCGGCGTCGCTCGCGGCCATGCCGGACGTGCGCGTGCGGCCGTTCGTGCCGATGCATACGCTGCTGCCGCGCTGCGCGGCCATCGTTCATCACGGCGGCATCGGTACCGCGGCGCTCGCCTTCGCGAGCGGCATCCCGCAGGTCGTCACGCCGTTTGCCCACGACCAGTTCGATAACGCCGCGCGCATCGAGAAGACCGGTTGCGGCGTGCGGATCGACGGGCCCGCGAACGGCCGCGCGATTGCCACGGCGCTGCGCCACGTGACGCGCGATACCGGCGTTGCCGCCCAGTGCGCAACGGCCCGGCAGCACATCGTTGCCGAGCCGAATGCGTGTGTCGCCGCCGCGCAGTACATCGAGCGTTTCGTGCCGTCCGTGCCCGCTGTGGCGGAGCTGGAATCGTTTGCATGACGGGCGCGTTGCAGGACTCCGTACCGGGCCCGGGTCCAGATTCACTTTCACCCGCCGGCAACGGCGGCGCACCACCTTTGCTGCGTGGCGCGCGGCTCGCGCTATTGACGTTCGCGCTGTCGCTCGCGACCTTCATCGAGATGCTCGACTCGACGGTGACCAACGTCGCGGTGCCGTCGATAGCAGGCAGCCTGGGCGTAGCGAATTCGCAGGCGACCTGGGTGATCAGTTCGTATTCGGTGTCGGCGGCCATCGCGGTGCCGCTCACTGGCTGGCTGTCGGCGCGGGTCGGCGAAGCGCGGCTCTTCATCGTCTCGGTGCTGCTGTTCACCCTGACGTCGATCATGTGCGCGGTTGCGCCGAACCTCGAACTGCTGGTGTTTTTCCGCTCGCTGCAGGGCCTCAGTTCGGGGCCGATGGTACCGCTGTCGCAAACCATTCTGCTGCGCGCGTTCCCGCCGCAAAAGCGGGTGTTCGCGCTCGCCCTGTGGGCGATGACGGTACTGCTCGCCCCGATCCTCGGGCCGGTGTTCGGCGGATGGATCATCGATCGTTTTTCATGGCCATGGATCTTCTTCATCAACCTGCCCATCGGTATCTTCGCGTTCCTCGTGTGCGTGTCGCTGCTGCGACGCGAGCGCGCGCCGGCACGCCGTCCGCGCATCGACGTGCCGGGTATCGTGCTGCTCGTAGTCGGTGTCGGGTCGTTGCAGGCCGTGCTCGATCTGGGTCGCGAATACAGCTGGTTCGATTCGTCGCTGATCGTCACGCTCGCGGTCGTCGCCGCGTTGTCGCTGTCGGCGCTGCTGATCTGGGAATCCGCCGAGTCGCAGCCGGTCATCGACCTCTCGCTGTTTCGCGACCGGACCTTCACGTTCGGCGTCGCGATCACCTCGCTCGGCATGATGGCGTTCTCGGTGATCGGCGTGATCTTTCCGCTCTGGCTGCAAACGGTGATGGGCTACACCGCGATGCAGGCGGGCATGGCGTCGGCGCCGCTCGGCATTCTCGCGTTCGTGTTCTCGCTGCTGATCGGCATCTACCTCAAGAAGCTCGACGCGCGGATGGTCACGACGTTCGGCTTTCTCGTCTTCGCCGCCGTGCTGTGGTGGAACGCGCACTTCACGCTGACGATGTCGTTCTGGCAAATCGTCACGCCGCGGCTGATCCAGGGCATCGGGCTGCCCTGCTTCTTCATTCCGCTGACCGCGGCGATCGTCTCGCGCGTGCCCGATCACAAGCTCGCTGCCGCATCGGGTCTATCGAATTTTTTGCGTACGGTGTCCGCTGCGTTCGGCACCGCGCTGAGCATCACCTGGTGGGACAGTCGCGCCGCGTTTCACTACGGCACGCTGCGCCAGTCGGTCACGCAAGCTTCCGACGGGACCAATCTGTTTGTGCAGTCCGTCCACGATGCGGGCCTCGCTACCGGCCCGCTGCCGGTGATCCGCGAAGTCGTCCAGCAACAGTCCTACATGATGGCGACCAACGACCTCTTCTATATGGCCAGCATCGTCTGTGTCGGGCTCGCCGCGACGATGTGGCTGACCAGACCCGCGCGCGTGTCGGGCGTCAATGCGGGACACTGACCACATGAAGCTCACTCCGATCCCGTACCAGGACACATTGACCGGCAGCCCCATGCAACGGCGCTCCAGTCATACGGATACCCAGGTGGCTACACCATCGCTCGATCATGACGTCGATGCGAGCACGCTCGGCGCACTCGTCGTGCTGTACCGCCCGACCGATCAGCAACTGCTACACGTTGCCGGGCTGCGCGCGCATTGCGCGTCGCTGCTCGCGGTAGACAATTCGCCCGATGCGCGCCCCGAAATTCCCGTGATGCTGAACAGCGTCGGCATCGACTATCTGCACAACGCGAACCACGGCGGCATCGCCGGCGCCTATAACCGCGGGCTTGCGCGACTCTTCGCGCAGGGGGCGACGGCAGTCGCGCTATTCGATCAGGACTCGCGCGCCAGCGACGATTTCTTCGCGATCATGCAGGCATCGTGTGCGCGGCTCGGCACGCAGGCATTTGCGATCGGACCGCAAATCTACGACGAGAACGCCGAGCGCTTTTTGCCGCAGATGTACAGCAATGGCTTTACGGTCCGCACGCTCGACGTGCAGGACGACGGCCCGCTGCAACGCTGTTCGTTTCTGCTGTCGTCGGGGGCGGTGATCTCGCGGCTCGCGTACGAACAGCTCGGCGCGTTCACCGAAGCGCTCTTCATCGATCACGTCGACACCGAGTATTCATTGCGCGCGTTGAAGCGCGGCGTGCCGTTCTATCTCGATCCGAACCTCGTGCTGCGCCACCGGATCGGCGAAAAACGCACGCATCGGTTCGCGTTCTGGCACGTCACGTCGATGAACCATCCCGCGTTTCGCCGCTACTACATGGCGCGCAACGCGATGTATCTATGTCGGCAATACCTGCGCTCGTTTCCGGTCGCCATCGTGCCGAATCTGATTACGCTGTGGCAGGTCGTGCAGGTGACCCTGTTCGAGCAGGACAAGCTGACGAAACTGCTGGGCATCGGTTGCGGCATTGTCGACGGTGTGCGCGGAAGGCTCGGTCCGCTCGATCAGGCGCGACCGCGTCTTGCCGCCCGCTTCGGACGGTCCCGCCGATGAAACTGCGCGCCCCGAACCTACCCGTTGCATGCACGGCGCTCGCATCGATCGTGCTTGCACTCATGCTCACCGCGTGCGTCGACGACGGCACCGCGCGCCATGCGGTCACGATGCGCGCGCCGGCCGCAGACGCACTCGCGAAAACGCTCGGCACCGTGACACCGGCTGCGCAGGCGTGGCCGTCTGCGGACTGGATCGCCGCACTCGGTGACCCGCAACT